>NZ_JBFRFW010000017.1:7500-214162 GCF_052115025.1 Bradyrhizobium sp. 2TAF24 | reverse complement strand
TGAACGTGTTCGTGATCAAGAGCGTGATCAAGGACGTCAACATGTCGACGATCTTCGTCGGCGTGCTGCCCTTCGTGATCACCGACCTGATCCGCCTCGTCATCCTTATTCTCTTCCCGCTGCTCGCCACCTGGCTGCCGCAGCAAATGCTGGGATAACCGTGATGCCGTCCGCCCTTGTCACCAAGTATGTGTTCAGCCTGCGTATCACTGTTGCGACGCCGATCGAGGCCGGTGACATCGGGGTGGGCAGCCGCCGGGTGATCCCGATCACCGGCGGTGAGTTGGTCGGGGAGGGGTTGCACGGCCGCATCCGTGAAGGTGGGGCCGACTATCAGATCATCCGTCCCGATGGCTTCACCGAACTCGAAGCCAAGTACGCCATCGAGATGGACGACGGCGCAGTCATCTATGTCGAGAACATCGGCATCCGCTTCGGCCCGCCCGAAGCGCTGGAGCGGATCCGCCGCGGCGAGCCGGTCGATCCGGCGCTGATCTATTTCCGTTCGGTACCGCGGTTCGAGACCGGCGCGCCGACCTATCGCTGGCTGATGCGCTCGCTGTTTGTCGGCGTCGGTGCGCGCCATCCCGACCGGGTCGAGATCGACGTCCATCAGGTGCAGTAGGCTCTCCGGGAGCGTCGCCATCGGGCGCATCGGTCGTCCCGGTTGACTTATGCCGATATAGTTATAGAATATAACTATTCTAACGGATACGAATAGCATGGGAAACGCCACTTCCGGGCCCTCGGGCTCGCCGTCCTCCGACGCCTCGCCGCTCGTCATTGCGCGCAGCGGAACCATTCTCACTGTGGGCTTGAACCGGCCGGCCAAGCGCAATGCGCTCAATGACGGCACGGTACTGGCGCTCGAAGCGTGCTTCGGCGATATCGCGGATGATGTGCGCGCGGTGGTGATTCATGGCATCGGCGAGCACTTTTCCTCCGGCCTCGATCTCTCCGAGCTGACCGAGCGCGACGTCACCGAGGGACTGATCCATTCGCGGATGTGGCACCGCGTATTCGACAAGATCCAGTTCGCACGGGTGCCGGTGATCGCCGCGCTCAAGGGCGCGGTGATCGGCGGCGGGCTCGAGCTCGCCTGCGCAGCGCATATCCGCGTTGCCGAGCCCAGCGCCTACTACGCGCTGCCGGAAGGTCAGCGCGGCATCTTCGTCGGCGGCGGCGGATCGGTCCGGCTGCCGCGGCTGATCGGCGTGGCGCGGATGGCGGACATGATGCTCACTGGCCGCGTCTACAGCGCGGCGGAGGGGGTGACGCTCGGCTTTTCGCAGTATCTTACCGAGGCTGGCGAGGCCTACGACAAGGCCGTCGAGCTCGCCGGCAAGGTCGCGAGCAATGCGCCGCTGACCAATTTCGCGGTGTTGCAGGCGCTGCCGATGATTGCCGAGGCCAATCCCCAGGTCGGCCTGCTGATGGAATCGCTGATGGCGACCGTCGCGCAGGGCGACAAGGAGGCCAAGGCGCGCATCCGCGCCTTCCTCGATCGCAAGACGGCCAAGGTCAAGCCCACCTGACGACAGGATCCTCCACACCATGTCTGCGGCGGCTCTCGATAACTCCTCTTCCATCGGCGCTCCGTTGCGCCCGATCTCGTTCGGCCGGACGTCGGTGACCATCGACCGTCGCGACGACGGTACGATCTACCTGCGCCCGACAGCGGCCCTCGCCGACTATCCGCGCCGGCTCACCGACAAGCTGCATTATTGGGCGACGATGGCGCCGCACCGTGTGTTCATGGCCGAACGCACGCTGGGCGGTGGCTGGCGCGAGGTCACTTATGCGCAGCTGCTCGATGCGAGCCGTGCCATCGCGTCCGCACTGCTGGCGCGCGGCCTGTCGGTGGAGCGGCCGCTTGTCATCCTGTCGGGGAATTCGGTCGACCACGCATTGATGGCGTTCGGTGCATACTACGCCGGCGTGCCGGTTTGCCCGGTGTCGCCACCCTATTCGCTGGTGTCGAAGGACTACAGCAAGCTCGCCTATGTCATCGGCCTGCTGACGCCAGGGCTCGTCTTCGCCGACGATGCCACGGTGTTCGCCGACGCGATCGTTGCCAACGTGCCGGCGACAACGGAGATCGTCGCAAGCCGCGGCGATATCCCTGGACGCCCCGTGACGTCGCTGGCCGATCTTCTGACGACGCCGGAGCACCGCAGGCTCGATGAGACGCATGATGCGATCGGGCCCGATACCATCGCCAAATTCCTGCTGACGTCCGGGTCGACCGGCAAGCCCAAGGCTGTCATCAACACCCAGCGCATGATCTGCGCCAACCAGGTGATGCTCAGCGATACGCTGGCCTTCCTGAAGGACGAGCCGCCAGTGATCATCGATTGGCTGCCGTGGAATCACACCTTCGGTGGCAACCACAACATCGGCCTGACGCTGTTCAACGGCGGCTCGATGTATCTCGATGAGGGCAAGCCGACGCCGGCGGGCATCGCCGAGACGGTGCGCAACCTCAGGGAGATCGCGCCGACGGTCTATTTCAACGTCCCGAAGGGTTATGAGTCGCTGCTGCCGTACTTCCGCGAGGACAAGGCGCTGCGGACCAAGTTCTTCAGCCGGCTGCACGCGATGTTTTTCTCCGGCGCAGCGCTGTCGGCGCATGTCTGGAACGCGCTCGACGAGGTGGCGGTGGAGGCGACCGGCTGGCGCGTGCCGATGTTGACCGGGCTCGGCGCCACCGAAACCGCGCCCTTCTTCATGTGCGTGACACCGGAAACCAGCCGCTCCGGCCATGTCGGGCTGCCGGTGCCGGGCAATGAGGCCAAGCTGGTGCCGGACAACGGCAAGCTCGAAGTCCGCGCCCGCGGGCCGAACGTGATGCCCGGGTACTGGCGCGAGCCGGCGATGACGGCGAAGGCGTTCGACGAGGAGGGCTTCTACAAGTTTGGGGATGCCCTGAAGCCGGTCGATCCGCAGGATTTCACCGCTGGCTTCGACTTCGACGGCCGGATCACCGAGGACTTCAAGCTCGGTAGCGGTACCTGGGTCAGCGTCGGGCCGCTGCGGGCGCGCTTTGTCGCGGCCTGTGCGCCGCTCGTCCGCGATGTGGTCATCACCGGCCTCAACCGTGACGAACTGGGTGCGCTGGCGATCCTCGACCTCGATGGCTGCCGTACCATCAATCCCGCGTTGCCACCCCATGATCTTGCTGCTGCGGCAGCCGATCCGCAGGTCCGCGCTGCGTTCCGCGCCCGCCTCGCGGCGCTGGCCGAGAGCGCGACCGGCTCCTCGACCCGGATCGCCCGGGTGGTGCTGCTCGACACGCCGCTGTCGATCGACCACAGCGAGGTCACCGACAAGGGCTCGGTCAACCAGCGCGCCGTGCTCGAGCACCGCGCGGATCTCGTCGAACGGCTCTACGGCGACCCGGCGTCGTGTCATGCCATCGTGCTCGGCGACGACTAGGCGGGTGCAGCGCACACCGCCGTGTCGCTCATGGCGATGCGGCGAAACGGGCTCTCGCGCGGCCCCCGGAATCGTGCTCAAAGCATCGGCAAGTCGGCCGCGCCAGCGACGAAAGTTTGAGACGTGGTGTAACGAAAATCTCGCGCGCGCCGGTCAGCCTGAACTAAACTAAAAGCAACCGATCCAAAGGGAGGACTAGAATGAACAGATTGATGTTCCCGGTCGCGGCAGCCCTGCTGGCGTTGCCGGGCCTCGCCGCGCCCGCTGCGGCGCAGAGCAACGAGATCGTGATCGGCATCACCACCTCGACCACCGGTCCAGCTGCTGCGCTCGGCATCCCGGAGCGCAATGCCGTCGAGTTCGTGCCGACCGAGATCGGCGGCGTCAAGCTCAAGGTCATCGTGCTCGACGACGCCGGTGATCCAACCAACGCGACCACCAATGCGCGGCGCTTCATCACCGAGGCAAAAGCGGACGTGATCATGGGCTCCGCCACCACGCCGCCGTCCATCGCGGTCTCGACCGTTGCGAACGAAGCGAGTGTGCCGCACTTCGGCCTGGCGCCGTTCCCGTTCACGCCGGCCCGTGAGAAGTGGTCGGTCGACATGCCGCAGCCGATCCCGATCATGGGCAAGGTGCTCTACGAGCACATGAAGAAGAACAACATCAAGACCGTCGGCTATATCGGCTACTCGGATTCCTACGGCGACCTCTGGTTCAACGACCTCAAGGCTCAGGGTGCTCCGCTCGGGCTGCAGATCGTGGCGGAAGAGCGCTTCGCGCGTCCCGACACCTCGGTGACCGGGCAGGTGCTGAAGCTGCTGGCCGCCAATCCCGACGCCATCCTGGTCGGCGCCTCCGGCACCGCTGCGGCGCTGCCCCAGACCACGCTGCGCGAGCGTGGCTACAAGGGCCTGATTTACCAGACCCACGGCGCGGCGAGCATGGATTTCATCCGCATCGCCGGCAAGGCGGCCGAAGGCGTGATCATGTCGTCCGGCCCGGTGATGGCGCCGGAAGGCCAGCCCGACAGCGCGCTGACCAAGAAGCCGGGCCTTGCGCTCAATACCGCGTATGAAGCGAAGTATGGCCCCAACAGCCGCAGCCAGTTCGCCGGCCACTCCTACGACGCCTTCGAGATCCTGAAGCGGGTGATCCCGGTGGCGCTCAAGGAAGCCAAGCCGGGCACGCAGGAGTTCCGTGAAGCAATCCGCAAGGCGCTGCTGACGGAGAAGGAAATGGCGGCGAGCCAGGGCGTCTACAACTTCACAGAAAAGGATCGCTACGGCCTCGACGACCGCTCGCGCATCCTGCTGACGGTCAAGGACGGCAAGTACGTGGTCATCAACTGACGATCCGATCACCATGCTGAAAAGCGAACGGGGCCGTTCCTTCGGGAGCGGCCCCGTTTTGCTGTCAGCTCCTCATGGTGAGGAGCGCGGCACGCGCGTCTCGAACCATGAGGCCCGGATTGGTATGGCTCCCGGGCCTCATCCTTCGAGACGCGGCCATGCGGCCGCTCCTCAGGATGAGGGGCTGTGTCGGGTCCGCGGCAGACCTCAGGACGCCGCGGCTTCCTCGTGCTGGAAGCCGAGATAGCTCGCGATCACGCGCTGGTCGGCGGCGATGTCCTTCGCCGCGCCGCTCAGCACGAACTCACCGAGCTCCATGACATAGGCGCGGTCGGCGATTTGCAGCGCAGCCTGGGCATTCTGCTCGACCAGCAGGACGGCGACGCCGGCCTGCTTCAAGTCCGCGATGATTTTGAAGATATCGGCGACGATGCGCGGCGCGAGGCCGAGGCTCGGCTCGTCCAGCATTAGCAGCTTCGGCTGCCCCATCAGCGCGCGGCCCATGGCCAGCATCTGCTGCTCGCCGCCCGACAGGGTGCCGGCGAGCTGGGCGCGCCGCTCCTGCAGCCGCGGAAACAGCGCGTAGACGCGCTCGAACGAGCGCGCCGCGGCAGCGGCGTTGCGGAACGCGCCGAGCTGCAGGTTCTCCTCGACCGACATCGTCGCGAACAGCTCGCGATGCTCGGGCACCAGCGACAGCCCCGCCGACACGCGGTCCTCGATATCCAGCGGGCCGAGGTTCGTGCCCGCGAAGCTCACGGTGCCCTGCAGCGGCAGGACACCCATGATGGCATTGAGCAGCGTGGTCTTGCCGGCGCCGTTGGCGCCGACGATGGTGACAATCTCGCCGGGCCGGACCTCGAGCGAGACCGAGCGCACGGCCTCGACCTTGCCGTAGGAGACATGGGCGTCGGCGACAGTGAGCAGCGCGGTCATGCGACGCCTCCGAGATAGGCCTTGATGACGTCCGGGTTGGTCTTGATCTCGGCGGGCAGGCCTTCGGCGATCTTGGTGCCGAAATCCAGGACCACGATGCGGTCGGCGAGGTTCATGACAAAGCCCATATCGTGCTCGACCAGCAGCACCGACATGCCCTCCGCCCGCAGCTGCCGCAACAGCTCGGCGAGCTGCTGCTTCTCCTTGTGGCGCAGGCCCGCGGCGGGCTCGTCGAGCAGCAGCAGGATCGGATCGACGCACAGCGCGCGCGCGATCTCGACGATGCGCTGCTGTCCCAGCGCAAGGCTGCCGGCGAGCTGGTGCATCTGGTCACCAAGGCCGACGCGCTCGATCTGCCGTGCCGCTTCGGCGAGCAGCTTGGCTTCGTCGGCGCGATCGAACCGCAGCATGCTGGCGACGGCGCCGGAGCGGCCGCGCAGGTGCGCCCCGATCGCGACATTCTCCAGCACCGTCATGTCCGGCACCAGCTTGACGTGCTGGAAGGTGCGGGCGACGCCACGGCGGACGATGTCCTGCGGCCGGGTGTTGATGATCGGGCGGCCGAACAGCGAGATCTTGCCCGCGGTCGCCGACAGCACGCCGGTGATCAGGTTGAAGGTGGTGCTCTTGCCGGCGCCGTTGGGGCCGATCAGCGCCACGATCTCCTTGCCGTGGACCTCGAACGAGACGTTGTTGACCGCGATCACGCCGCCGAACTGCTTGCGGGCGCCCTCAAGGCGCAGCAGCGTCGCGCCGGTGTCTTCCGTCTGCGGACGTTCCGGTAGCGCGCCGGCCGCTTCGGGGCGCTTGCCGGCCCCGTTCTTTGCCGGCCATAGCGCTGCGAGGCGCGGCCACATGCCGCCCGGCGCGATCTGCAGCAGCGTTACCAGCAGCATGCCGAACACGACGGTCTCGAGCTGGCCCTCGCCGAACACGAACGGCAGGTAGCTCTGCAGGATTTCCTTCAGGATCACGACAATGCCGGCGCCGAGCACGGCGCCCCAGACATAGCCGGCGCCGCCGACCACGGCGATGAAGAGATATTCGATGCCGGCCTGGGCGCCGAACGGCGTCGGGTTCACCGCGCGCAGGAAGTGGGCGTAGAGCCAGCCGGACAGGCCAGCCAGCACCGCGGCGTAGATGAACACGAGGAGCTTGGCGCGCGCGGTCTCGACGCCGAAGGCTTCCGCCGCGACATGGCCGCGGCGCAGCGCGCGGATGGCGCGGCCGGTGCGCGAGTCCAAAAGGTTCAGCGTCAGCAGGGCGCTGATCAGGACGCCGGCCCAGATCACGTAATAGATCGAGTCCGCGCTCATCATCTGCAGCGAGCCGATCGACAGCGGCGGGATGCTGGAGATGCCGTCATTGCGGCCGAGGAACTCGAGCTTGCTGAACAGATAGAACAGGCTGAGGCCCCAGGCGATGGTGCCGAGCGGCAGGTAGTGGCCGGACAGCCGCACGGTGATCAGGCCGAGCAGCACGGCGGCGAGGCCGGCGACCAGCAGCGACAGCGGCAGCGTCAGCCATGGCGACAGGCCATATGCGGTCGTCAGCACAGCGGTGGTGTAGGCGCCGAAGCCGCAGAACGCGGCCTGGCCGAACGAGGTGAGGCCGCCGACGCCGGTCAGCAGCACCAGTCCCATCGCCACCAGGGCGGCGAGGCCGATGTTGTCGAGCAGCACGATCCAGAACGGTGGCATGCCGGGCACCAGCGGAATCGCCACCAGCACCAGCGCGAATACGAATATGGGCCATCGCTGGGTCATGGCTCAGTCCTTCTCTTCTTCGACGGCGGGCGCGGACAGCGAGCGCACGAATAGGACCGGTATGATCAGCGTGAAGACGATGACCTCCTTGTAGTCGCTGGCGTAGAACGACGACATCGCCTCGACGATGCCGACCACGATGGCGGCGGCGGCCGTGACGGGGTAACTGCCGAGGCCGCCGATGATGGCCGCGACGAAGCCCTTGAGACCGATCAGGAAGCCGCTGTCGTAGTAGATCGTGGTCATCGGCACGATCAGCGCGCCGGAGACGGCGCCGATCACCGAGGCGAGCAGGAAGGCGGCCTGGCCGGACAGCGTGGTGCGGATGCCGACCAGGCGGGCGCCGAGCCGGTTGACCGCGGTGGCGCGCAGCGCCTTGCCATAGAGGGTGTAGCCGAAGAACAGCCACAGCGCGACGATCAGCGCCAGCGCGATGCCGTAAACTGCGAGATTCTGGCCGGTGATGCGCATCGGTCCAAGTCCGAAGGCAAGCTCGGATATCGCCGGGGCGCGCATGCCCTCGGCGCCGAAGAAGACGAGGCCAAGCCCCTGCATGGCGAGATGCACGCCGACCGATGCGATCAGCAGTACCAGCACCGAGGCGTGGGCGATCGGTTGGTAGGCGACACGGTAGAGGTAGAGGCCGATCGGGGCGACGATCACCAGCGACAGCAGGAAATTGACGATGAGGTTGCCGGAGTGACCGGCAACGAAGGCGGTGAGCCCCAGAATCGCGACCGGCAGCGCAACATTGACCAGCAGCGAGCGGATGATCTTTCGTGCCTGCGGCGCCCGGCGGGCGGCGAACAGGTCGAATGCGAAGGCGACGATGCCCATGACCACTGCGAGCCGTGCCGTACCCGGCATCTTGCCGGCACACAAGGTCGCGTAGGTCAGGGCGCCATAGGTGATGAATTCGCCCTGAGGAATCAGGATGATCCGGGTCACGGCAAACACCAGCACCAGGCCGAGGCCCAGAAGCGCATAGATCGCGCCGTTGGTGATGCCGTCCTGAAGCAGGAACAGCAGGATCGTGGTATTCAAGGTTGCGTTTCCCCCCTGGCGCGGCTCAGGCCCTGCCGGCGCCACAGATCAAGGTTGTGAGCAGTTGTCGTCCGCTCTCGCTATTTGATATAACCCATAACAATTATGAGTTATAATCTCAAGCGGCTTTGGTTCGCGTGTTCGAACGCGATCCGCTGCCGTGGGCACCGGTTCTTGACCGAAGCTCACGCCGCTGCAAGCGACACCTTCGGCTAGTCCGTATCGCGGACGGCCGGCGTACCATGTTTTTTGACAGGCGAGCTTATTCAATAATGGCCGCGACCAGATCTGCTGTCTCCAGGGCGTCCCGAGCACGCTCAAAGGCACCTGCGGCACCGCGGCCGGCGGCGATCGCTGTTGCCGAAAGCGTACCACTGCAGCTCGGCGAGCTTGCCGAGCTGCTCGGCTATGTGTTCAAGCGCGCCCAGTTGCGGATCTTCGAGGACTTCATCCGCTGCGTCGAGCCACTGCAACTGACCCCGGCACAGTTCTCGGTGCTGGTGCTGCTCGAGCACAATCCCGGCCGCAACCAGACCGAGATCGCCACAACGCTCGGCATCCTGCGGCCGAATTTCGTCGCCATGCTGGACGGGCTGGAAAGCCGTGAGCTGTGCATGCGGGTGCGCTCGACCCAGGACCGCCGCTCGCACATCGTCATGCTGACCGACAAGGGGCGCGCCGTGCTGGCGCGCGCCAAGCGGCTGGTCGCGACCAAGCACGAGGCGCGGCTCAACGCGCTGCTTTGCGAAACGGATCGCGTCGCGCTGATGGCGATGCTGGAAAAGCTGTCGAAGTTCTGATTGTGCCCCGGCGGGGGTCGCCGGGGATGCATCGCAATGGCGCCGGGATCAGATCCGGTCCACCAGGATGACGCGCACGTCGTTGACGTTGGTCAGTGTCGGGCCGGTGATCAGGAGATCGCCGGTCGCGGCAAAGAAACCCGTCGCGTCATTGTCAGCGAGATAGGCGGCCGGATCGAGCTTCAGGCGGCGCACGGCATCGAATGTGCGCTGGTCGATCATGGCGCCGGCTGGATCAGTGGGCGAGCCCGCGCCGCCATCGGCGCCGTCGGTGTCGGCGGCGAGTGCCGAAATTCCCTTGGTTTCGGCGAAGGCTGCGATCAGCGCCAGGGCATATTCCTGGTTGGGGCCGCCGCGGCCGTGGCCGGTGACGGTGACGGTGAGTTCGCCGCCTGACAGGATCGCGAGCTGGCGCCCTTCGGCGCGTGCCTTCAGCGCCATCTGAGCGTGCGCGGCGGCGACGGTGCGGGCCTCGCCTTCGAGGTCAGCGCCGAGGTCGACCACCTCGTAACCGGCGTTGCGGGCCGCCAGCACCGCCGCATCGATCGACTCGCGGGGACGGCCGATCAGTTCGAAGCGGGCGCGGGCAAAGGCGGGATCGTCCGGCTTGCAGGTTTCGTTGCGGGGATCGTCGAGCGCACGACGGACGGCGTCGTCGACAGGCAAATTGTAGCGCGTGATGATGGCGCGGGCATCCGCCAGCGTGGAGGTGTCCGGAACGGTCGGGCCGGAGGCGATCACCGCCGGGTCGTCGTGCGGCACGTCAGAGATGCCGAGCGTGACGATCGTCGCGGGATAGGCGGCGCGGGCGAGTCGTCCGCCCTTGATGCGGGAGAGATGCTTGCGCACGGTGTTCATCTCGCCGATCGGTGCACCGGAGCGCAGCAGTGCCTTGTTGACCTGCTGCTTCTGCGCGAACGTGACGCCCTCTGCCGGGGCGATCCAGTTGGCCGAGCCGCCTCCGGAAATCAGCACCAGCACGAGGTCGTCGGCGGTCGCCTCGGCGGCCAGCTTCAGCGTGTCGTCGGCAGCCTTCAGGCCGGCTTCGTCCGGCACGGGATGGCCAGCCTCGACCACGCGGATGCGTCGCGTCGGCACGCCATGGCCGTGGCGGGTGGTGGCAAGGCCCGACAGCCGGGCCGGATCGAGCCCGAGCCGGTCGAGATAATAGGCTTCCGCAGCGGCGGCCATGGCGGCGGCGGCCTTGCCGGCGGCGAGACAGATCACCCGTCCTTTGGGCGCCGGCGGCAGATGGGCGGCGAGGACCCGGTCGGGATGGGCGGCGGCGACGGCGGCATCAAAGATCGAACGGAGCAGGGGGCGGTGATCGGTCATGCGAGGCTTGTCGGTCGGAGGGGCTGTGGAGCGGAAGGCGGGCGCGGGGTGTTAGTCCCGGGTGGGCTGGTGATCACGTGCATGGTCGGCGCATTCCTCTGCTCGCGCTGCTTGTGCGGCGCGGTGGCAACAACATGGTGTCTTGTTCTGGATTGAAAACGCCGCAGCGTTTCCCTGAAGGCCCTGAGACCTGTTTGTTGCGCTTTTCTTGGCGTCGCCCGGAACCGGGTGCAGGCGCGGACGCACCCGATCCTTAGCAGGTTTCCGGATTTTCCAACAGGGCTTCGGCGGGCGTCGGACGGGGCGATCGGGCCGGATCAGGGGCAGGCGGAAAAAAAGCCCCGGCAACGATGGTTGCCGAGGCATCGGATGCTGGTGCGGCTGCGACGGTGGTCAGCCACCCGCCTCGCCGCTCATGATCGGCCCGAACAGTTCCCAGCGTTCGCCCTTGAAGCGTTGCAACTGCACCTGCTCGATCGGTGCGAAATCGGTGGGGCTCGTCTTGATGGTGATGCCAGGCAGCAGGTTGGTGGTGGCGAAGCCCTGCAGGCTGGCTGCCTGCCTCATGACGTTATCCCGTGTGAGGTTGTCGCCGCACTGCTTGAGCACCTGCACCAGGGTCTGGGCAACGTTGTAACCGACCATGACGGATGCGTCGGCGCGATTGCCCTCGGGGAAATCCTTGGCGAGGAACTCGTCGAACGTCTTCATGCCGGGATGGTCCTTCCATTGCGGATCGAGCGCATCCTGCAGATAGGCGACTGAGATGATGTCCTGGGCGTTCTCGAAGCCGGCCGGCTTGATGACGCTGCCGATCGATGCGCTGACGTTGTTGAGGAAGTGGAGCGGCTTCCAGCCGATTTCGGCAACCTTCTTGATCGCCTGCGCGGCGAACTTCGGCGTCGTGATGTTGACGAAGACGTCGGCGTTCAGCGACTTCATCTTGACGATGTGCGAGTCGATGGTCGGCTCGGACACCTCATAGGGCTCCTCGATCACGATCATCGAGGCGGCCTTGTCGCCGAGGCCGTCCTTCAGGCCCTTCAGGTAGTCTTTGCCATAGTCGTCGTTCTGGTAGAGCACCGCGATCTTTGCGCCCGGCTTCTCTTTCAACAGGTACTTGGCGTAGATGCGGGTTTCGGCCTGGTAGCTGGGCTGCCAGCCCATGGTCCAGGGAAACTCCTTCGGATCGTTCCACTTGGTGGCGCCGGTGGCGACGAACAGCTGCGGCACTTTCTTGCTGTTCATGTACTTCTGAATCGCCGAGTTGGACGGCGTGCCCAGCGGATTGAATATCAGCAACACCTCGTCGCCTTCGACAAGCTTGCGCGCCTGCTCGACGGCTTTCGGCGGACTGTAGGCATCGTCATAGGAGATGAAGTTGATCTTGCGGCCGTTGATGCCGCCAGCGGCATTGATCTTGCGAAAGTAAGCCTCCTCCGTCTTGCCGATCACGCCATAGGCGGAGGCGGGACCGCTGTAGGGCATGATGTTGCCGACCTTGATTTCGGTATCGCTGGCACCGGGGTCGTATTTCTTCTGGGCGAGCACAGCGCCGCTGCTTGCGGTCAGGAGGATGGTGGCGATCGAAAACGCCGCCAGTCGTCGCGGGACGCAGGACATTTTTCGGTTTCTCCCTTTCGATGATGTGTCATGTCAGTCGAAGCCTCTGCCGGGCTTCTTGCGCGATATTGAATACCCGTTACCCCGCGCCTTCAAGAAAAAGCCCCCGGTGACGATGTCACCGGGGGCCTGGCGTTTTGTCGCTGTCGCTACGGATGTCGATGGCCGCGCGTGCAGCCTTGGGTTGTCAGCCGCCGATCTCACCATTGATGATCGGCCCGAACAGCTCCCACTTCTCGCCCTTGAAACGGTTCATCTGCAGCTGCTCGATGGGGAAGAAATCGGTCGGGCTGGTGTTGATCCTGATGCCAGGCAGCAGGGTGTCAGGCGCGAAGTCCTTGAGGTTCGCGGCCTGCTTCATGATGTTCTCGCGGGTGAGGGTGTCGCCCGCCTGCTTGAGCACCTGGACGACCGTCTGAGCCTGGCCATAGCCGTACACCACCGAGGCGTCCGTCCGGTTGGCGTCGGGGGCATACTTGGCGAGGAAGGCATAAAACTTCTTCATGCCTTCGTCGTTGTCCCACTGCGCATCGGCGCCATCCTTGGCGTAGGCAGCGGACAGGATATCCTGCGCGTTTTCGAACCCGGCGGGCTTCAGCACGCTGCCGACCGAGGCGCCGACGTTGCTCTGGAAGTACAGCGGCTTCCAGCCGATCTCGGCGACCTTCTTGATCGCCTGTGCCGCGAACTTCGGCGTGGTAATGCTGATGAAGGTATCGGCGCCCGATGCCTTCAGCTTGACGATGTGGGAATCGATGGTCGGCTCAGAGACCTCGTAGCTGTCCTCGGCAATGATCAGCGAGGTCTTGGCGCCGAGCCCGTCCTTGAAGCCCTTCAGCAGGTCTTTGCCGAAGTCGTCGTTCTGAAACATGATCGCGACCTTGGCGTCGGGTTTCGCCGACAGCAGGTATTTCGCGTAGATGCGCCCTTCGCTCTGGTAGGCGGGCTGCCAGCCCATCGTCCAGGGGAAGTCCTTGGCATCGCCGAACTTGGTCGCGCCGGTGGCGACGAACAGCTGCGGCACCTTCTTGGCATTCATGTACTTCTGGATGGCGGAGTTGGAGGCCGTTCCGAGCGGGCCGAAGATGAACAGCACCTCGTCGCTTTCCACCAGCTTGCGAGCCTGCTCGACCGCCTTCGGTGGGCTGTAGCCGTCGTCATAGGTCACAAAGTTGATCTTGCGCCCGTTGATGCCACCCTGCTCGTTGATCATATTGAAATAAGCGGCTTCGGTCTTGCCGATCACGCCATAAGCGGATGCCGGCCCGCTATAGGGCATGATGTTGCCGATCTTGATTTCAGTATCGGTCGCACCGGTGTCGTACTTCTTCTGGGCAAGCGCGGTGCCGCTGGTCAGCGCCAGGGCCGCGATCGCCGCCGACAGGCCGATGAAGGTGGAACGGGTCGTCATCGTCTCGGGTACTCCTTCAGGTTCTGCTCAGTTTCTTGATGGCGACTTCCAGGTATTGGGCAACCTGCCGCGCGCCGCGCGGTAGCACGAAGATCACGATGATCAACAGCACGCCGAACACCGCACCCGACAACCCCTTGGAGATGCTTTCGGCGATATTGGGGACGAACACGATGAAGGCCGCACCCGCCAGCGAGCCGGGCAGCCAGCCGACGCCCCCGACCACCATGCCAAGGAAGATCGCGATCGCGAGCTGGATGTTGTAGCCGTCCGGCGCCACGAACTGCACCACGATGGCGCCGAGCGCGCCTGCGACGCCGGTGAAGGCGGCGCTGATGCCGAACGCCAGCGTCTTGTACAGCGCGAGGTTGACGCCGAGCGCAGACGCCGCGATCTGGTTGTCGCGGATCGCCATCATGGCGCGTCCGGTGCGCGAGTGCAGCAGATTGACCGAGGCCGTATAGATCACGAGCCCGACTGCCAGCGTGAAGTAGTACAGCCACATGTCCTGCGACATCGGCAGGCCGAACGGAGCATCGGGCTTGGTGATGACGAGGCCCTGAACGCCGCCGGTCCAGTGCTCGAACACGCCGAGCTTGAGCAGTTGCGGCGTCGCCGTCGCCAGCGCGAAAGTCGCGAGTGCGAGATAGACCCCCGACAGCCGCAGCGCCGGCAGCCCGAACAGGAAGCCGAAGGCGAAGCACACCACGGCGGCGACCGGCAATGTCAGCACATAGTTGACGTTGGCGGAATCCATCAGGACGGCAGCGGTATAGGCGCCGAGTGCGTAGAACGCGCTCTGTCCCAGCGAGAACTGGCCGCTGCCGCCGGTCAGGATGTTCAGCGCCATGATGGCGATCGCATAGACCAGCAGCATGGTGAACTGGAAGATGACGAAGTTTTTCACGAACAGCGGCGCGATCAGCATCAACACCAGCATGATCAGCGAGCCGGCACGGCTCACCGTCATCGATTTCCTGGCGGAAGCGCCGACCGCGGGAGTGGAGGCAACGGTTTCCTGAGCTGCGGTCATGATCAAACTCGCTGGACGACGGAGCGGCCGAACAGGCCGTTGGGTTTCACGACAAGCACGGTGATGATCAGAGCCAGCGCGATTGGCAGCTTGAGTTCATTGCCGACACCCGGGATATAGGTGCCGACCAGGTTCTCGAAGACGCCGACCAGGAAACCGCCGATCACCGCGCCGAATGGGCTGGTAAGCCCGCCGAGTACCGCGGATGCGAAGCCGTAGAGCAGCACGCCGCCCATCATGTTGGGCTCGAGGAATACGATCGGAGCGATCAGCATGCCGGCGATCGAGCCGATCGCGGCCGCCATGCCCCAGCCCAGTGCGATCATCCAGCCGACATTGACGCCGACCAGACGTGCCGATTCCGGCACCGAGGCCGCCGCCCGCATCGCAAGGCCAATTCGGGTGTAGCGGAAGAAGATGTAGAGCAGGGTCAGCAGCAGTGCGGTGATGCCGATCATCCCGGCCTGATGGGTCGAGATCAGCTGGCTGCCGAGGAACGGCTTGGATCCGAACGGCGAGGGGAACTGCTTGATGGTGAAGTCCCAGGTCAGGCCGGCGACGCTGTTGAGGATGGCAAACAGCGCGATGAAGCCGGCGACATGGGTCAGGATCGGGGCGTTGGCGAGCGGCTTGAACAAGGCGCGCTCGATGACGATGCCGCCGGCGAACGAGATCGCCAGCGTCAGCAGGAACGCGATCCAGTACGGTACGCCCCACTGCATCAATTGCCAGGCGATGAACGTCGAGAACATCGCCATTTCGCCCTGGGCGAAGTTCAGATGATCGATCGCCTGGTAGATCATCACCACGGCGAGCGCCATGCAGGCGTAGATCGCACCGGTGGCGATGCCAGCCAGCACCTGGTTGGTGAACAGCTCCATGGCCGGCCTCCTCAGTAGCCCAGATAGGATTTGCGAATGTCTTCATTGTCGGCGATCTCTTTGGCGTCGCCTGACATCACGATGCGTCCGGTCTCGATCACATAGGCGTGGCTCGCGATCTCGAGGGCGAGCTGCGCGTTCTGCTCGACCACCAGGATCGTCACCTTCTGCTCGCGGTTGATGCGCCCGAGAATGCCGAACAGGTCGCGAACCACCAGCGGCGCAAGGCCGAACGAGGGTTCGTCGAGCAGCATCAGGCGTGGCCGCAACATCAGCGCCCGGGCGACCGCCAGCATCTGCTGTTCGCCGCCGGACAGCGTGCCAGCCTGCTGGTCGCGCCGCTCCCTGAGTTTCGGGAAGTAGCCGTACATCCGCTCGATGTCGTCGGCGATCGCCCGGGTGTCGCCGCGGGTGATGGCGCCGAGCTGCAGGTTCTCGGCGACCGTCATGCGGGTGAAGGTGCCGCGGCCCTGCGGCACATGGGCGATGCCGAGCTTGACGATGTTTTCCGTCGAGCGTCCGGCGAGAGGCTTGCCGTCGAACCGGATCGCGCCGGTCGAGCGGATCATGTTGCAGATCGAGCGCAGCGTCGTGGTCTTGCCGGCGCCGTTGGCGCCCAGGAGGGTGGTCACGCTGCCTTCGCTGAGGCTGAGCTGCACGCCGTGCAGCGCCTGCACCTGGCCATAATAGGCGCGCAGGTCCTGGATCTCGAGCATCTGGTTCATGATTCCTTGCTCCCCAGATATGCCTTGATCACGTCCGGGTCGGACTGCACGGCAGCCGGCGTGCCTTCCGCGAGCTTCCTGCCGAAGTTGAGAGCGACCACATGATCGGCGATCGACATCACGAGGCCCATATGATGCTCGACCAGCAGCACCGAGACGCCGCGCTGGTCACGGAGGCGGCGGATCAGGTCGCCGAGGGCATACACTTCCTCGTGATTGAGGCCGCCCGCGGGTTCGTCGAGCAGCAGGATCTTCGGCTCGGCGGCTAGCGCCCGGCCGAGCTCGACGCGCTTCTGGGTGCCGAACGGCAGCCCGGCGACCGGGCGATCCCCGACGTCGGTCAGGTCGAGATAGTCGGCGATGTCCCTCACGCGCTCGTCGAGCGCCTTCTCCTCGCGCCGCACCCAGGGCAGCTTCAGCATGTCGCTGATCGCATCGCTGCTGGTGCGCGAGTGGGCGCCGACACGGATATTGTCGAACACCGAGAGATTGTGGAACAGCGCGACGTTCTGGAACGTGCGTCCGATGCCGATGTCCGGAATCCGGTGCGGCTGCTGATGGAGGATGCTGCGGCCCTCCATCAGGATGTCGCCGCGGCTCGGCTGGTAGAGCCGGCTCAGGCAATTGAAAAGCGTGGTCTTGCCGGCGCCGTTCGGACCGATCAGGCCAAGAATATGGCCCTGACGCATATCGAACGACACGCCGTTCAACGCGACGATGCCTCCGAAGGTGACGCTCACGTCACGGACGGAGAGCAGGGGCGACGGCCCCTGCGACGAATCGACCAGCGTCATGCCGCGTGGCTCGCGCCCACCGGCACTGCAGCACGGTTTCCGTGATCGTGGCTGCTAGTCGATTCCCTCAACCTCTCGAGCAATTTTCCCTCCTGATTTCGGTTTCTTATTATTGTGATTGGTCGTTGGTACGACCGGATGCCCGATCAGCGGGCGCCCGGTCATCGCTTTTTCAATGTTCTGCACCATCGCCACCAGCCGGGGGCCGATGTCATTGATAAGGCGGTCTTCCGAGAATTTGAACGCCGGCGCGCCACAATTGAACGCGTATGGCCCCGTGCCGTCGTTCAGCCGCAGCGCAACGCCCGCTGCGTGAATGTCCGCATGCCACTCGCCGGCCGAAATCGCAAAACCGTGCCTTGCGACCATCTCGCCAGCGCGCTCGATCCCCTCCTTGACCTTCGACCAGCGGCTGCCGACGTTCTCCCGGATGTCCTGCATTAAGGCAGTCCGCTCGTCGTCAGGCAACGCCAACAAATAGGCACGTCCCATCGCGGTGGTCGCAATTGGCACCCTGGAGCCAACGTCGAGCAGCACGCCGACCGTGAGGTCGCTGCGGCTCTGGCCGAAATAGATCATGCTGAGGCGATCGCGGGCGCCAATCGCCACAGCGCCGCCGGTTTCCCGCATCAATTTGTCACGGAACGGGTCGGACATCTGCCGGATGCCGAGATTGGCGAGCGCCGAATAGCCCAGCGCCATGGCCGCTGGGGTCAGCTGATATTTTTCGAACCGCGGAACCTGGGTGAGATAGCCAAGCTTGGTCAACGTATAGGTGAGGCGCGAGACAGTCGGCTTCGGCAGGTTGGTGCGCGCCGCGATTTCCTGGTTGCCAAGCAGGCCGTCATTGGGGCGAAATGCGCGCAGCACGTCGAGCCCTCGCGACAGCGCGACGACAAAGTTGCGATCGGTCGCGCTCTTTTTCGCAGGTCTCTTCATCAAACTTGCCGCACCGCCCTCGTTGACAACGGACGCTCTTCAAAATAACCCTCCGTGTCAAGGTGTGAAATTGAATTCCGCAGTGCGAAATGTGATAAATTACCGCCCGGGCTGAGGAATTCGTACCCAACGCGTAACCGGTCAAGAAAAACATCGTCCGAGGAGAGCAGCGTGAGTGAAGTGGTGAAGGTTGAACGTCACGATGTGGTTGCCATTGTCACGATCGACAGTCCTCCGGTGAACGCGCTCAGCGCGGCCGTCCGCGGCGGCATCAGCGGGGCCATCAAGAGCCTCGGCAGCGATCCGCAGGTGCAGGCCATCGTGCTGACCTGCGCCGGCCGTACCTTCATCGCCGGCGCCGACATCACGGAGTTCGGCAAGCCGCCGAAGCCGCCGGGCCTCGGCGAGGTCATCTCGGATATCGAGAACTGCCCGAAGCCGGTGATCGCCGCGATCCACGGCACCGCCCTTGGTGGCGGTCTCGAAGTGGCGCTCGGCTGTCATTTTCGCGTTGCAACAAAGGACGCCAAGCTCGGCCTGCCGGAGGTCAAGCTCGGGCTGCTGCCGGGCGCCGGCGGCACCCAGCGGTTGCCGCGCGCGGTCGGTCCGGAACTCGGCGTCAAGATGGTCATCACCGGCGATCCGATCGGAGCTGCGGAAGCACTCAAGAACGGCCTGATCGAAGAGATCGTCGAAGGCCCGGCGTCGGGCGGTGAGGCGTTCGCGCGCAAGGTGCTGGCCGAGAAACGGCCGCTGCGCAAGCTGCGCGACGACGACAGCAAGCTCGCGGCGGCGAAGGCCGACCGCTCCATCTTCACCAACGCGGCCGCTGCGGCTAACAAGCGCAACCGTGGCCTTGATGCGCCGCTCGCCTGCGCCGAGGCCGTGAGCTGGGTGTTCGACGTGCCGTTCGACGAAGCCTTGAAGCGCGAGCGCGAGAGCTTCATGAAGCTGGTCGCCGGTGATCAGTCCAAGGCGCAGCGCCATGCCTTCTTTGCCGAGCGCGAGGCGACCAAGATCGACGGCGTGCCGGAAGGCACCAAGGCGCGCAAGGTCGAACGCGTCGCCATCATCGGCGCCGGCACCATGGGTGGCGGCATCGCCATGTCGTTCGCCAATGCCGGCATTCCGGTAACGCTGATCGAGACCGGCGAGGAGCAGCTCAAGCGCGGCCTCGGCATCATCCAGAAGAATTACGAGGCAACCGCGGCGCGCGGCGGCATTCCGGCGGATGCGCCGGCCAAGCGCATGGCGCTGATCAATGGTGTGGTCGGCCTCGAAAACGTCAAGGATGCCGATCTCGTCATCGAGGCTGTGTTCGAGACCATGGCCGTCAAGAAGGAGGTGTTCGGCAAGCTCGAGCAGTTCGCCAAGCCCGGCGCGGTGCTTGCCAGCAACACCTCGTATCTCAACATCAACGAGATCGCTGCGACGACAAGTCGCGCGTCCGACATCCTCGGCATGCACTTCTTCAGCCCGGCCAACGTCATGAAGCTGTGCGAGATCGTGCGCGCCGAAAAGACCGCGCCGGATGCGCTCGTGACCGCGGTGTCGATCGCCAAGCGCATCGCCAAGGTGCCCGCCGTGGTCGGCGTCTGTGACGGTTTCGTCGGCAACCGCATGCTGGCGGCCCGCAGCAAGCAGTCCGAGAAGCTGCTGTTCGAAGGCGCCTTGCCGCAGCAGGTCGACGCGGTGGTGACCAGGTTCGGCCTGCCGATGGGGCCGTTCGCCATGGGCGACCTCGCCGGCCTCGACATCGGCTGGCGCTCGCGCAAGGATCGCGGCATCAAGTCGGAGATCGCGGACGCGCTGTGCGAAGCCGGTCGCTTCGGCCAGAAGACCGGCAAGGGGTATTACAAGTATGAAGCGGGCTCGCGCGCGCCGCTGCCGGATCCCGAGGTCGAGAAGCTGATCGAGGAGACCTGCGCGCGCCTCGGCCTCAAGCGTCGCGAGGTCAGCGACGAGGAGATCCTCGAGCGCATGACCTACCCGATGATCAACGAGGGCGCGCGCATCCTCGAGGAGAAGATCGCAGCGCGTCCCAGCGACATCGATGTGATCTGGCTGTATGGCTATGGCTGGCCGGTCTATCGCGGCGGTCCGATGTTCTACGCCGATCAGGTCGGGCTCAAGCACATTGCCGAACGGCTGTCGTTCTATGCCCAGCAGACCAACGATCCGTCGCTCGAGCCGGCGCCGCTGCTCAAGCGGCTCGCGGAGCAGGGTGAGACGTTCGCGTCCTACGCCAAGGGGGCTGCCAAGGCGGCCTGATCGCGATGTCCTATCCGGGTGAGAAGTTCTACCCCGAGGGGGTACGCTGGAGCGCGCCGATACCTTTCGGCACGCTTCCCGACCTGCTGGCGCAGGCCGCGGCCGATTATGGGGCGCGGCCGGCGCTCGAATTTCGCGGTCGGCCGATCAGCTTCGCCGAACTGGGCAAGCTGGTCGATGCGGCCGCAGCCGCGTTCCTGCGCGCCGGCTGCGGCAAGGAAACGTCGATCGCGCTGTTCCTGGGCAACACGCCGGACCATCCCATCAATTTTTTCGGCGGCCTGAAGGCTGGTGCCCGCATCGTGCATCTCAGTCCGCTCGACGGTGAGCGGACGCTGTCGCACAAGCTCAGCGACAGCGGCGCGCGGGTGCTGGTCACCAGCAACATCGCGGCGCTGTTGCCGATGGCGCTCAAGCTCCTGGACAAGGGGCTGATCGATCGCCTGATCATCTGTGAGGACGAGCATTGGGGTGAGGCTCCGATCCCCAAGGTGCCCTATCCGCAGCAGCCGGCGATCGTCACCTTCCGCGAATTCGTCAGGGACGCGGTGGCGCCGGCGCAGTGGCCGGTGGTTGTTCCGGATGACGTCGCGCTGCTGCAGTACACCGGCGGCACTACGGGATTGCCCAAGGGAGCAATGCTGACCCACCGCAATCTGACCGCGGCGGTCGGTATCTATGATGTGTGGGGGACCGCAGCCCGTGCGGAACGCGGTGACGCCGTTGAGCGCGTGATCTGCGTGCTGCCGCTGTTCCACATCTATGCGCTGACGGTCATCCTGCTGCGCAACCTCAAGGACGGCAACCTGATTTCGCTGCATCAACGCTTCGATGTTGAGGCGGTGATGCGGGACATCGAGGTCCATCGCGCCACCGTTTTCCCGGGCGTGCCGACAATGTGGATCGCCATCGCTAACCTGCCTGATCTCGACCGGCGTGATCTGTCGTCGCTCGTGAGCTGCGGTTCTGGTGGTGCGCCGCTCCCGGTGGAAGTGGCGAAGGTGTTCGAGCACAAGACCGGGATGAAGCTGCGCAGCGGTTGGGGCATGACTGAAACCTGCTCGCCCGGCACGGGCCATCCGTCGGGTGGGCCGGACAAGCCTGGTTCGATCGGGCTGATGCTGCCGGGTATCGAGATCGACGTGGTCGCGCTCGGCGATCCCGGCCGCGTACTTCCGGTCGGCGAGACCGGCGAGATCCGTATCCGCGGCCCGAACGTCACCAAGGGATACTGGAAGCGGGAGCAGGAGACCGCCGAGGCCTTCATCGGCGATCGTTTCCTGACCGGCGACATCGGTTACATGGACGCCGACGGATATTTCTATCTCGTCGATCGCAAGAAGGACATGATCATCTCCGGTGGCTTCAACGTCTACCCGCAGATGATCGAACAGGCGATCTATGAGCATCCCGCCGTGCACGAGGTGATCGTGCTCGGCGTGCCGGATGAATATCGTGGCGAAGCGGCCAAGGCCTTCGTGACGTTGAAGCCTGGTGCCGCGCCGTTCATGCTCGATGACCTGCGCACGTTCCTGACCGGCAAGATCGGCAAGCACGAATTGCCGGCCGCGCTCGAATTCCGCGACCAGCTGCCGCGCACCACGGTCGGCAAGCTGTCGCGCCACGAACTTCGTTCCCAGCAGCCTTCATCTTCTTCCTCCTCCCAGACCGCAGCAACAAGGTAACCCGTTATGACCGATGCAGTGATCGTCTCCACCGCCCGCACCCCGATCGGCAAGGCCTATCGTGGCGCGCTCAACAACACCGAAGGCGCGACCCTGCTCGGCCATGCCATCGGCGAAGCCGTGGCGCGGGCCAAGGTCGACCCCGCCGAGATCGAGGACGTGGTGATGGGCGCCGCCCTGCAGCAGGGCGCCACCGGCGGCAACATCGCGCGCAAGGCGCTGCTTCGCGCCGGTCTGCCGGTCGGCGTCGCCGGCACCACCATCGACCGGCAGTGCGCTTCGGGCCTGCAGGCCATCGCGCTCGCGGCGCGTTCGGTGATCTTCGACGGCGTCGAGATTGCGGTCGGCGGTGGCGGCGAGTCGATCAGCCTGGTGCAGAACGATCACGCCAACAAATTTCATGCGGTCGATCCGGAACTGATGAAGATCAAGCCGGACGTCTACATGGCGATGCTCGACACCGCCGAGGTGGTGGCCAAGCGCTACAACATCTCGCGCGAGAAGCAGGACGAATATTCGCTGGAGAGCCAGCGCCGTACCGCGGCCGCGCAGCAGGGCGGCAAGTTCAACGACGAGCTCGCGCCGATCAAGACCTCGATGGCAGTCGCCGACAAGGCGACCGGCGCGATCTCCTACAAGGAAGTGACGCTGTCGCAGGACGAAGGCCCGCGGCCGGAGACCACGGCGGAGGGCCTCGCCGGCCTCAAGGCCGTGCGCGGCGACGGCTTCACCATTACCGCCGGCAATGCCAGCCAGCTGTCCGACGGCGCCAGCGCCACTGTGATCATGAGTGACAAGGAGGCGGCGAAGCGCGGGCTGAAGCCGCTCGGCATCTTCCGCGGCTTCGTGTCCGCCGGTTGCGAGCCGGACGAGATGGGCATCGGCCCGGTGTTCGCGATTCCGCGCCTGCTCAAGCGCCATGGCCTCAAGATCGAGGACATCGATCTGTGGGAGCTGAACGAGGCGTTTGCCGTGCAGGTGCTCTACTGCCGCGACCAGCTTGGCATCGATCCCGAGAAGCTCAACGTCAACGGCGGCGCGATCGCAGTCGGCCATCCCTACGGCATGACTGGCGCGCGTCTCACCGGCCATCTGCTGATCGAAGGACGCCGCCGCAAGGCTAAATATGGCGTTGTCACGATGTGCGTCGGCGGCGGCATGGGCGCGGCCGGCCTGTTCGAGATCGTGCAGTAAGCGTCACGTCCGGCGCGCGGCTCCGGGCCACGCGCCGGCCAACCCCATCCAAGATATTTCAGGGAGACTCCGATGGATCTCAGTTTCAGCAAGGACGAATTGGCGTTCCGCGACGAAGTCCGCGCGTTCTTCAAGGAAAGCGTGCCGCCGGCGATACGTCAGAAGCTGCTGGAGGGCCGCCACACCAGCAAGGACGACCTGGTCAACTGGCAGCGTATCCTGAACAAGAAGGGCTGGGCGGTGCCGCACTGGCCCAAGCAGTATGGCGGCACTGGCTGGACGCCTGTTCAGCAGTACATCTTCCTCGAGGAGCTGCAGGCTGCACCCGCGCCGCCCCCGTTGCCGTTCGGCGTCAACATGGTCGGCCCGGTGATCTACACCTTCGGCAACGAGGAGCAGAAGAAATACTACCTGCCGCGCATCGCCAATCTCGATGACTGGTGGTGCCAGGGCTTCTCCGAGCCTGGTTCAGGATCCGACCTCGCGTCGCTGAAGACCACCGCCAAGCGCAAGGGCGATGTCTACATCGTCAACGGCCAGAAGACCTGGACCACGCTGGCGCAGCACGCCGACTGGATTTTCTGCCTCTGCCGTACCGACCCGTCGGCCAAGAAGCAGACCGGCATCTCCTTCATCCTGATCGACATGAAGTCGCGCGGCATCACCGTGCGCCCGATCCAGACCATCGATGGCGGCCATGAGGTCAACGAGGTGTTCCTCGACGATGTCGAGGTGCCAGTGACCAACCTCGTCGGCGAGGAGAACAAGGGCTGGGATTATGCCAAGTTCCTGCTCGGCAACGAACGCACTAACATCGCCCGTGTCGGCATGTCGAAGGAGCGCCTCCGTCGCATCAAGGACCTCGCCTCCAAGGTGATGGCGGGCGACAAGCCGCTGATCGAGGACGCTCGCTTCCGCGAGAGGCTGGCGACGACCGAGATCGAGCTCAAGGCGCTGGAACTGACCCAGATGCGGGTCGTCGCCAACGAGAGCAAGAACGGTCGGGGCAAGCCGGACCCGGCGTCCTCTATTCTCAAGATCAAGGGCTCGGAAATCCAGCAGACGATCACCGAATTGCTGATCGATGTGATCGGCCCGTTCGCCGCGCCCTATGCGCCGGACGACGAGGCCGGCCGCAACGAGTTCGCCGACTGGACCACCCAGATCGCACCCGGCTACTTCAACTATCGCAAGGTGTCGATCTACGGCGGCTCCAACGAAATTCAGCGCAACATCATCGCCAAGGCCGTGCTCGGTCTGTGACCGAGCGGTTGTGGTCCGCGATCTCTGATTTGAGGATTGGCTTATGGATTTTGATCTCTCCGAGGAGCAGCGCCTGCTCAAGGACAGCGTGGACGGGCTGCTGAGCAGCTCCTACGACTTCGAGCAGCGCAAGAAGTACGCGACGGAAAAGAGCGGCTGGAGCCGCGCGCTGTGGGGCAAGCTTGCCGAGCAGGGCCTGCTCGGCCTGCCTTTCAGCGAGGAGGACGGCGGCTTTGGCGCCGGTCCGGTCGAGACCATGATCGTCATGGAGGCGCTCGGCAAGGCGCTGGTGCTCGAGCCGTATCTGGCGACCGTGGTGCTGGGCGGCGGTTTCCTGCGCCATGGCGGCTCGGCGGCGCAGAAGGCGGCCTACCTGCCGTCGATCATCGACGGCTCGAAGACGCTGGCGTTTGCGCAGCTCGAGAAGAATTCGCGCTATGACCTCGGCGACGTCACCACGACGGCGAAGAAGAACGGCGCCGGTTATGTCATCGACGGCGAGAAATTCGTCGTGATCCATGGCGACACCGCCGACACCCTGATCGTGACCGCCCGCACCAAGGGCGGCCGGCACGACCGCGCCGGGGTCGGTGTGTTTCTGGTGCCTGCGAACGCCAAGGGCGTCAGCATCAAGGGCTATCCGACCCAGGACGGCCTGCGTGCCGCCGACATTACCTTCTCGGGCGTCGAGGTCGGCGCCGATGCGGTGATCGGCGATGCCGAGAACGGCCTGCCGCTGATCGAGCGGGTGGTGGACGAGGCCCGCATCGCGCTGTGCGCCGAGGCGGTCGGGGCGATGGAGGAATCGCTCAAAACCACGGTCGAGTACCTCAAGACCCGCAATCAGTTCGGGGTCGCGATCGGCACCTTCCAGTCGCTGCAGCACCGTGCATCCGACATGTTCGTGGCGCTGGAGCAGGCCCGCAGCATGTCGTACTTCGCGACCATGGCGGGCACCTACACCGATCCGAAGGAGCGGGCGACGGCCGTGGCCGCCGCCAAGGTGCAGATCGGCCGTTCGGCGCGCTTCGTCGGCCAGCAGTCGATCCAGCTTCATGGCGGCGTCGGCATGACCATGGAGTTCAAGATCGGCCACTACTTCAAGCGGCTGACCATGATCGAGAGCCTGTTCGGCGATGCCGACTATCACCTGCGCCGCGTCAGCGATCAGGGTGGCCTGCTCAACGACTGAGGCGCTACCGCACACCACGACACGACGGGGCGGCTTCGCCCCGTCGCCACAGTTGGGGATGCCATGCAGGGAACGCCGTTCGATCTGACCGGCAAGGTCGCCATTGTCACTGGCTCGAGCCGCGGCATCGGCCGCGCCTCGGCTGAGCTGTTGGCGCAGATGGGCGCCAAGGTGGTGATCTCGAGCCGCAAGGCCGACGCCTGCGAGACGGTCGCCGCGGGCATCGTGGCCGCCGGCGGCGACGCCCATGTCATTCCCTGCAACATCAGCCGCCGCGACGAGGTCGCGGCGCTGGTCGCCGACACGCTGTCGCACTATGGCCGGCTCGACGTACTCGTCTGCAATGCGGCGGTCAATCCGTATTACGGCCCGCTGCTCGACATCAGCGACGAGGCGTTCGACAAGATCATGGGCGCCAACGTCAAGAGCAACATCTGGCTCTGCGGACTTGCCGTTCCATGCATGGCCGCCCATGGCGGCGGCTCCGTCGTCATCATCTCCAGCATTGGCGGCCTGCGCGGCTCGACCGTGATCGGGGCCTACGGCATCTCCAAGGCGGCGGACTTCGCGCTGTGCCGTAGCCTCGCCGGCGAGTGGGGGCCGAAGAACGTGCGGGTGAACTGCATCGCGCCCGGCCTTGTGAAGACCGACTTTGCCCGCGCGCTGTGGGAGAACGAGGACGTCCTCACGCGCCGCACGGCGACGACGCCGCTGCGCCGGATCGGCGAGCCCCACGAGATCGCCGGCGCGGTCGCCTATCTCGCGTCCGATGCGTCCACCTTCATGACCGGGCAGACCATCGTGATCGATGGTGGCGTGACCACCGCGTCGGTCTGAGCAGCCCGTCCGGGTCAGATCGGGAGGAAGGCCCCCGCGCGGGGCCTTTGTTTTGTCCGGCCGCCTTGACGGCGGCGGCGACAATCGCTTTGTTTGCGCTCAAAGCGCCAAGTGAAAGCCAAGCGCAGATCAACCGAACGCAAGCGAGGAAACGTCATGGCCTCCCATATTCTGGCGATCGATCAGGGCACGACGTCGTCGCGCGCCATCGTGTTCCGCGCCGACATTTCCATCGCCGCCCAGGCCCAGCAGGAATTCCCCCAACACTTCCCCGCCTCGGGCTGGGTCGAGCACGAGCCCGAGGACATCTGGACCTCGACGCTCGCGACCTGCCGCGAGGCGCTGCTCAAGGCCGACCTGCTGGCCTCGGACATCGCCGCCATCGGCATCACCAACCAGCGCGAGACCACGGTGGTGTGGGACCGCGCTACCGGGCAGGCCGTCCACCGCGCCATCGTCTGGCAGGACCGCCGCACCGCCGAGATCTGCACCCGCCTCAAGGGCGAGGGGCATGAGCCGCTGGTGATGGAGAAGACCGGGCTGATCATCGATCCCTACTTCTCCGGCACGAAGGTGGCCTGGATCCTCGATCATACCCCCGGCGCGCGGGTGCGAGCCGAGCGTGGCGAACTGCTGTTCGGCACCATCGATTGCTACCTGCTGTGGCGCCTCACCGGCGGCCGGGTGCATGCGACCGACGCGACCAATGCCTCGCGCACGCTGATGTTCAACATCCATACCGGCGTGTGGGACGACGATCTCCTGAAGATCCTGCGCGTACCGCGCTCGATGTTGCCGGAGGTCAAGGATTCGTCGGCGCTGTTCGGCGAGACCACGCCGGAGCTGTTCGACGGCGTGATTGCCATCCGCGGCATCGCCGGCGACCAGCAGGCCGCGACCATCGGCCAGGCCTGCTTCACCCCGGGCATGATGAAGTCGACCTATGGCACGGGCTGCTTCGCATTGCTCAACACCGGCACGACACCGGTCGCCTCCAAAAACAAGCTCCTGACCACGGTGGCCTATCAGCTCAACGGCAAGCGCACCTATGCACTCGAAGGCTCGATCTTCGTGGCGGGATCGTCGGTGCAATGGCTGCGCGATGGGCTGCGCATCATCAAGAGTGCGGCGGAGACCGGGCCGCTGGCGGACCAGTCCGATCCGATGCAGTCGGTCTATCTCGTGCCGGCGTTCGTCGGTCTCGGCGCGCCGTACTGGAATCCGCGGGTGCGCGGCGGCCTGTTCGGCCTGACCCGCAACACCGGGCCGGCCGAGATCGCCCATGCGGCGCTGGAGAGCGTCTGCTACCAGACCTACGATCTGTGGGCGGCGATGCGCGCCGACTGGCCGGAGGCCACCGAGGCGAGCACGGTGCTGCGCGTCGACGGCGGCATGACCGCGTCGGACTGGACCATGCAGCGCCTCGCCGATTTGCTCAACGCGCCGGTCGACCGGCCGATGATCCAGGAGACGACCGCGCTCGGCGCGGCCTATCTCGCGGGCCTCGGCGCCGGGGTCTATCCGGAGCCGGCGCGCTTTGCCGACAACTGGCGCCTCGAGCATCGCTTCAAGCCGAACATGAGTGACGCGACGCGGGAACGCAAGCTCAAGGGCTGGAGCCGTGCGGTGAGGGGGCTGCTCGCCAGCGATCCCGGCGAGGACGACCTGGCATAGCCCGGCGCCATGCTCGCGGACCACTATCACGACCTGCCCGCCCGCAAGATCGCCGCGGTGGTGACGCATCTCGAGATGCATGCGCTGCCGCCGCTGCATCGTGGACCCGAGGGCGACTGGTCGCTGCGGCGGGTGGTCTCGCCCGACCTCGCCTGGTTTCGTGCGCTGTATCGCCGGATCGGCGAAAACTGGCTGTGGTATTCCCGCCTCGTTATGCCGGATGCAGATCTCGCGGCGATTCTCCGCTCGCCTCAGGTCGAGGTGTACGCGCTGGAGAGCGAGGGCCACGATGAAGGGCTGCTGGAGCTCGACTTTCGCACCCCGGGCGACTGTGAGCTGGCGTTCTTCGGTGTCACAGCGCCGCTGATCGGCAGTGGCGCTGGGCGCTGGCTGATGAACCGCGCGCTGGAGCGCGCCTGGTCGGCGCCGGTCTCGCGGGTCTGGGTGCACACCTGTTCCTTCGATCATCCCTCGGCGCTGGCGTTCTACCAGCGCTCCGGCTTCCTGCCGTTCCGGCGTCAGATCGAGATCGTCGACGATCCGCGTCTCGCAGGCATCCTGCCGCTCACGGCAGCGCCGCATGTGCCGGTGATCGGCACGCCGCGCTGACCTCTGGGCGAGCCGCTGCCGCTAGCTGCTGTGCCCGAGGTGATGGCCCATGGCCTCGACGATCCAGCGCCAGGCGTCGCCGGTATGGCTGGCGGCGTCATCGCCACGCAGGATCGCCATCAGGTCCTGATAGCGCGCCGAGCGCGCGTGGTGGGTTCGATACTGCGACAGCTGCCAGTCGAGGAACGCGGCGTCGGGCGTCCGCTTCATCGCCGCCGCCGATTGCGCCAGCCAGTCCTGGGCGATCACCCGCCCGGTCTCCGATTGCGGCGCCTGTCCTGCGGCGATCGCTTCGTGGACGCGGGCGAACGTGGCATCGGACGCGGCAGCATAGGCTGCTGCATCGAAGGCGCCATCCCACATCTGCGCCATGCCGGCCTTGGCGGCGTCAACATAGCTGGTGTCGGCAAGCATCGCCTGAAGCTCGGTCCAGGCATCGATCTGCGCCGGCGTCGGATGGTCGGGCAGGTCGGGCGTCGCGGCATCGATCATCTGCTGACGCCAGGCCGGGTCGATCTGCAGGCCGCTGGCCGCCTGGTCGTAGAATCGCTCGACGGCGGTGCGGAATTCGGCATGAGATAAGCTGGTCACGGTCCATAGTCTCCTGAGGTCGTGGTGGGTCGGGTCATCGGCTTTCAAGGCCGCTCGCAGGACGTTCGCGATGCGGCGTTTTGCTCGGATCTCGGCTTCGAGGGCATCGAGGCGCAGCCGCAGCACGTCCCCGAGGGCGATGTGCTGTGACTGCAGCTTGCGAATGTCGTCGAGCGATACACCGGCCTCGCGCAGCGCCAGGATCAGGTCGAGACGGGCGAGATCGGCGTCGGCATACATCCGGTAGCCGCTGTCCGCCCGACCGGTCGGTGGCAGCAGTCCCTCGTCCGAATAGAAGCGGAGGCGGCGGACGGAGACGCCGCTGAGCTTCGACAGCTCGCCGATGGAGTAGGTTCGTCCGTGCATGGAGGCGTTCTACCGGCTCCAGCAGGTGGAGAGTCAAGCGTGCTTCTGGGGGAAGGTGGTTCGGAATGCGTGCGGATCAGATCTGCGGACCGGGCGACTAGGAAGCCGCCTGTGATTTTGGCATCCTCGGCAGGTCGATGTGCTGGAGGTGTGCCCGTGATCCTGATCGGACAATACGATTCCCCGTTCGTGCGTCGCGTGGCGATTGCGCTGCGCCTTTATGGTCTGTCTTTCGAACACCGGCCGTGGTCGACCTTCGGCGACGCCGACAAGATCGCACCGTTCAATCCGTTGCGCCGGGTTCCGACGCTGGTGCTGGACGATGGCGAGGTGCTGATCGAGAGTGCTGCGATCCTCGACTATCTCGACGAACTGGCAGGACCGGGACGGGCGATGCTGCCGGAGCACGGCGCGCCGCGGCGGCAGGCGCTCAGGGTCTGCGCGCTGGCCACCGGTCTTGGCGACAAGGCGGTCGCGCTCGTCTATGAGCGCGTGCTGCACAAGGAACGCTCGGAGCTGTGGCTCGCGCGCTGCCGGACCCAGATCGCGGCGGTGCTCGATGTGCTGGAAAAGGATCGTGCCGGCCGCGTGTCACCGTGGTGGTTCGGGCCTCGGGTCGGACACGCCGATATTGCGGTCGGCTGCGCGCTCCGTTTCACGCGCGAGGCGCATCCCGGCGTCGTCGATGTCGCGCACTGGCCCGCGCTCGCCGCCCATGCAACGGCCTGCGAGGCGTTGCCTGAGTTCAAGGAGATCGTGCAGCCGTTCCAGCCGCCGGGCGATTAGTTTCTCGTCTCTGCCTGGGACGACGCGTTTCGTCTCGCTCGAATACAAGATTGGCCGGGCAGAGGCCCGGCCATCTTGGCGTCGATCGGATCGGTCGGGGCGCGTTACGCCCGCGCCGCCTTCTTGCGGTACTGCAGATGGAACGCGCAGGCGCAGCCCGGCGGGTGGCTCTGCACGTCGCCGTCCGTCGTGGCGGCCTCGCCGCCAGCCGGCGCGGGATTGGAGTTTGCCGTCGGAATGTAGTTCAGCACCGGCGCCAGCCAGCGCTCGGCTTCAGCCACCTCCCAGCCCTTGCGGGCGGCGTAGTCCTCGACCTGGTCGCGCTCGATCTTGCCGACGCCGAAATAGAAACTTTCGGGATGGCTGAAATAGAGCCCGGACACCGACGATCCCGGCCACATCGCAAAGCTTTCCGTCAGCTTGACGCCGGCGGTGCGCTCGGCGTCGAGCAGATCGAACAGCGTACCCTTCTCGGTGTGGTCGGGCTGCGCCGGATAGCCGGGCGCGGGACGGATGCCGGCATACTGCTCGAGGATCAGCTCGCTGTTGCTGAAGCCTTCATCCGGTGCATAGCCCCAGAATTCCTTGCGCACGCGCTGGTGCATGCGCTCGGCGAAAGCTTCCGCGAGGCGGTCGGCGAGCGCCTTGACCAGGATCGAGGAATAGTCGTCGTTGGCACGCTTGAAGCGGTCGGCGATGGCATCCTCGCCGAGGCCGGCGGTGACGACGAACGAGCCGATGTAGTCGGGCACGCCGCTGTCGCGTGGCGCGATGAAGTCCGACAGTGCGACGTTGAAGCGGCCTTCGCGCTTCTCCAGTTGCTGGCGCAGGGTATGGTAGGTCGCGATCGGCGTGGTGCGGTTCTCGTCGGCGTAGACCTGAATGTCGTCGCCAACCGCGTTGGCCGGCCAGAAGCCGATGGTGGCGGAAGCCTTGAACCACTTCTCGTCGACGATCTGCTTCAGCATGCGCTGGGCGTCTTCATAGAGCGAACGCGCCACCGGTCCTGCCTTGGGGTCGTCCAGGATTGCCGGGAAGCGGCCCGTCAGCTCCCAGGTCTGGAAGAACGGCGTCCAGTCGATGTAGTCGACGAGCTCCGCCAGTGGATAGTCGGTGAAGCTCCTGGTGCCGATGAAGGACGGCTTTTTCGGCGAGACCTTCGACCAGTCGATCTTCATGCCGTTGTCGCGCGCCTGCTTCAGCGACAGGCGCTTCTTGTCGGCCTGCGCCCGGGCGTGGGCCGTCGAGATCTTCAGATACTCCTGGCGGATGTCGGCGGCATAGGCCTCCCGCCTGTCCGGCGACAGCAGCGACGAGGCGACGCCGACCGCGCGGCTGGCGTCGTTGACATGGACCACCGGCCCGCGGGTGTAGTTCGGGTCGATCTTCACCGCGGTATGGACGCGGCTGGTGGTGGCACCGCCAATCAGGAGCGGCATGTCGAGGCCGTTGCGCTGCATCTCGGCCGCGAGGTGGCACATCTCGTCAAGCGATGGCGTGATCAGGCCCGACAATCCGATGATGTCGGCCTGCTCGGCCTTCGCCGTTTCAATGATCTTCGCCGCCGGCACCATGACGCCGAGGTCGATGACCTCGAAGTTGTTGCACTGGAGGACGACGCCGACGATGTTCTTGCCGATGTCGTGCACGTCGCCCTTCACGGTGGCGAGCACGATCTTGCCGGCCGAGTTGCGGCCGACGCTGCCGCCTGCCGCCTGTTCGCGCGCCTTCTCTTCTTCCATGAACGGCAGCAGGTAGGCGACGGCCTGCTTCATGACGCGCGCGGATTTCACGACCTGCGGCAGGAACATCTTGCCATCGCCGAACAGGTCGCCGACGACGTTCATGCCCGACATCAGCGGGCCTTCGATGACGCTGAGCGGGCGGTCGGCGGCGAGCCGCGCCTGCTCGGTGTCCTGCTCGATGAATTCGGTGATGCCATGTACCAGCGCATGCGACAGGCGCTTGTCCACCGGCCACTCGCGCCAGGCAAGGTCGGCTTCCTTGACCTGCTTCTCCTGTCCCCGGAATTTCTCGGCCAGCGCCAGCAGCCGCTCGGACGCGCCGGAATCGCGGTTGAGGACGACATCCTCGCAGACCTGGCGCAGCTCCGGATCGAGGTCGTCGTACACCGCCATCTGGCCGGCATTGACGATGCCCATGTCCATGCCCGCCTTGATGGCGTGATACAGGAACACCGAGTGCATCGCCTCACGCACCGGCTCATTGCCGCGGAACGAGAACGACAGGTTGGAGACGCCGCCGGAGATGTGGGCGCGGGGCAGGTTCTGGCGGATCCAGCGTGTCGCCTCGATGAAGTCGACGCCGTAATTGTTGTGCTCCTCGATACCGGTGGCGATCGCGAACACGTTGGGGTCGAAGATGATGTCTTCCGGCGGGAAGTTCAGCCGCTCGACCAGCAGGTCGTAGGCGCGCTTGCAGATCTCGATCTTGCGCTCGTAGGTGTCGGCCTGGCCCTTCTCGTCGAACGCCATCACCACCACGGCGGCGCCGTGGCGGCGCGCGATGGTGGCTTCGTGGATGAACTTGTCCTCGCCTTCCTTCATCGAGATCGAGTTGACGATCGGCTTGCCCTGGACGCACTTCAGGCCGGCCTCGATGACGTGGAATTTCGAGGAGTCGATCATCACCGGCACGCGGGCGATGTCGGGCTCGGAGGCGACGAGGTTGAGGAAGGTGATCATCGCCTGCTCGGAATCGAGCAGGCCTTCATCCATGTTGACGTCGATGACCTGGGCGCCGTTCTCGACCTGGTCGCGTGCCACCTGCAGCGCGGCGGTGTAGTCACCGTTGGTGATCAGCTTGCGGAAGCGTGCCGATCCCGTGACGTTGGTGCGCTCGCCGACGTTGACGAACGGGATGGCCGACGTCAACGTGAACGGCTCGAGGCCGGAGAGACGCAGCTGCGGCTCGATTCCAAGAATCTGGCGCGGCGCATGCGGCGCCACCGCCGCGGCGATTGCGGCGATGTGCGCCGGCGTGGTGCCGCAGCAGCCGCCGACGATGTTGACAAGGCCGGAGGCGGCGAACTCGCCGACCAGGCCGGCCATGAATTCAGGGCTTTCGTCGTACTGGCCGAACTCGTTGGGCAGGCCGGCGTTCGGATAGGCGCAGACCAGCGTATCGGCGACACGGCCGATGTCGGCGATGTGGGCACGCAGGTCCTCGGCGCCGAGCGCGCAGTTGAATCCGATGGTCGCGGGGTTGGCATGACGCACGGAATGCCAGAACGCCTCGGGCATCTGGCCGGACAGCAGGCGGCCGGATTTGTCGGTGATGGTGCCCGAAATCATGATCGGCACCTGGATGCCGCGCGTCTCGCAGATCTCGGCGATGGCGTACAGCGCCGCCTTGGCGTTCAGCGTGTCGAAGATGGTCTCGACCAGCAGGATGTCGGCGCCGCCGTCGAGCAGGCCATTGATCTGCTCGCTGTAGGCGATGCGCAGGTCATCGAAGGTCACGGCGCGGTAGCCGGGATTGCTGACGTCGGGCGAGATCGATGCGGTGCGGTTGGTTGGACCGAGGGCGCCGGCGACGAAGCGCGGCTTGCCGTCTTCGGCGCTGACCGTTTTTGCGGCGGCGCGCGCGAGACGGGCGCCTTCGCGGTTCAGCTCGTAGGCGAGGTCGGCGAGGTCGTAGTCGGCCTGGGCGATCGAGGTCGACGAGAAGGTGTTGGTGGCGACGATGTCGGCGCCGGCGCGCAGGTACTGCGCGTGGATGTCCTCGATCGCGTCCGGCTGAGTCAGGATCAGGAGGTCGTTGTTGCCGCGCAGGTCGCGATGGAAATCCCTGAACCGCTCGCCGCGAAACGCCGCTTCGTCGTACTGCAGCGCCTGGATCATCGTGCCCATGGCGCCGTCGAGCACCAGGATGCGTTCGGCGGCGAGCTGGCGCAGGCGAGTTTCGGTCTCGGAGCGAACGGGCGCGGTCATGTCGGACTCATACAAAAGGTTTCGGGGTCAGGCCGCCTGCTGCTGCGACGGGCGCAGGCCGAGCAGGTGGCTGATGGCAAACACCAGGTCGGCGCGGTTCATGGTGTAGAAGTGGAAGGTGTCGATGCCCTGCTTGGCGAGCTTCTGCACCTGGCCGGCAGCGACGGTTGCCGCCACCAGCTTGCGGGTCTCCGGATCGTCGTCCAGCCCGTCGAACTTTGCCGCCAGCCAGTCCGGCACGGTGGTGCCGGCACGGGTCACGAAATTGCGCGCCTGCTTGAAATTGTGCATCGGCATGATGCCGGGCACGATCGGGATGTCGATGCCGCGGGCACGCACGCGGTCGACGAAGCGGTAGTAGAGATCGTTGTCGAAGAACACCTGGGTGATGGCGCGCGTCGCACCGGCGTCGACCTTGGCCTTGAGACCGTCGATGTCGGCGTCGAAGGTCGGGCTCTCCGGATGCTTTTCGGGATAGGCCGAGACCGAGACCTCGATGTCGGGGTGCCGGCGCTTGATGCCGGCGATCAGCTCGGACGATGTCTGGTAGCCATCCGGATGCGCAATGAACGGGGTGCCGATGCCCGCGACCGGGTCACCGCGCAGGGCGACGATGTGGCGGACGCCGATCTCGTGATAACGGTCGACGATCTCGTCGATCTCGCCGCGCGGTGCGCCGACGCAGGTCAGGTGCGCGGCCGGCAGCAGGTCAGTCTCGTTGAGAATGCGGGCGATGGTCGCGTGGGTGCGCTCGCGGGTCGAGCCGCCGGCGCCATAGGTGACGGACACGAAGGTCGGCTGCAGCGGGGCGAGCCGCTTGATGGTGTCCCACAGGTTCGTTTCCATCTCCGCCGTCTTGGGCGGGAAGAACTCGAACGAGATACGGGGGAGTTTGGCGGCGGGGCCGCCGCTGGCGGTCGGCGCAGTCTCACTCATTGTGTTTCGAACTCCACGCAACTTATGATAGCGGCCGCGTCATGCGCGCCGGGCTGTTGCCATGTGGGTCGCAAACATAGGCCAAGGGACCGGCCGCGCCCAGCCCATTGAGGGCCCCATTTCCGTGGGAATTTTCCCACCATAGCCCATTATTCGTAGAATACGTGAGGTGATATCAAGGCTTGTGGGACGGTTCTCGAACGAGCTGTCCGCTGATTGTGATTCAGTTAAACTTATATTATAAAAGAGGAATATCTCGTGGTGAAAGGTGCCTGTTGCATTTCTTGAAGGTGGGCACACTTCGAATTTCATCAATCTGTAAAATTTCTGCCCACGCCTCTGAAGCTCAGCTCCCCGACTCGCTGAAGGTCGCCCGGAACGGATGGGCCGGGTAGACACCGATGATGCGCAGCTCCCTGGAGAAGAAGCGCAGCTCTTCCAGGGCATAGGCGAGCGAGCGGTCGTCGGGATGGCCATCCACATCGGCATAGAACTGCGTGGCGAAGAAATTGCCGTCGACCATGTAGCTTTCCAGCTTGGTCATGTTGACGCCGTTGGTGGCGAAGCCGCCGAGCGCCTTGTAGAGCGCCGCCGGCAGGTTGCGTACCCGGAACACGAAGGTCGTCACCAGCGGGGCCGCGGTCTGCGGAGCCCACTTTTCCGTGCGCGACAGCACGACGAAGCGGGTGGTGTTGTGGGATTCGTCCTCGATGTCGGCGCTCAGGATGTCGAGGCCGTAAATCTCGGCGGCAAGGCGCGAGGAAATCGCGGCGCAGGTCTTGTCGCCACGCTCCGCGACGGCGCGGGCCGAGCCTGCGGTGTCGACGGCGACGATGGGCTTGATGCCGAGCTGGCGGATGATCTTGCGGCACTGGCCGAGGGCGTGAACGTGACTTTCCACGGTCTTGATGCCTTCCAGCGTCGCGCCGCGGGGGGCGACGAGCTGGTGGCGGATCGGCAGGAACCACTCGCCGATGATGAAGAGCCCGGAATGCGGCAGCAGGTGGTGGATGTCGGCGACGCGGCCGGCCACCGAGTTCTCGATCGGAATCATGCCGAGATCGGCGTCGCCTGAGGAAATAGCGGCAAGGGCGTCCTCGAAGGTCGCGCAGGGCAGGGCCTCGGCGTCAGGGAAGGCCTCGGCGATGGCGATATGCGAGTTCGCGCCCTTTTCGCCCTGGAATGCGATCTTCATGGTCGGCTCGTCGGGTTTGGGGTGATCATTCAGGAGGCGCTCAGCATCTGCCGAGCGATCTCGAGGTCATGGGGCGTATCGACGCCGAGCGGCACGGTGTCAACCACCGCGACGTCGATGCGCATGCCTGCCTCGATCGCCCGCAGCTGTTCCAGCTTCTCGCGGGTTTCCAGCGGGGAAGGAGGGAGCGATACGAAGCGTGCCAGGGCCGCCCGGCGATAGGCATAGAGACCGATGTGATGATAGCGCGGCCCGTCGCCATAAGGTGCCGTCGCCCGGGTGAAATACAGCGCCCGCAGGCGGTCCGCGGTGAGCGGCGAGCCGATGACCTTCACCACGTTGGGGGAGGTGTGCTCGTCGTCCTTGCTGATCACCGCGGCGAGGGTCGCGATGTCGACGGCAGGATCTTCCAGCGGGCCGAGCGCCGCGCGAATGTCGGAAGGGGCGATGGTGGGCAGGTCGCCCTGGACATTGACGATGATCCGGACCTCGCCCGCCGGATCCAGCCGCGTCAGCGCCTCGTGGATGCGGTCGGAGCCCGAGGGATGGTCGGGGCTGGTCATGACGGCCTCGCCGCCATGGGCCGCCACGGCGGCGGCGATCTCGTCGGTGTCGGTCGCCACCACCACCCGGCCGATGCCGGCCTCCTGGGCGCGGCGCCAGACCTGGACGATCATGGGCACGCCGCCGATGTCCTTGAGCGGCTTGCCCGCGAGTCGGGTGGCCGCCATGCGGGAGGGAATCAGCAGCAGGGTGTCGGATCGGGCCATGAGGTCGAAGTCGCGTGAGGTGGAAAAATCGGAAATTCGTGCGCGTTTTCAATGCGGCGGGGCCGGTTATACGGGTTGCCAGCGCCCAGGCAAACCGTTATCTCGTTGCAGCGATTGCGAATGCTTGATTTCGGGGCCGTTTTTTGGTTTTCAGTCACGTTATTCGCGCGCCTGAACCATGCGTGCAACGTGACCTTCCGGCGGTGGGGCCTGATCCGATATGGACTCCTTTGAACTCAACAAGATCATGGGCGCAATTCTGGGCACCTGCCTGGTCTTGATGGTGATGAATCTGACCGCCAATGCGGTCTTCACCCCGAAGCCGATGGCCAAGCCTGGTTTCGAGATCGCCGTGAAGGAAGAAGCGGGTGGCGGCGGCGAGAAGGCCGCGGCAGCGGCTCCGTCGGAGCCGATCGAGAAGCTGCTGCAGACCGCCTCGGTCGAGAAGGGTGCGACGGCCGCCAAGAAATGCGCCGCCTGCCACACCTTCGAGAAGGGCGGTCCCAACCGTGTGGGTCCGAACCTCTACGGCATCGTCGATCGCGATCGTGCCTCCGAGGCCGGCTTCAACTACTCGGCGCCGATGAAGGCGAAGGGCGGCAAGTGGACCTTCGACGAGCTGAACAAGTTCCTCATCAATCCGAAGGGCTACATTGCCGGCACCGCCATGGGCTTTGCCGGCCTGCCCAAGGACAGCGAGCGCGCCGACGTGATCGACTACCTGCGGTCGCTGGCGGACAAGCCGGTGCCGCTGCCGACCGCGGCGAAGTAAGCCGGATTAAAGATTTGTCATTCGGAGACGGCCGGGCTTGCCCGGCCGTTTTCGCATGCACATTCTCCTTGCGGGCCTCGTGACCATTGGCCGCAAAGATGGCCGCAGGGGTGGAAACCTTTCCAAAAACCGACATAATCGCTGGGGACGCTGATCCGGGGGAACGCCCGGCGGTGACACCGGCCCAATCACAGGATCGCTTGTTTGAAAATTTCCCGACGCCGCGTCCTCCAGAGCGGAGCCATCGCCGCAGCGGTCCCGCTGTTTCAGACAACCCCCGCCGCTTTTCTCGTCAATGCGGCACGCGCCAGCGATGCGCCGGGCGGAGCGCCCTGGCGGCACGCGCTGTCGCTGTTCGACGACATCAAGTATCCGGCGGACTTCAAGCGCTTCGACTACGTCAATCCCGATGCGCCGAAGGGCGGCAGCGTGCGGCAGCTCGAGATCGGCACGTTCGACAGTTTCAACATCGTCGTCGCCGGCGTGAAGGGCAACCCGCCGGGTGGCCTCGGTCTGATCTACGAAACGCTGATGGTCGATTCGCGCGATGAAGTGTCGACCGGTTACGGCCTGCTCGCGGAAGCGGCGACCTATCCGGACGACCGCTCCTATGTGATCTACCGCCTGCGCCAGGAAGCGCGCTGGCACGACGGCAAGCCGGTGACGCCCGAGGACGTCATTTTCTCGTTCAACGCCTTCAAGACCCACAGCCCGATGTACAGCGCGTACTATCGGCACATCGTGAAGGTCGAGAAAGTTGGCGATCGCGACGTCAAGTTCGTGTTCGACGCTCCCGGCAACCGCGAGCTGCCGGCCATCGCGGGACAGCTCGTGATCCTGCCCAAGCACTGGTGGGAAGGGACCGACGCGCAAGGCCGCAAGCGCGACGTCAGCGCGACCATGCTGGAGCCGCCGCTTGGCTCGGGCCCGTATCGGATCAAGGACTTCGTCGCCGCGCGGTCCCTGGTGATGGAACGCGTTCCCGACTATTGGGGCGCAAAGCTGCCGGTGAATATCGGGCTGAACAACTTCGACCAGATCCGCTACGAGTTCTTTCGCGACGACACCGTGGCGCGGGAGGCCTTCAAGGCCGATCAGGTCGACTGGATTCTGGAGCGCAGTGCCAAGGAATGGTCGACCGCCTATGATTTTCCGGCCGTTCGCGACGGCCGCGTGATCAAGGAGAAATTCCCGGTCAACAGCGTCGGCCGGATGCAGGGCTTCGTCTTCAACCTTCGTCGTCCGCTGTTCTCCGACGTCCGGCTGCGCCGCGCGTTCAACTTCGCGTTCGATTTCGAGGAGATGAACCGCCAGCTCTCCACCGGCGAGTACAGCCGCGACAACAGCTACTTCGAAGGTACGGAGCTTGCGTCCTCCGGCCTGCCGCAGGGCCTCGAGCTGCAGTTGCTGGAGCCGCTCCGCGACAAGATTTCGCCGGAGATCTTCACCACCCCCTATACCAACCCGGTCGGCGGCAGCGCCGAGGCGCTTCGCGGCAACCTGCGCGAAGCCGCGCGTCTGCTGAAGGAGGCGGGCTTCGACGTTCGCGACCGCAAGCTGGTCGATCCACAGGGCAAGCCCGTCAGTGTCGAATTCCTCAGCCGCGATCAGGGCGACGAGCGCATCATCCTGTTCTACAAGCCGAACCTCGAGCGTCTCGGCATCACGGTCACGGTGCGGACGGTCGACGACGTGCAGTACCAGAACCGCCTGCGTGCGTTCGATTTCGACCTCGTGACCGGTCTCTGGGCGCAATCGCTGTCGCCGGGCAACGAGCAGCGCGACTTCTTCGGCTCGCAGGCAGCGGACCGGCCGGGATCGCGCAATCTCGCCGGCATCAAGAACCCGGCCGTCGATGCCCTGATCGAGCGCATCATCTACGCGCCGAACCGCGCCGAGCTCGTGGCCGCCTGCAAGGCACTCGACCGCGTGCTGCTGTGGAATTTCTACGTCGTTCCGCAGTTCACCTACGGCTTCCAGCGCTACGCCCGCTGGGATCGCTTCAGCCATCCGGAGCCGATGCCGAAATACGGCATCTCCGGATTCCCGACACTCTGGTGGTACGACGAGACCAAGGCGGCAAAGATCGGCAAACGTTCTTGAGGGTTCCGATGGGCACTTTCCCGCTCACCCGCCGTGCGGCGCTTCGCTTCGGCGGCGGTGTTGCCGCCGCCATGCTGGTGCGTCCCGCAGCGGCGGCCAGCACCGCCCACGGCATGTCGGTGTTCGGCGACCTCAAATACCCTGCCGATTTTCACCATTTCGACTACGTCAATCCCGACGCCCCGAAGGGCGGGATATTCTCGACCATCCCGTCGGTGCGTGCCAACAATCAGTCGTACTTCACCTTCAATTCGCTCAATGCCTTCATCCTCAAGGGGGAAGGCGCGCAGGGCATGGACCTGACCTTCGCCACGCTGATGGCGCGGGCCGGCGACGAGCCGGACGCGATGTACGGCCTGCTCGCGAAGTCGGTCGAGATCTCGCCGGACAAGCTGGTCTATCGCTTCGTGCTGCGGCCGGAGGCGCGTTTCCACGACGGTTCGCGGCTGACCGCGGCGGATGCTGCGTTCTCGCTGACGATGCTGAAGGCCAAGGGGCACCCGCTGATCAGCCAGCAGATGCGTGACGTCGCCGCCGTCGAGGCAGTCGACGATGCGACGCTGGTGGTGACCTTCGCCGAGAAGCGCGCCCGTGACGTACCGCTCTTCGTTGCGGCCCTGCCGATCTTCTCCAGGGCCTACTATGCGAGCCGTGCGTTCGACGAATCCACGCTCGATGTTCCGCTCGGATCCGGCCCCTATCGTGTCGGCAAGTTCGAGGTCAACCGCTTCATCGAGTTCGAACGGGTCAAGGACTGGTGGGGCGCCGATCTGCCGGTCGCGCGGGGCACCTACAATTTCGATATCGTGCGCTATGAATTCTACCGCGATCGTGACGTTGCGTTCGAAGGCTTCACGGCCAGGAACTACCTCTACCGCGAAGAATTCACCGCGCGGGTGTGGGCGACCCGTTATGACTTTCCCGCGATCAAGGATGGCCGCGTCAAGCGCGAGATCCTGCCCGACGACACCCCGTCCGGTGCGCAGGGCTGGTTCATCAACACCCGTCGCGATCGCTTCAAGGATCCGCGGGTGCGCGAGGCACTGATCAACGCCTTCGATTTCGAGTGGACCAACAAGACCATCATGTACGGCGCCTACACCCGCACGGTGTCGCCGTTCCAGAACTCGAACCTGATGGCGGAAGGCGCGCCGTCGCCGGACGAGTTGAAGCTGCTGGAGCCGTTCCGCGGCGAGATTCCGAACGAGGTGTTCGACGCCCCGTTCGTGCCGCCGGTCAGTGATGGCACCGGCCAGGATCGCGCCCTGCTGCGCAGGGCGTCACAACTGCTCCAGGATGCCGGCTTTCCGATCAAAGAGGGCAAGCGGCTGCTGCCCAACGGCGATGTGTTCCGGATCGAATTCCTGGTCGACGAGCCGTCGCTGCAGCCGCATCACATGCCGTACATCAAGAATCTCGGCGTGCTCGGCATCGAAGCCACGCTTCGCGTCGTCGACGCTGTGCAGTATCGCGCGCGGGTGGAGGATTTCGACTTCGATATCACGATGCAGCGTTTCAGCCTGTCGGCGACGCCGGGCGACAGCCTGCGACCGTTCTTCTCGTCCCAGGCGGCCAAGACCAAGGGATCGTACAATCTCGCGGGGGTCGCCAATCCGGCGATCGACGCCCTGATCGAGCGTATCATCGGCGCCGAGAGCCGTCCCGAGCTGATCACCGCCTGCCACGCCCTCGATCGCGTGTTCCGGGCCGGGCGCTACTGGGTGCCGCAGTGGTACCGCAGCAATCATCCCGTGGCGTACTGGGATGTGTTCGATCATCCGGCGAAGCTGCCGCGCTACAACCCCGACGGCTATTCCTCCGGGCTCGGCGAACGCACGCTGTGGTGGTCCGACGCCGCCAAGGCCGCCAAGCTCGATCAGGCGAAGTAACCCATGAGCGCCTATATCGCCCGCCGCCTGCTGCTGATGATCCCGACCCTGCTCGGGATTTTGTTCGTGTCCTTCGTGGTGGTGCAGTTCGCACCCGGCGGCCCGGTCGAGCGGGTGATCGCCCAGCTCAACGGCGCCGATACTGGCGCCAGCTCGCGCATTTCGGGTGGTGGCGGTGATCTCGTCGGCCGGCCGCAGGCGGGTGTGGCGGCGGATGCGATGAACTCCAAGTACCGCGGCGCCCAGGGCCTCGATCCGGATTTCATCAAGAGCCTGGAGAAGCAGTTCGGTTTCGACAAGCCAGCGCCGGAACGCTTCGCGCTGATGTTGTGGAACTTTGCCCGTTTTGATTTCGGCAAGAGCTATTTCCGAGATGTCAGCGTATTGCAGCTGATCAAGGAGAAGCTGCCGGTATCGATGTCGCTGGGCATCTGGATGACATTGCTGACCTATCTGATCTCGATTCCGCTCGGCATCCGCAAGGCGGTGCGCGACGGGTCGCGTTTCGATGTCTGGACGTCAGGCGTCATCATCGTCGGCTTCGCGATTCCCGGCTTTCTGTTCGCCATCCTGCTGATCATCCTGTTCGCCGGCGGATCGTTCCTCGACCTGTTCCCGCTGCGTGGCCTGACCTCGGACGGCTGGTCGCAATTCCCGTGGTACTGGAAGATCATCGACTACTTCTGGCACCTCGCGCTGCCGCTGGTGTCGATGGCACTCGGTGCCTTCGCGACGATGACGCTGCTGACCAAGAACTCGTTCCTCGACGAGATCCGCAAGCAGTACGTCATGACTGCGCGCGCCAAGGGCTGCAGCGAGCGGCAGGTGCTCTACAATCACATCTTCCGCAACGCCATGCTGATCGTGGTCGCCGGTTTTCCCGGCGCCTTCATCCACGCGTTCTTCTCGGGATCGCTGCTGATCGAAACCATTTTCTCGCTGGACGGACTTGGCCTGCTCGGCTTCGAGAGCGTTCTCAACCGCGACTATCCGGTGGTGTTCGGCACGCTCTACATCTTCTCGCTGGTCGGGCTGGTCGTGAACCTGCTGTCGGACCTGACTTATATGTGGATTGATCCGCGGATCGATTTCGAGGCGCGCGAGGTGTGATGAGCGTGACGGCGCCAGAACCGGTCGAGACCACCACGATCACCCCGCTCGGCGAGGCGATGCCGGCGTCGCGCCGTCGCTTCGGGCCATCGCCACTGAACCGGCGGCGCTGGCAGAACTTCAGGGCGAATCGCCGCGGCTACTGGTCGTTCTGGCTTTTCTCGCTGCTGTTCGTGATTTCAATGTTCGCCGAGCTGATCGCCAACGATCGGCCGCTGATGATCCGGTATGACGGGCATCTCTACTGGCCGGCATTCGTCAACTATGCCGAAACCACGTTCGGTGGCGACTTCGAGACCGCGGCGGACTATCGCGATCCCTACCTGCAGAAACTGATCGCGGACAAGGGCGGTTCGATCGTGTGGGCGCCGATCCGCTACTCCTATGGCACCCACAACCTCGACCTGCCGACGCCGGCGCCGTCGAAGCCGACTTGGCTTCTGACAGAGGCGCAGTGCAAGACGGTGGTGGAGCGCAAGGGCCTGAAGGGCTGCCGCGATCTCGAATACAACTGGCTCGGCACCGACGACCAGGGGCGTGACGTGGTCGCACGTCTGATCTACGGTTTCCGCATTTCCGTGCTGTTCGGTCTCGCGCTGACGCTGGCGTCGTCGGTGATCGGCGTCGCCGCCGGCGGCATCCAGGGCTATTTCGGCGGCTGGACCGACCTGATCTTCCAGCGCTTCATCGAGATCTGGACCGCGATTCCCTCGCTTTATCTTCTCCTGATCCTGTCGTCGGTGCTGGTGCCCGGCTTCTTCGTGCTGCTCGGCATCCTGCTGCTGTTCTCGTGGGTGTCGCTGGTTGGCCTGGTGCGCGCCGAATTCCTGCGTGGCCGCAACTTCGAATACATCCAGGCAGCGCGTGCGCTCGGCGTCTCCAATGGCGTCATCATGTTTCGCCATCTGTTGCCGAATGCCATGGTCGCCACCATGACGTTCCTGCCGTTCATCGTGTCGTCTTCGGTGATGACACTGACGGCGCTCGACTTTCTCGGCTTTGGCCTACCGCCGGGCTCGCCGTCGCTGGGTGAGCTGCTGTCGCAGGGCAAATCCAATATCCAGGCGCCGTGGCTCGGCCTGACCGGATTTTTCTCGGTCGCGATCATGCTGTCGCTGCTGATCTTCATCGGCGAGGCGGTGCGTGACGCCTTCGATCCCCGCAAGACATTCAGGTCGAGCTGATGGACGCGATCAACCAGCCGCTGCTCGATGTCCGCGACCTGTCGGTCGCGTTCCGTCGTGGCGAGAACGAATCGATGGTGGCGGTCGACGGCATTTCGTTCGAGATCCGCCGCGGCCAGTGTGTCGCGCTGGTCGGCGAATCCGGCTCGGGCAAGTCCGTCAGCGCGCTGTCGGTGCTCAAACTGCTGCCCTATCCGGCGGCGTTTCATCCTTCCGGCAGCATCCACTTCAAGGGTCAGAACCTGCTCGCCCTGAAGGAAAATGAGATCCGCGCCATTCGCGGCAACGACATCTCGATCGTGTTCCAGGAACCGATGACCTCGCTCAATCCGCTGCACACCATCGAGGCGCAGATCGGCGAGATCCTGTCGTTACACAACGGGCTGCGTGGCGCGGCGGCGCGCACCCGCATCATCGAACTCCTGACCCAGGTCGGCATCCCTGAACCCGAGACGCGGCTCGGCAGCTATCCGCATCAACTGTCCGGCGGTCAGCGCCAGCGTGTCATGATCGCCATGGCGCTCGCCAACGAGCCGGACCTGCTGATTGCCGACGAGCCGACCACGGCGCTCGACGTCACCGTGCAGGCGCAGATCCTCAAGCTGCTTGCGGACATCCGCGCGCGCCTGGGCATGAGCCTGCTGTTCATCACCCATGATCTCGGCATCGTACGGCGGATCGCCGACGTCGTCTGCGTCATGAATGACGGCAAGATCGTCGAGAGGGGACCGGTCGAGCAGGTGTTCAGCAGCCCGCAGCATCCCTACACGCGTGCGCTGCTGGCGGCCGAGCCGAAGCCGGATCCGGCGCCGCCGCGCCCCGACGCGCCGGTGGTGATGGCGACCGACGACCTCAAGGTCTGGTTTCCGATCAAGCGCGGCCTGATGCGTCGCACCGTCGGGCAGATCAAGGCGGTCGACGGTGTCACGATAGCGGTTCGTCAGGGCGAGACGCTGGGCGTCGTCGGCGAGTCCGGCTCGGGCAAGACGACGCTGGGGCTGGCGCTGTTGCGCCTGATCTCGTCGCAGGGGCCGATCGTGTTCCTCGGTAAGGATATCCAGGGCCTGCGCTTCAAGGAGATGAGGCCGTTCCGCCGCGACATGCAGATCGTGTTTCAGGATCCGTTCGGCGCCCTCAGCCCGCGCATGTCGGTCGGCGACATCATCGCCGAGGGATTGACGGTGCATCAGCCGTCAATGACGCGGACCGAACGCGAGGCCCGCGTGGTCAAGGCGCTGGACGATGTCGGTCTCGATCCGGCAACCCGGTTTCGTTACCCCCACGAATTCTCCGGCGGCCAGCGCCAGCGCATCAGCATCGCGCGTGCCGCGGTGCTGGAGCCGAGCTTCGTGGTGCTCGACGAGCCGACCAGCGCACTCGACATGCTGTTCCAGGCCCAGATGGTCGATCTCCTGCGCGAACTGCAGCGCAAGCGGGATCTGACCTATCTGTTCATCTCGCATGACCTGCGCGTGGTGGCGTCGCTGGCGAGCCACCTCATCGTGATGCGCCATGGCAAGATCGTCGAGGAGGGGCCGGCGGCGCAGCTCTTCAAGGCGCCGCAGACCGACTATACCCGTGCGCTGTTTGCCGCGGCGTTCCGCAACGAGGCCGAGCCGGGCGCCGCGACCTGACGGGAGCAATCTGCGCGGCCCGAACTGGTCCGACCACGATCAGCGCAGCAGTCGCCGCACGCTGGTGATCTCGCTGCCGGCGGCGCTGATCCGGCTGACGGCGCCCCGCAGCGGTTCGGTCGCGGTCGCCATGTGATAGGCGTTGGCGTGGACGAGACTGTCGGTTCCGCTCACGATGGCGACATGGCCTTTCCAGAACACCAGATCGCCGCGCCGCAGGTCATGCCACTGCGCGTGGTCGAGCGCCTCGCCGAGCGTCTGCTCTTGCATATCGCTGTCGCGCGGTGCCGCGATGCCGCAGGCCGCGAGTGCGATCTGGACGAGGCCCGAGCAGTCGGTGCCAAGGCTGGTCTTGCCGCCCCACAGATACGGCGTTCCGATGAACCGCTCGGCGACCGCGACGAAGTCGTCTTCAACGTGGTCGAGCGGCGCGACATGGGGCAACGGCAGGTAGTGCCGCTGGGACGTGATGGCGAAGGTCGCATCGGTGCGCACGACCTCGAGGCGGGCGCCGAGCGGCAGCGTCTCGACCGGCGGCAGCTTGATCGACGGGCCCGGGAAGGCGAGCGTGCGCAGCGCGGTGACCGCATGGGTCGGGGACGTGCGCGGTTTGACCAGCGCGAGGTCGGGCAGCCAGCCGACATAGCCGTCGCCGGCGAGCTGTCCCCACGCCCAGCCCTCGATGGTGCGGTCGTAGATCGTTACCCGCTCGCCCTTCAGCGCCTGGGTGTCCAGCGCGGCGTCGTGCGAGGGCTCACGGCGCAGCGGCACGATCGGATCGAACACCTCGAGCTCTTCGCCGGTGACAAAGCGCTCCGCCGTCACCTGCCCGCGCAGGTGCTCGGCGGCGAGGTCGGGGCGCGCGGGGGTCAGCCGGGGATCAGCCATAGCGCCGGCTCAGCAGCTGATAGATGGCGCGTGCGGCCTGGCATTCGCCGCCTTCGGGGCGGCCGGGTTTCGCGGTCGGCGTCCAGCCGTAGATGTCGACATGAAGCCAGCGCGTCGTCGGCTCGACGAAACGCTGCAGGAACAGCGCACAGGTGATCGATCCGGCGAAGCCGTTGGACGGGGCGTTGTTGATGTCGGCGACTTTCGAATCCAGCCATTTGTCATAGGCGGGCCACAGCGGCAGCCGCCACAGCGGGTCGTTCTCCTCGCGGGCACTGCGCGACAGATCGTCGGCGAGACCATCGTCGTTGGTGTAGAACGGCGGCAGGTCGGGACCAAGGGCCACGCGCGCGGCGCCGGTGAGCGTGCCGAGATCGATCAGCAAGTCGGGCTTGTCCTCGTCGGCGAGCGCCAGCGCGTCGGCGAGCACCAGGCGGCCCTCCGCGTCGGTGTTGCCGATCTCCACGGTCGGCCCCTTGCGCGACGGCAAGACGTCGAGCGGCCGGAAGGCGTTGCCGGCAACGGCGTTCTCGACTGCCGGGATCAGCACCCGCAGCCGCACCTTGAGCCCGGCATCCATCACCATCTGCGCGAGCGCCAGCACGTTGGCGGCGCCACCCATGTCCTTCTTCATCAGCAGCATCGAGCCCGATGGCTTGAGGTCGAGGCCACCGGTATCGAAGCACACGCCCTTGCCGACCAGCGTGACCTTGGGATGCGCCGGGTCACCCCAGGTGAGATCGATCAGCCGCGGCGCGCGCTGGGAGGCCTGGCCGACCGCGTGAATCAGGGGGAAGTTCTTGGCCCGGAGATCGTCGCCGACGATGTTGGAGAAGGCCGCGCCGTAGCGCTCGGCGAGTGCGGCGGCCGCGGCGGCGAGGTCCTCGGGGCCCATGTCGTTGGCCGGCGTGTTGATCAGGTTTCGGGCGAGGGTGGCCGCGTCGCTGATCCGGGTCATCTCGGCGGCATCGATGCCGTCGGGGGGCACCAGGCGTGCCTTCGGCTGATCGGCCTTGCGATAGCGCGCGAACCGGTAGCTGCCGAGAGCAAAGGCGAGCACCGCGAGCCGACCGTCGTATGGGGCATTGGCGAAGCGATAGACGCCCTCAGGCAGCAAGCCGGGCAGTTGCCCGGGGCGGAACGGATCGTGCGCCGGAGCCGTCGCCTCCTCCAGGCCGAACAGCACCTGCGCCAATGCACCATCGGGTCCCGGTAGCGCCAGATACTGGCCGGGCTTGGCGGAGAAGCCGTTGCTCTCGGCGAAACGTCGGGCCGTTGCCGACAGGGCGGCTTTCTCTGTCTCCCACGAGGACTTGGTCGCAAAAGTGATGGGGATGGCGTCGGCAGTGGGGGGCGCGAAAATGGTGGTCATCGGAATCTCGGCATGGAGCGGGCGGTATGCCCGGGGGCGCGGTGACTATAGCCCGATTAACCGGGCGTTAGGGTTAACAGTCTATTGATGGCTGGTCTCCAGCCCATTCGGCGGACCTTGCGCGCCGGATTTCGCGAGTCGATGTGCATGCGTGATCAGTCTCAAGTCGCCCGGGTTCTCCTGTCTGCAGCGTCAGCGTTGATTCTGGCCGCCGCCGTCGCCGGATGTCAAACCACGACAGCGCGCGGACCGGACGTGACAGGGTCGGTCGGTGGTCCCATGGCCGCGCGGGCCGAAATTCCACGCGATGGTGACGCGCGTGTTCCGACCGATGCGCTGGGCGAACGCTATCGTGCCAATCCGCGCGATCCTGATGCGGCCATCCGCTACGGGCAGGCGCTGCGGATCAATGGCCAGCGCGCTCAGGCGGTCGCGGTGCTGGAAGCCGCGAGCCTCGCCAACCCGAACAACAAATCGGTGCTCGCAGCCTACGGGCGGGCGCTGGCCGACAACGGCAACTTCAAGCAGGCTTTCGATACCCTGAGCAATGCGCATACACCTTCGAATCCGGACTGGCGAATCCTGTCCGTACAGGGCACCACCCTCGATCAGATGGGGAAGCATGACGAGGCGCGCCGTTACTATGCGAGCGCGCTGAAGATCGTGCCCGAGGAGCCCTCGGTGCTGTCGAATCTCGGGCTGTCCTACATGCTGACAAAAGATCTCGGAAAGGCCGAGCAGGTGCTGCGCCGCGCCCACGCCGGCGCCGGCTCGGACCCGCGCATTCGGCAGAACCTCGCACTGGTCGTCGGGCTTCAGGGCCGATTTGCCGAGGCGGAGTCGATCGTCAAGGCGGACCTGCCGCCGGACGAGGCGGCCGCCAACGTCGCATATCTCAAGCAGATGCTGAGCCGGGGTGATGGTTCGCGTCAGGGCGCCGACAACGATGCGGCGGGGCTATCCCGCCGCTCCTGATCTGTCGGTCAGCCCGCTCCGCCTGCGGCGGGCCGCGCCGCGGCCTCAGTGCATGTAGGCCGAGACCTTGATGCCCGTTGGCCCGAGGATCACGACAAACAGCACCGGCAGGAAGAACACGATCATCGGCACCGTCAGCTTCGGCGGCAGGGCGGCGGCTTTCTTTTCCGCCTCCGTCATTCGCATGTCGCGGTTTTCCTGCGCCAGCACGCGCAGTGTCTGGCCGAGCGGGGTGCCGTAGCGTTCGGCCTGCTGCAGCGCCAGAGCGACCGACTTGACGCTATCGAGCCCGATGCGTTTGGCGAGATTCTCATAGGCGACCTTGCGGTCCTGCAGGTAGGACAGCTCGGCGGTCACCAGTGTCAGTTCCTCGGCAAGCGGGACCGACTGCGAGCCGATTTCCTGGCTGACACGCCGGAAAGCGGCCTCGATCGACATGCCCGATTCGATGCAGATCAGCATCAAGTCCAGGGCATTGGGGAACGCGCGCTTGATCGAAAGCTGGCGCTTGGCGATGGCGTTCTTCAGGAAGACCATCGGTGCATGCATGCCGAGATAGCTGACGCCGGCGCACATTGCGAGCTTCATGGCTGCGCCCTGCTGCATGTTGGAAAGCAGGAAGACGTAGATCACCGAGGAAATGAAGAACACGATCGGCGCGACCATGCGTGCGAACAGGAATGTGGTGTAGGGCGCCTGACCGCGGTAGCCGGCCATCACCAGCTTGTCGCGGGCTGATTCCTGGGCGACCCACTTGGTGAGGTTGAAGTCGTCGACGGCTTTCTGAACGAGCTGCTTCGGTGCCTGGCGCAGAGACACCTTCTCGTTGCGGTTCAGTCGCTCGCGCTCGCGCTGGCGGATGCGTTCACGCTCGCTGGCGACCGCCTTCATCCGCTTGGACAACGTTTCGCCGGCGAGCAGCGGCGAGATCAGCGTGTAGGCGGTGGCGGTCGCCGCGATCGCCGCGAGCACCATGGCCATGAAGCGGGCGTCGTGGAATTTCTCGATCAGGAAATCGATCATCGTTCGCCCTCAGAAATCGAAATTGATCATGCGCTTCATCACGAATATGCCGATGCTCATCCACAGAACGCAGCCAGCGAGCATCAGCCGCCCCGTTGGTTCGGTCCACAGCAACGAGATGTAGTCGGGGGTCGAAATATAGACCAGCAGCATCACGATCGGCGGCAGCGAGCCGATGATGCCGGCCGACGCCTTGGCTTCCGTTGACATCGCCTGGATCTTGCCGGCCATCTTCTTGCGGTCTCGCAACACCTTGGACAGGTTGCCGAGCGCTTCCGACAGGTTGCCGCCCGATTTTTGCTGAATTGCGATGACAATGCCGAAGAAGTTTGCTTCCGGCAGCGGCATCCGCTCATACAGCCGCGCGCAGGCTTCTGCGAGCGGCATGCCGATCGCCTGGGTTTCGACGATGGCGGAGAATTCGCTGCGCAGCGGTTCCGGCGAGTCGGCCGCGACCACGCGGATGGAGTCGAACAGCGGCAAGCCGGATTTGATGCCGCGCGTGATCACGTCGACCGCGTCCGGAAGCGCGTCGAGAAACTTCTTTTCACGGCGCTTCTTCAGGAAGCCGAGAATCCAGCGCGGCAACCCGAATCCTGCGGCGAAGCCGAGGCCTGCCGACGCCAGCAGTCCGGCGCCGAACACGAGCGGAACCAGGAAGAAAGCGCCGCCCAGAACGCAGGAAATGATCAGAAATTTCTGCTTCGTCCAGTCCAGTCCGGCCTGCGAGATCCGCGTGCTCAACGCGACACTCTGCGCCTTCTTGTTGCGCTGCTCGATCTCCTTGAGCGATTCCTCTACCTGCTCGCGGCGGCTGCGCAGGTTGCGGTCACTGGCCCGCACCACGGGCTCCGTCCGCGCCAGCGAGGCGCGACGCTTCTCGCTCTGCCGCTCTCCGGACAGCAGCGGATAGATGAAGACCCAGGCTATTCCGCCGACGGTCAGGGCGGCGAGAAAGGCGAGGGCAAGCGATTGAATGTTCATATCTCCTGCTCCCAAGGCGTGCTGCCAAACCCGTTTCCGGCCGCTTGTGCAAACACGTCGTCAGTTCGATGCGGCTGTGGCGACGATGGCGCCGGTTCAGCCGTTGGTTGTGGCAATTTCCGCAGCATCGAGGGCGGTCGCCAGGCGCTTCTCTTCGCCGTAGTAACGGGCGCGTTCCCAGAATTTCGGGCGGCCAATACCGGTGGAGCGGTGGCGGCCGATGATCCGGCCTTCGGTATCTTCGCCGACGATGTCGTAGACGAAGATGTCCTGGGTGATGATGGTGTCGCCCTCCATCCCGATTACCTCGGTGATGTGGGTGATGCGGCGTGAGCCGTCGCGGAGGCGCGCAGCCTGGATGATCACGTCGATGGACGAGCAGACCATCTCGCGAATAGTCCGGGACGGCAGCGAGAAGCCCCCCATGGTGATCATCGATTCGCAGCGTGACAGCGCTTCGCGGGGATTGTTGGCGTGCAACGTGCCCATCGATCCGTCGTGGCCAGTGTTCATGGCCTGCAGCAAATCGAACGCTTCGGGGCCGCGGACTTCGCCGACGATGATCCGCTCGGGGCGCATACGCAGACAGTTGCGGACCAGATCGCGCATGGTGATCTGGCCTTCGCCTTCCAGGTTCGGCGGGCGGGTTTCCAGCCGCACCGTATGGGGTTGTTGCAGCTGGAGTTCCGCGGCGTCCTCGCAAGTGATGATGCGCTCGTCGTCGTCGATGTAGTTGGTCAGGCAGTTCAGCAGCGTGGTCTTGCCGGAGCCGGTACCGCCGGAGATCAGAACGTTGCAGCGAACGCGCCCGATGATCTTGAGGATCTCCGATCCCTCGGGCGAGATCGCGCCAAAGCGGACCAGTTGATCCAGTGTCAGCTTGTCGCGCTTGAACTTGCGGATCGTCAGCACGGGCCCGTCGAGCGCCAGTGGTTCGACGATGGCATTGACGCGAGACCCGTCGGCGAGGCGTGCGTCGCAGATCGGTGACGATTCGTCGACGCGCCGGCCGACCTGGCTGACGATGCGCTGACAGATGTTCAGGAGCTGCTGGTTGTCGCGGAAGCGGATTCCGGTCCTCTGGATCTTGCCGCCGACTTCGATATAGACCGTATTCGCGCCGTTCACCATGATATCGGCGATATCGTCGCGCGCCAGCAGCGGTTCGAGCGGACCATAGCCGAGCACGTCGTTGCAGATATCGTCGAGCAGCTCCTCCTGCTCGGCGATCGACATCACGATGTTCTTGATCGCGATGATTTCATTGACGATGTCGCGAATTTCCTCGCGTGCGGATTCGCCGTCGAGCTTGGCGAGCTGCGCCAGATCGATCGCCTCGATCAGCGCCCCGAAAATCGTCGCCTTGACCTGGTAGTAGTTGTCGGAGCGACGGACTTCGTTGTGAACCGGAGGGGCGGGGGCGCGCGCCGGTGCGAGCGGCGGCGAAGCAACCGCAGGTTCGGGATTGCGCGTGACCGGAGCCGGTGCAGGCTCCAGTGCGGCCGGCTTGACCGCCCGGGTCTGGGATTCAGGTCCGCTACGCTTACCAAACACGACACAACTCCACGCAATAGATTACTTCGATCGCAGCTTGCCCAGCAGCGGCGCCAGCAGCGACGTTCGTGATTTCTTGGCCTCTCCGCGTCCCGTCAGCCGCTGCGCGATCTGCAGGAACATCTCTGCGGTGCGGTGATTGGCGGCGACCTCAGCGATCATCTGGCCGTTGTTGGCTGCAACGCCGAAGATCTGAGGTTCGAACGGAATCGAGGCGATCGGCTCGCTCTCGATCGCCTTGGCGAATTCCTTGGTGCTGATTTCCGGGCGCTTGGGCACCCCGGTCCTGTTGAGACAGTAGGACGGCATGCGGTCGTTGGGCCGCGCCCCCTTCAGAAGGTCGAACAGGTTCTTGGTGTTGCGAAGATTGGCGAGGTCCGGCTCGGCAACGATCAGGATGTCGTCGGCATTGATCAGTGCGCGCTTGGACCAGCCCGACCACTGATGCGGCACGTCGAGAACGATGCAGGGCACTGTTCCGCGCAGCGTATCGAAAATAGAATCGAACGCTTCGGCTCCGAAGTCATAGACGCGATCCAGCGTCGCGGGCGCGGCGAGCAGGCTGAGATGATCCGTGCATTTCGACAGCAGACGATCGATGAACGCGGTGTCGACGCGATCCGGCGAAAACACCGCCTCGGCGATGCCCTGCGGCGGGTCCTGGTTGTAGTCGAGGCCGGCGGTGCCGAAGGCGAGATCGAGATCGGCGACAACCGAGTCCAGCGCGAGATCGCGGGCGATCGCCCAGGCGATGTTGTGGGCGATGGTCGATGCGCCGACACCGCCCTTGGCGCCGACCACGGCAATGATGCGGCCGACGGCCTTCGCTTCCGGTGTCGAAAACAGCCCGCAGATCGCGCGCACGATATCGATCGCGGAGACGGGAGCGATCAGATAGTCGCTGACGCCGCGACGGACCAGCTCGCGATAAAGCGTCACGTCGTTGACACGGCCGACCACGATCACCCGGGTGCCGGGATCGCATACCGTCGCGAGCTGGTCGAGGCCGCCGAGGATATCGCTGCGGCCGTCGGTCTCCAGAACAATGACGTTCGGGGTCGGTGCGCTGCGATAGGCTTCGATCGCCGCAACTGTTCCCCCCATCTGGATCTTCAGATGGGCCTTGCCCAGCCGGCGGTCCTCGCCGGCGGATTGCACCGCGGCGGCGGTCTCCACCGACTCGCAGAATGCCTGCACCGACACGCGCGGTGCCGGCGCGATATGCTCCTCCGCGGCCGGTGGGGCCGCTTCGCTATCCGGTGTCTGGCGTGCGTAGTTGATCATTTTCCGAGGTCACTCAGTTTGGCCTTGTCGCCATCGCTATAGTTGGTCGCCGTGGGATTGCCCTTGCGGTACTTGTCGAAGGCGATCGAGCGGCGCGCCGTGTAGGGCGGCGTTTCGGGGCGCGGCTGAACGAGGTCCGACGGGTTCTCCACCATCGCCGCGAGGTTGCGCTGCGTCGAGCAGCCGAAGTTATGATAGGGTTTGTTCTCGACGTAGAGCTTGTTCTTGATCGATGGGCCGAGATCGTCGGGCCACAGCCCGCAAGGACCGGCTTCCGCCGCAATGCGCGGGTAGGACAAACGCACGGTCGCGAACTGGCGCGGATCGTTCGGCGTGTAATCACGGATTGTGATCGAGCGGGCGGGGATGCCAATCGCGCTCAACAGCGAACGAATCTCGCGGTAGGATTCCGATGCGGCGCGAGCGTTGGGCGTGTTTCTGGGCAGGTCGATCAGCAGGCTGCCGGTGCCTTCACGCAGCCAGGCTTGACCGAGGCTGATCACATCCGCGCGCTGGGTGGCGGTGAGGCCGCCGCGGCCACTGCCGACGAACACCTCGACGGTGCGATTGGCCTCTTCGATCACGATCGGATGGCGTTGGCGGTAATCGGCGGGAATGCTCGCCAGTGCATTCTCCTTGTCGCGCGCGTGCGTCAGGCAACCGCCGAGAGAGACCGAAACGCCGACCAGCAGCAGAGCTGCGCGCAGTCGCCGCTTCGATGTGACGGGATGGGGATGAACAGTCATTGCGAAATCCCGTTTCAATCGGTGATGAAGCCGTACTTGCCACGATAGCTCTGGCGCGGCCCGGGCCTGCCCGGGGCGCCGTAGATGCGATTGATGTTGCCGAGCAGATCCGACTGCGGGTCGGCCGCGTCAGCGAACCCGTCGTCAGGCCGCGACAGGTCTTTCTGCGCCACCGCTCGGACGATGTAAGGGGTGATGATGACAGCGAGCTCGGTCTGCCGGTTGACGTAGTCGCGGCTGCGGAACAGCGCGCCGAGAACGGGCAGTTGGGTCATCCCCGGCAAGCCGTTGATGGACTGCTTGGTCTGCTCCTGGATCAGGCCCGCGAGAGCCATCGAGCCGCCCGACGGAATCTCCAGTGTGGTCTCGGCGCGACGAGTGCGGATCGACGGGATCGTGATCGAGTTGTTGGTGGTCGAGGACAGCTGCTGGGTGACGGTGATCGAATTGTCGTTCGACAGCTCCGAGACTTCCGTCATCACGCGCAGGCTGATGCGGCCTTCGGACAGCACCAGCGGAGTGAAGTTCAGCGAGACGCCGAACTTCTTGAAGTTGATCTGCGTGGTACAGACGTGCGTCGTCGGATCGCAGGAATAGCCGGCCGGAATCGGAAACTCACCGCCGGCGACGAAGGTCGCCGATTCGCCGGAGATCGCGGTCAGGTTCGGCTCGGCCAGCGTCCGGATGACGCCGGCGCTTTCCATTGCGCGCAGCGTGGCGCTGACAGACGGGAAGTTGCCGGTGATGGCGTTGTTGGCAACCAGCGGGGCGCCGTTCGCGGTGAATGGGTTGGTATTGTTGAAGTTGAGCACCGACGCGCTGCCGAGGCTCAGGTTGTTGAGGTCGACGCCGAGCTGCTTGAGGATGTTGCGCTGGATTTCGGCGACGGTGACCTTGAGCAGCACCTGGTCGCGGCCGCGGACCGCGATGTTGTTGACCACCTTGGCGTTGTCGCCGGCGAGCCGCCCGGCGATGTCGCCAGCCTGCTGGGCGTCGGCCGGGCTGTTGGCGCTGCCGCTCAGCAGGATGCCGTCACCGACACCTTCGATCTGGATGTCGCTGTTGGGAAAAGCCTGCCGCAGCGCCGCTCGCACGCCGTTGAGGTCGCGCGTCACGGCGATATCGTAGGCGGAGATCTGCTGACCGTTAGAATCGAAGAAGATGATGTTGGTCTGGCCGACCGCCGCGCCGATGATGTAGGCGCGTTGTGCGGAGCGGATCACGGCATTGGCGATCTTCGGGTCGGCGACCAGCACATCCTTGACGTCGCGCGGCAGGTCGACGACGACCGACTTGCCGATACCAAGCGGCAGGAAGCGGGCATTCATCTGCCCAATGGCCTGGCTCGCTGCGGCCGGCATGGCCGGCACGCGCGCCTCGCCGGCCATCGCGGACAAGACGGGGTTCAGCGTCAAGGCCGCTACCGCCGCAAACGACAGGCCACGGACCATTCCGGTCTGCAGCCGCCGTCGGTTTCCATTGCGCGTCATTCGCTGCGCCCCTTCATTATCGCTGAACCGTGGTGGACGTCGGTACCCCGAAGCGAACCACGTTGATGCTGTTTCCCCGGATGCGTTCGGCCTGGGTCGGCGGTGCATTGGCGTCGACGATGCTGCGCAGCGCCAGCGCCAGCGTACCGGTCTGGCGCGCCTTGGCGAGCGATTCCGCCTGTTCGGGTTTGAGCTCGAGGGTCGCGGTCTTGCCGACGACGACCTTTTGTCCATTCTTTTCTTCGATGGTCTGGTCGATGGCGAGCACGCGGATGTTGCTGAGAATGATTTCCGAGACCACGGCGTCGGAGCCGTTGTGGTCGGAATTCTTCTCGCGGCGCGACAGGATCACATCGACGCGGTCGTTCGGCAGAATGAAGCCGCCGGCGCCCGTTTCGGCAGAGATTTCCGTCGAGATGGCGCGCATGCCCGACGGCAGGATCGCCGCCATGATGCCCGATCCCGGCCCCTTGACCAGTTTGAGCTCGCGGATGGGTTCGCCCGAGATGAAGGGCGAGCGGGCAATCGACCCGACGAGCTGGGTGACGGCGTCCGGCTTGTCGGTGCGGCGGATGAAATTGCTGCTGGCATTTGCGGCCGGCCACGTCTGCCACTGCAGATCGTTGGGGGTCACCGTCTGGCCCATCGGGATGTCGGACTTGGCGACGAGCACGTCGACGGTCTCGATCTGCTGCACCGGGGGCGCCTGCACGATCTGCTTGGGCTCAGGGCCGCTGACAAGGTAGATCGCCAGGCCGCCAGCGGCGACCGAGATGGCCAGGACGACAATACGCGCGGTATTCATACGCTTCACTTCCCGCAAGACACACGCGACCTTCCGATCGCTGTCCCGGGATTTGACCAGTTAAAGGTCAAAGCATGGTTAATGAGGCGTATCTAAATCACGTTAACGAGGTGTTGCCTGACCCCGTCAGGGCAGCACGAAGCGGCTGAGGTCGACAGCCGCAACCCAGGATGTTTCCGGGTAGATCACCAGCGCCCCCAGGGCAAGGGCGATGCCGTAGGGGATGTCGGCGTCCTTGCCGTGAAGCCGCAGCAACCAGGCCTGCGAGCCGAGAGCGTGCGGCAGCGGCCATTGCCGGAACTGCAGCAGCAGCAACGTGAGCGCGCCACCGAACAGCGAAGCGTAGAGCAGATAGTTAAGCAGGTGTGAAAAGCCGAGCCAGAGCGCGGCTGCGGATGCGACCTTGGCATCGCCGCCGCCGATCCAGCCCATGGCGAAGCAGGCGAAGCCGGCGGCCAACACCGTCAGTCCCGCCGCGCCATGCATCAGCAGATCGTGGCCGGACATGCCGCCCCAGGCCGCGAGGATCGCGAATCCGGCGATCAGCAGCACAGAAACCCGGTTCGAGATCGTCATGGTCAGCAGGTCGCTCGCGGCGGCGAATGCCATCAGGGCGGGAAAGAAACACAGCCGTGCGAGGTCGAGGATCATGCCGGTTCACATCTGGAGATTGAGCGGTCGCGGGCCACCTTAGGCCGGATATGTGAACAATCGCAAAACGCGCGGGTACGACGCGGGCGTGACGTGGTTCGGCGACGGAAATCAGACGAGCACGCCGGCAATCCGCCATGCCAATGCGATCAGCGCCAGCACCAGCGCCATGCAGACGATCATGGCCGCATCGTTGCCGGCATCGCGGTGTGGCGTGATGATGCTGCGAGACTGATCCTGAGGGCGCATCGCCTTGCCGATAAGCCGGGGCCTGCTCGCGGCCGGCCAAACGCGGTTGAACAGACACGTGCAGTTGATGAACAGAAAAGGCTCCGGGGATGCCCGGAGCCCTTTTGTGGCACGCTCGAAAAGCGCCCGTCCGTCTTAGCTGCCGGACGCGCCGATGCTGCTTGCGATGGTGCTGAACTTGCCGCTCAGGTTGGTGCCGAGCGTGTTCACCGCCGCGATGATCGCGAGAGAGATGCCGGCAGCGATCAGACCGTATTCGATCGCGGTCGCGCCGGACTCGTCCTTGACGAAACGAGCAATGAGATTCTTCATAGATAGCTCCATGTATGCATGTGGCTGTCAAAAACCGATCTTGGTGTGAGCAGCGCGAGGGCTTGCCGCGACCATGGCGTCACCTTATGGGGCAGTAATTGCGGCGTAGTTAATTCAACTGAAGAAACAGCGGTACAATAGGCAGTTCTTCGCGACGGTAAACGACGGCTTAATGATTGCACGAGCATCGCGGAGCATGAACTGCAAGGCGTTGATTCTGTTTTCGTTGATGAGCGGTGTGCGGGTTATGTGGCTGCCATGCGATATGACGCGGCCGCGTGTCGCACAGTATTGTTTGCAGTTCATTCATCAATTAACGCCACATTTGCCATGACGGGCGCCGGCGCCGCTGCGTATCGCTTATGCCGGCATGTAAAGGTCCCGGAGTAGAGTATGTCGACGAAGTCTTTGCGCCGTGCGCGCACTCTTGCCAGATCGTCATTGGTCGCCGTCAGCCTGGTGCTGTTCCAGCACGCGGCATTGGCGCGCAACGCGGGCGACCAGATCGATGTGGTGGTGGATCAAGCAAAGCTGGTCAAGTTGCCGGAGCGCGTGGCGACCCTGGTCGTCGGCAATCCTCTGATTGCGGACGTCACCCTTCAGGCCGGCGGCATGATGGTGGTGACCGGAAAAGGGTATGGGGCAACCAACTTCATCGCGCTGGACCGCGACGGGACCGTGCTACTCGACCGGGTGATTCAGGTTCAGGGCCCCACTGAGAACCTCGTGACCGTCTACCGCGGCGTCGATCGCGAGTCCTATAGTTGCACGCCGATCTGCCAGCGCCGCATCACGCTCGGGGATGGCGCGACCTACTTCACGTCGACCCTCGAGCAGGCCGGCACCCTCAGCAACCAGGCGACCGGTAACGCGACGGCGGCTGCAGCCAACACCTCATCTGGTGCTCCGAAGAATTGAATGCGCAGCAGAGGGTTTCCGGCTGGGAACGACTGGTTAATGGTCGGTTAATGTCCCCTGCCGGATTGTCCCGATCGGACGCAAGCTTTCAACAATGAGTGTTCGCTATAGAGGAGGTAGCTACTTGCTGCCTTCGAGACTGGCTTCATGCTGCCGTCACGCCTGTCCAAATCAACCATCCACGCCGTGATCCGCCGGTTCGCACGCAATCGCCACGCGTCGGCCGCGGTCGAGTTCGCGCTGATCGCGCCCTGGTTTCTCGCGCTGCTGTTCGCGATCATCGAGATCGCGCTGGTGTTCTTTGCGGGCCAGATGCTGGAGACCGCGACGCAGGATTCGGCGCGCCTGATCATGACGGGGCAGGCCCAGACCGCGCCGAACGGCGGCTATACGCAGGCCCAGTTCAAGACGCAGGTCTGCAACCGTCTCGCGATCATGTTCGATTGCCAGAACAAGCTGGCGCTCGATATCCGCAGCTACTCGTGCTTTTCGACGGTCGTTCAGCCGCAGAGCCCGATCGACGGCTCCGGCAATCTGCGCACCGATTTCCAGTTCGACATGGGGTCGCCGTCGTCGGTGGTGGTGGTCAGGGCGTTCTATCCGTGGCAGCTTTTTGTCACAGGCCTCGGCTTCAACATCGCCAACATGACCGGCGGACAGTACCTGCTGCAGTCCTCGGCCGCGTTCCGCAACGAGCCGTATGGCCAGGGCTCCTCAACGCCGTGTTAGAGCCATGCAGCACAAAAAGGTGATGTCGTCGGCCGGGGGGCGTGTTTTGCTAAGGCGCTTTCGTGCGGAGATGCGTGGCGGGTCGGCTGTCGAATTCGCCATCATCCTGCCGTTCATGCTGCTGGTGTTTCTCGGCACCTATGATCTGTGCAACGGCATCGCTGCCGATCGCAAGGTGACGATCACGGCGCGAACAATCTCGGACCTGATCGCGCAGGCCACGCAGGTGAAGAGTTCGGATGTTACGAACTCGTTCACGGCTGCGAGCTACGTGATGATGCCGTTCAGCGGAGCGCCGGTGCAGACCGTGTCCCAGATCAAAATTGATGGAACGACGACGCCAGCCAAGACAATCGTCCAGTGGAGCAAGTCAACCACCGGTACGGGACGTCCGCAGAATCAAACAGTGACGGTGCCCCCCGGACTGGTCACGACCGGTCAGGTGACCTACCTGATCTGGAGCGAGGTGTCCTACACCTACCAGCCGTTTACCAGCTATGTCTTCAAGTCGGCCTTCTCGCTGAAAGATCAGTTCTACGCGCGGCCGCGGCAGTCGGCATGCGTGCTGCTGGATTCGCAGGCGTGCTAGGGCCTTTGGCTGTCTTCTCTCATTTATGTTTTCAAAACGAGAAAGGCCGCGCCAGAGGCGCGGCCTTTCCCGATCGATTTGGCGTCTGCGGCTTACGCGCGCGACGAGATGATCAGCCTGCCGAGCGAAGATTGTCGGCCGACGACTTGCCGGAACGGCGATCAGCGACGATCTCGTAGCTGATCTTCTGGCCTTCGCGGAGAGTGCCGAGACCGGCGCGCTCGACAGCGCTGATGTGAACGAACACATCGTTGCCGCCGTCGTCCGGCTGAATGAAACCATAACCTTTGGTCGCGTTAAACCACTTAACAGTGCCCATGCTCACGGGGGTAGTCCCTTCTCAGATAGTGTAGTCAGTGCTCATCGTTACACGAGGCAACACGAGCCGTTTATGATCGAATTTTGGAAGGGTCGTCAGCGTTACCCGGCTGTACCGGTGGATAGCTAATGTCGTCCAGCCGAAAATCGATACTCCCAGTCATAAGGGAAAACGGGTTTTCAAACAATCCTGACGTGCGGGATTTTTTTGCAAGTTGCCAAAGTGCCTTAAATATAGCGGGTCCCTGCACGCGGAACGTGCAGGGACCCGGAATGTGCTTCAGTTGCGCGCTAGCGTCAACGGCGGCGGAACTGGCCGCGCGGCGGGCCGCTGCGGGGCGGGCCGCCGGCCGGACGCTCGTCCTTGTGGCGGAAAATGAGCCGGCCCTTTTCCAGGTCGTAGGGCGACATCTCGATCGTGACGCGGTCCCCGGCCAGGGTCTTGATGCGGTTTTTCTTCATCTTGCCCGCGGTGTAGGCAATGATTTCATGTCCGGCGTCGAGCTGGACACGATAGCGGGCGTCGGGAAGGATTTCGGTGACGAGCCCCTCAAACTGGATCAGTTCTTCTTTCGCCATGGAATTCTCCGGATCGGATTGTTCTGAAAGTGACGGTTAGTGCTGTCGCTGTGGCTGGCGCTGGGGGCGATTGCTGTCGCGGCGCATGAAGGCCACGCCCTGGATGCCCTCACCCGGGCTGCTGTGAGGCGACCGCGACGGTTCGTGGCGGTTCGCCGGCTGCCCGCCTGAACCCGCCAGGCCGTTGCCGTTGCCACGGCGCCGGCGGCGCTTGCCCTTGCCGGCAGCCGCCGGGGCATCCCCGCGCGCCGGCTTGGGGTGCTGTGCGGCGTGATGGGGGCGGGACGGCTGCTGCGGCCTGCCGCCGGAGCGGCCCTCAGGCGCGGCCTCCTGCTGGCCGGCCGAGCGGCGGTCTTCCCGTGGCAGCTTGACCCGGATCAGCTTCTCGATGTCCCGGAGATAGGCGGCCTCCTCGCCGGCGCACAGCGAGATGGCGACGCCCTCGGCGCCGGCCCGGGCCGTGCGGCCGATGCGGTGGACGTAGGTTTCCGGCACGTTCGGCAGGTCGAAGTTGACCACATGGCTGACGCCATCGACGTCGATGCCGCGGGCGGCGATGTCGGTCGCCACCAGGGTGCGGATCTCGCCGGAGCGGAATGCCGCCAGAACACGCTCGCGGTGGTTCTGGGACTTGTTGCCATGGATGGCGTTGGCGGCGATGCCGGCCTTGGCCAGCACCTTCACCACCTTGTCGGCGCCATGCTTGGTGCGGGTGAACACCAGCGCCCGGTTGATCTGCTCCTGCTTGAGGATTTCGGCCAGCACCGCCGGTTTGGCAGAATGGTCGAGCTGGATGATGCGCTGGGCGATCCGCTCGGCGGTCGAGGACACCGGTGTCACCGCCACCCGTGCCGGGTCGCGCAGCATGCTGTCGGCGAGCTCGGCGATGTCCTTGGGCATGGTGGCCGAGAAGAACAGCGTCTGCCGCTTGATCGGGAGCTTGGCGACGATTTTACGGATGTCGTTGATGAAGCCCATGTCGAGCATGCGGTCGGCTTCGTCGAGCACCAGGAATTCGACCTGGCTGAGCTTCAGGGCGTTGCCCTGGACGAGGTCGAGCAGGCGGCCCGGGGTGGCGACCAGGATCTCGACGCCCTGCATCAGGGCGCGGACCTGGCGGCCCATCGGCACGCCGCCGATGGCGAGGGCGGCCGAGATGCGCAGGTGCCGGCCGTAGGCATTGAAGCTGTCGAGGATCTGCCCGGACAGCTCGCGCGTCGGACTCAACACCAGGACGCGGCAGTGCTTGGGCTGCGGACGGATGCGGCTCTCGAGCAGGCGGTGGAGGATCGGCAGCGCGAAGGAGGCGGTCTTGCCGGTGCCGGTCTGGGCGATGCCGACCACGTCACGGCCGGTTAGTGCGAGAGGGATGGTTTGTGCCTGGATGGGCGTGGGCGTGACGTAGTTTTCTTCGTTCAGAGCACGCGCGATGGGATCGGCAAGGCCGAAATCCTGAAAAGAGGTCAAAGTGGATCTTTCTTACGAGTCAGTGCGCGCAGCAGGCCAAACGCCTGGTGCGGGCGGGTATCGTGGGACACCCGCGTGTCTGGGGCGTCAGTTGGGTTAGGTGAAAAAGGCAAGCCGGATACCGTTGCAGACAATACGACAACAGATCCGAACACGCAGCCCGCAAGACCTGACGATACGATTCAAGGTCGCGGCGGTTATATGAGCCACGAAGGCGGCGCTTTCAAGATGAATTGCGGGGATTGGCGGATTGTGGTGTCGCATCCGTTGCGCTGGGCTGTCGCCTGCAGGCTGTGCCAAGAAATTAGCCAGCAATCGATTTCTGCACACAAAATGATCTATCTGCAAATTAGGCAGTCACATTTTGTGTCTGTCATTTAGGCAGCGTGCCGGGTTCCCGAGCGTGAAAGTATAAAATATGTAAGTTTTATCAAATAGATATGCGTTGTGTGCGAGGTGGCATGCTTCTTGCGATTCCCTCAATGCAGACAGCCGGAGGCTGTTCAGCAGGGTTTTTTGTCTGCGTCAGGGAGATGACACCGCATGTTTACTCAATTGACCACGGCCCTCGGGCGGCCGTTCAGCCGCCGCAAGGTTCTGGCGGCGACCGCGGGCGTTGCCCTCGGTCTTTCGACCTTCGGCGCGGCCCAGGCCGCTGAGGACACCATCAAGGTCGGTGTCCTGCATTCGCTGTCCGGCACGATGGCGATCAGCGAGACCACGCTGAAAGACACCATCCTGTTCATGATCGACGAGCAGAACAAGAAGGGCGGCGTTCTCGGCAAGAAGCTGGAGGCCGTGGTGGTCGATCCGGCCTCCAACTGGCCGTTGTTCGCCGAAAAGGCCCGCGAGCTGATCACCAAGGACAAGGTCGCCGTGGTGTTCGGCTGCTGGACCTCGGTGTCGCGCAAGTCGGTGCTGCCGGTGTTCAAGGAGCTGAACTCGATCCTGTTCTATCCCGTCCAGTATGAGGGTGAGGAGAGCGAGCGCAACGTGTTCTACACCGGCGCCGCGCCGAACCAGCAGGCGATCCCGGCGGTCGACTACCTGATGAAGGAAGAGAAGGTGAAGCGCTGGGTGCTCGCCGGCACCGACTACGTCTATCCGCGCACCACCAACAAGATCCTGGAAGCCTATCTGAAGTCGAAAGGCGTGGCCCAGGACGATATCATGATCAACTATACGCCGTTCGGTCATTCCGACTGGCAGACGATCGTCGCCGACATCAAGAAATTCGGCTCGGCCGGCAAGAAGACCGCAGTGGTCTCGACCATCAACGGCGACGCCAACGTGCCGTTCTACAAGGAGCTCGGCAACCAGGGCATCAAGGCGACCGACATTCCAGTGGTCGCGTTCTCGGTGGGCGAGGAAGAGCTCGCCGGCATCGACACCAAGCCGCTGCTCGGCCATCTCGCTGCCTGGAACTATTTCGAGTCGATCAAGACGCCCGCGAACGAGAAGTTCATCAAGGAGTGGCAGGCGTTCACCAAGAATCCGAAGCGCGTCACCAACGATCCGATGGAAGCGCACTACATCGGCTTCAATATGTGGGTGAAGGCGGTGGAGAAGGCGAAGTCCACCGATCCGGACAAGGTCATCGACGCGCTGCCCGGCATCAAGCAGGCCAACCTGACCGGCGGCGAATCCGAGATGCTGCCGAACCACCACATCACCAAGCCGGTGTTCATCGGCGAGATCAAGGCCGATGGCCAGTTCGACGTGGTGTGGAAGACGCCCGGCCTCGTCCCAGGCGATGCCTGGTCGAAGGAGCTCGACGGCTCCAAGGATCTGGTCGGCGACTGGGTCGGCAAGAAGTGCGGCAACTGGAACACCAAGACCAACAAGTGCGGTGGTCAGGGCTCCTGATCTTCATCCTCCCATGACTTGCGGAAGGCGGCGACGGTCGCCGCCTTCCGTAATCCTTACCTCTGCCGGGGTTGTGACGTGTTTGCCAATTTCATTTCCCGCTGCGGTGCGCCGCTCCTTGCGCTGGCGCTGATCGCCGCCTCCTTTCTTCTCTTCGCGCCGCCGGCTTCGGCGGGACCGTTCGAGGACGCGATCAGCCAGTTCGCCAACGATTCATTTTCTGACACCGACGAGGCCATCGGCGCGCTTGTCGCCAGCGGCCATCCGCGCGCCTACCCGATCATCAGCGCGCTGCAGGAAGGTCGCCTGCTCGCCAACGGGCAGGACAGGAAAGTCTACATCAGGCAGCCGGACGGCGCCCTGGTCGATGCGGCCACCGGTACGGCGGCGGCCGGCGTCGATGCGGCGGGCCTCGGCGCGGTGCGCCTCAACAACCGCCTGCGCCGATCGGTGGAGGCCGCGATCTCGAGCCTGACACTGCAGTCGCCCGATCCGGCCAAGCGCATCCTCGCCGCGCAGTCGGTGTTCAAGACCCATGACGCAAACGACCTGCCGGCCATCGAGAGCGCGCTGCAGAAGGAAACCAACAGCGCCGCGAAGCGCGCGTTTGCGTCGGCGCGCGCCGCGATCCTGCTGTTCAAGCCGGACGCCAGCGAAGCCGACAAGATCGAAGCGGTGGCCACCGTGCGCAATCGTGGTGACCAGGAAGCGCTGGCGCTGTTGTCCGGCCTGCCGTCCGATACATTACCCGGGGTGCAGCGTTCGGCGGCGAGCGCCATCGGCTCGATCCAGAACAGCCTGGCGATCTGGTCGGCGGTGCAGAATGCCTGGTACGGCGTGTCGCTGGGATCGGTGCTGCTGCTCGCGGCGATCGGCCTTGCCATCACCTTCGGCGTGATGGGCGTCATCAACATGGCCCATGGCGAGATGGTGATGATCGGCGCCTATGTCACGTTCGTGGTGCAGGAGCTGATCCGTACCCGCTATCCGGCGCTGTTCGATTACTCGCTGCTGATCGCGGTGCCGCTGGCGTTCCTGGTCGCCGGCCTGATCGGCGTGGTGATCGAACGCACCATCATCCGCTTCCTCTACGGGCGAGCGCTGGAGACGCTGCTCGCCACCTGGGGTATCTCGCTGGTGCTGCAGCAGGCGGTGCGCACCATGTTCGGCCCGACCAACCGCGAAGTCGGCAACCCGTCCTGGATGAGCGGCGCATTCGAGATCGGCCAGCTTACCATCACCTACAACCGCCTGTGGATCGTCTGCTTCACCCTCGCCGTGTTCGCGATCCTGCTCGCCATGTTGCGCTACACCAGCCTGGGCCTGGAGATGCGCGCCGTCACCCAGAACCGCCGCATGGCGGCGTCGATGGGCATCGCCACCTCGCGGGTCGACGCACTGACTTTCGGGCTGGGCTCGGGCATCGCGGGGATCGCGGGCGTGGCGCTGTCGCAGATCGACAATGTCAGCCCCAATCTCGGCCAGAGCTACATCATCGATTCCTTCATGGTGGTGGTGTTCGGCGGCGTCGGCAATCTGTGGGGCACGCTGGTCGGCGCGCTGACCCTCGGCATCGCCAACAAGTTCCTCGAGCCGGTGGCCGGCGCGGTGCTCGGCAAGATCGCGATCCTGGTGCTGATCATCCTGTTCATCCAGAAGCGGCCGCGTGGCCTGTTCGCGCTCAAGGGCCGGTCGGTGGAAGCATGACGCCGCATTTCCTCACCCGGACCCTCAATCGCGGCGCGACCGTGTTCCTGCTGGTCGTCGCGGCAATCGGCATCCTCTTGCCGCTGTCCAACCTGCTGCTGCCGGAGACATCGCCGCTGCAGGTGCCGACCTACCTGATCTCGCTGTTCGGCAAGTACATCTGCTACGCACTGCTTGCGCTCTCCATCGACCTGATCTGGGGATATTGCGGCATTCTCTCGCTCGGCCACGGCGCGTTCTTTGCGCTCGGCGGTTACGCCATGGGCATGTACCTGATGCGTCAGATCGGCAACCGCGGCGTCTATGGCAATCCGCTGCTGCCGGACTTCATGGTGTTCCTCAACTGGCAGAAGCTGCCGTGGTACTGGTACGGCTTCGACATGTTCTGGTTCGCCGCGCTGATGGTGCTGCTGGTGCCGGGCGTGCTGGCGTTTGGCTTCGGCTGGCTCGCTTTCCGTTCCCGCGTTACCGGTGTGTATCTCTCGATCATCACCCAGGCCATGACCTATGCGCTGCTGCTGGCGTTCTTTCGCAACGATTTCGGCTTCGGCGGCAACAACGGCCTGACCGATTTCAAGGACATCCTCGGCTTCAATGTCCAGGCGCAGGGCACCCGCGCAGTGCTGTTCATGCTGTCCTGTGCCGCGCTGATGCTCGGCTTCGTGATCTGCCGGGCGGTCGTGACCTCCAAGCTCGGCAAGGTGCTGATCGCAGTGCGCGATGCGGAGTCCCGCACGCGCTTTCTCGGCTATCGCGTCGAATCCTACAAGCTGTTCGTCTTCACCCTGTCGGCCTGCATGGCGGGCGTCGCCGGCGCGCTCTACGTGCCGCAGGTCGGCATCATCAATCCCAGCGAGTTCGCGCCAGGCAATTCCATCGAGGCGGTGATCTGGGTCGCCGTCGGCGGCCGCGGCACGCTGATCGGCGCGGCGATCGGCGCGGTGCTCGTCAACTACGCCAAGACCTTTTTCACGTCCGGTCTGCTGGCGCCGTACTGGCTGTTCATGCTCGGTGCGCTGTTCATCCTGGTGACGCTGCTGCTGCCCAAGGGCATTGTCGGGACCGTGCAGGGGTGGTGGGAGGCCGGGCAGGCCCGCCGTGCCGCCGCCGAGGCCGCCGCCAGCGCCGCGCGCGAGGACGGCATCAGCAACCCCCGTCTGGCGGAGTGAAACATGATCGTGCCCGATAGCCGCGCCACCTCGGCGCTTCTCTACCTCGACGGGGTCCACGTCTCGTTCGACGGTTTCCACGCCATCAACAACCTGTCGCTGACCATCGCGCCCGGCGAGATGCGGGCGATCATCGGCCCGAATGGCGCCGGCAAGACCACGATGATGGACATTATCACCGGCAAGACCAAGCCGGACGAGGGCGATGTGCTGTTCGACGGCACGGTCGACCTGACGCGCCTCGACGAGACCGAGATCGCCGAACTCGGCATCGGACGCAAGTTCCAGAAGCCGACGGTGTTCGAGAGCCATACCGTCGAGGACAACCTGCTGCTCGCGCTCAACACCGATCATCGGGTGCGCAGCACGCTGTTCTGGCGTCAGGCGCCGGACGAGGCCGAGCGCATCGATCGCGTGCTCGAAACCATCAAGCTCGGGGATGCGCGCGCGCGCCTCGCTGGCAGCCTGTCCCACGGCCAGAAGCAGTGGCTGGAGATCGGCATGCTGCTGGCGCAGGACCCCAAGCTGCTGCTGGTCGACGAGCCGGTGGCCGGCATGACCGACGTCGAAACCCACCAGACCGCCGAACTGCTCAAGGAAATCAACCGCGACAAGACCGTCGTCGTGGTCGAGCACGACATGACGTTCGTGCGGGCCCTCGGCGTGCGCGTCACCTGCCTGCACGAAGGCTCGGTGCTGGCGGAAGGCTCGATCGACCAGGTGTCGTCCAACGAGCGGGTCATTGAAGTGTATCTGGGCCGCTGACGGTGATGGTCGGTGTGAGGAAGTGCAGCAGGCGGTCGACCAGCCCGGCCGGTGGCATGCAGGAAGGTGGTGTGAAGTGAGCAGCGAGGTCAATTCCGGGGCGCTCGACGTCAAGGACATCAGCCTGTTCTACGGCGCGGCGCAGGCGCTGCGCGGGGTGTCGGTCACGGCGGTGCCGGGGCAGGTGACCTGCGTGCTCGGCCGCAACGGCGTCGGCAAGACCAGTCTGCTGCGGGCGCTGGTCGGCCAGCAGTCGATTTCGGCAGGCCGCATCGCGTTCGACGGCGCCGACATCACGGCGCTGAAGCCCTATGAGAGGGCCCGCCGCGGCATCGGCTTCGTGCCGCAGGGGCGGGAGATCTTTCCGCTGCTCACGGTCGAGGAAAATCTCAAGACCGGCTATGCGCCGCTGTCGCGCGACCAGCGGCATATCCCGGATGACGTGTTCTCGCTGTTTCCGGTGCTGCGCTCGATGCTGGGACGCCGGGGCGGCGATCTCTCCGGCGGCCAGCAGCAGCAGCTTGCCATCGGCCGGGCTCTGGTGATGCGTCCGCGCCTGCTGTTGCTCGATGAGCCGACCGAAGGCATCCAGCCCTCGATCATCAAGGATATCGGGCGCGCCATCTCATACCTGCGCAGCCTCGGCAACATCGCCATCGTGCTGGTGGAACAATATCTCGACTTTGCCTGCGAACTCGGCGACCATTTCGCCGTGATGGACCGCGGAACGGTGACGTTTCGCTGCGACCGGGCGAGCCTCGATCCCGATGCCCTCAGCCGGGCGATGGCGATCTGAGCGCCGGCGCAGCCCGCACGGGCGATGTCCCAAGGTGGAGTGAGAGATGCACGGCGAACTGTCGGTGGCCGCGGCCGAGACCTTTGCCGCCAACCGGGCGGTGGGGGCGGTGGCGTTCAGTGTCCAGGCCCGTGACGGTGTCACGCGGCGCAGCGCGGTGCATGAGGAGGGCTCGCTCCGGGTCCGCTTTCCGGCACCGGAGGGCGCGGGATTGTCGGCCGTCTTCGTCAATACCGCTGGCGGTATCGCCAGCGGTGACCGTTTCGACATCCGGATCGACGTCGACGCAGGTGCCCGCCTGACGGTGACGACTGCTGCAGCGGAGAAGATCTATCGGTCTCCCGGACCGGAGTCGCGCCTCGACATCGCCCTGCGGGTCGCCTCCGAGGCTCACCTCGCCTGGCTGCCCCAGGAGACCATCCTGTTCGATCGGGCCCGCGTCACGCGCCGGATCGATCTCGATCTCGCCGAGGATGCTTCGTTGTTGCTTTGTGAGATCGTGGTCTTCGGCCGCACGGCCATGGGTGAGCAGATGCAGCAGGGCTTGTTTTCCGATCGCTGGCGGTTGCGCCGGGGAGGACGGCTGGTGTTTGCGGAAACCGTTCGTCTCGATGGCGATATCGGCGCCAAGCTGACCCGGCCGGCGGTGGCGAACGGCGGCGCGGCTATCGGTACGGCGTTGATTGTGCCGGGCGACGAGGCGCTGGTGGAGCGCATCCGCAAGGCGGCCGAACGCTTTGGTGGTGAGGTCGGTGTGTCGGCCTGGAACGGCTTTGCAATGGCCCGCTTCTGTGCACAAGATGCGGCCCGGCTGCGTGCCGACATGATGGCGGTGCTCGATCGCGCCAGTCCGTCGGCGCTGCCGCGGCTCTGGCTGCAATAGATCTGCGACGCGGGGGGAGACGGGATGCGACATGCGCGGCGGCCGAACGGGCAACTGACCAGGGACAGAGCGGACCATTCATGAATCTCTCCCCTCGCGAGAAGGACAAGCTGCTGATTTCCATGGCGGCGATGGTGGCGCGGCGGCGCCTGGAGCGCGGCGTCAAGCTCAACCATCCCGAGGCGGTGGCGATCATTTCCGATTTCATTCTGGAGGGCGCGCGCGACGGCCGCACCGTGGCGGAGCTGATGAAGGCCGGCGCCGAGGTGCTGACCCGCGATCAGGTGATGACCGGCATCCCGGAGATGATCCACGACATCCAGGTGGAAGCGACCTTTCCGGACGGCACCAAGCTGGTGACCGTGCACGCCCCGATCCGCTGAGAGGCCACCATGCCCACGACATGCCGCCTGTTGTCTGCTCCTGCGTTGCCATCAGTCCATTGCGAGGGCGCATCATGATCCCCGGCGAATTCTTCATCAGGGACGGCGACATCGAGCTCAATGCCGGCCGCAAGACCGTGACGCTCACCGTCGCCAACACCGGCGACCGGCCGATCCAGGTCGGCTCGCACTACCATTTCTTCGAGACCAATCCGGCGCTGGCCTTCGATCGCAAGAAGGCGCGCGGCATGCGCCTCGATATCGCGGCCGGCACCGCCGTGCGGTTCGAGCCGGGCCAGAGCCGCGAGGTGAGGCTGGTGGCGCTGGACGGCAAGCGCACGATCTACGGCTTCCGCGGCGACGTGATGGGCAAGCTGTAGACCTCGTGAATCGATGACAATCGCCGCAGAGCCGGCTGGAGTGCAGTGATGGCGACCAGGATTTCCCGCTCGGTCTATGCCGACATGTTTGGCCCGACCACCGGCGACCGTGTGCGGCTCGCGGACACAGACCTGATCATCGAGGTCGAGAAGGATTTCACCGTCTATGGCGAGGAGGTGAAATTCGGCGGCGGCAAGGTGATCCGCGACGGCATGGGCCAGAGCCAGGTCACCAACCGCCAGGGCGCAGCAGATACGGTGATCACCAACGCGCTGATCGTCGACCACTGGGGCATCGTCAAGGCCGACGTCGCCATCAAGGACGGCCACATCAGCGCGATCGGCAAGGCCGGCAACCCCGACATCCAGCCGGGCGTGACCATCGTCATCGGTCCTGGCACCGACGTGATCGCCGGCGAGGGCAAGATTCTCACTGCGGGCGGCTTCGACAGCCACATCCATTTCATCTGCCCGCAGCAGATCGAGCACGCGCTGATGTCCGGCGTCACCTCGATGCTCGGCGGCGGCACGGGGCCGTCGCACGGCACCTTTGCCACCACTTGCACGCCCGGTCCCTGGCACATCGGGCGGATGATCCAGTCGTTCGATGCGTTTCCCGTCAATCTCGGCATTTCCGGCAAGGGCAACGCCTCGCGTCCGGGCGCGCTGGTCGAGATGATCAAGGCCGGTGCCTGTGCGCTCAAGCTGCATGAGGACTGGGGCACGACGCCGGCGGCGATCGATACCTGCCTGTCGGTGGCGGACGATCACGACATCCAGGTGATGATCCACTCCGATACGCTCAACGAGTCGGGCTTCGTCGAGGACACGATCAAGGCGTTCAAGGGCCGCACTATCCACGCCTTCCATACCGAAGGCGCCGGTGGCGGCCACGCCCCCGACATCATCAAGGTCGCGGGCCTCAAGAACGTGCTGCCGTCGTCGACCAACCCGACGCGGCCGTTCACCCGCAACACCATCGACGAGCATTTGGACATGCTGATGGTGTGCCACCATCTCGATCCGTCGATCGCCGAGGATCTCGCCTTCGCCGAGAGCCGCATTCGCAAGGAGACGATCGCGGCGGAGGACATCCTCCACGATCTCGGCGCGCTGTCGATGATGTCGTCGGACAGCCAGGCGATGGGCCGTCTCGGCGAGGTGATCATCCGCACCTGGCAGACCGCCGACAAGATGAAGAAGCAGCGCGGCGCGCTGCCGCAGGACAAGGGCAGGGACAACGACAATTTCCGTGTTCGCCGCTACATCGCCAAGTACACCATCAATCCGGCGATCGCCCACGGCGTGTCTAAGCTGATCGGCTCGGTGGAAAAGGGCAAGCTCGCCGATCTCGTGCTGTGGTCGCCGGCGTTCTTCGGCGTCAAGCCCGACTGCGTCATCAAGGGCGGCATGATCGTCGCCGCGCCGATGGGCGATCCCAATGCCTCGATCCCGACGCCGCAGCCAGTGCACTACCAGTTGATGTTCGGCGCCTTCGGCCGGGCACGCACGGCGTCCTCGGTGGTGTTTTCCTCGAAGGCCGCGGTTGCCGCCGGCCTTGGCAAGAAGCTTGGCATCGCCAAGGAGCTTTATCCGGTGCAAAACACCCGCGGCCGCATCTCCAAGAAGAGCATGATTCATAACGACGCGACGCCGAACATCGAGGTCGATCCGGAGACCTACGAGGTGCGGGCCGACGGCGAATTGCTGACATGCGCGCCCGCCGAGGTGCTGCCCATGGCGCAGCGCTACTTCATGTTTTAGTGTGCCCGGCAATCACAACAACAGCCGGGAGGATGCCTGTGATCTATGTCGTTGCCACATTGACCGTGAAGCCGGAAGCACGTGCCGAAGTCATTGCCGCGGCCAAGGCCTGTATTGCCGCCACGCGGAAAGAGACCGGCTGCATCGCCTATGACATGCATGAAAGCGTGACCGATCCGGCCAAGCTCGTGTTCGTCGAGCAGTGGGAGACGGCCGAAGCGCTGGGACCGCACGGCAAGAGCGACCACATGCGCGCCTTCGGCCGGGTCGTTGCCGCTGGCGTGACCGCGCCGCCGCGCATCGAAGTCATCACGCCCGCCAAAGTCGACGTGCGCTGACGCCGGAGCCTGTCATGATCTTTGTCATCGCCACCACCGACGTGAAGCCCGAACATCGCGACGCCTATATCGCGGGGGCCAAGGACTGTATCGCCGCGACTCGCCAGGAAGCCGGCTGCATCGCCTACGAGAGCCACACCAGCATTCACGATCCCAACCGGTTTGTGTTCGTGGAGCGCTGGGAGAGCCGCGAGGCGCTCAACGCCCACGCGCGGTCCGAGCATATGAAGGTCTGGCGCAAGCTGTCCGCCGACTTCAAGGCCGCGCCGACGGTGATCGAGATCATCAGCGACGGCAAAGTCGAGACCCTGTGAGATGAGCATGATCCGCGCTGTCAGAGTTCTGTCCCCCGGTCACTGGACGGCCCAGCCCGCCGATACCGTGGTGCTGGATTTCGACGATCGTCATCGCCGGCGCATGGCGATGAGCGGCACGCGCGGGCTCGATTTCCTGCTCGATCTCGAGGAGGCCGTGGCGCTGCGCAGCGGCGACGGCCTCCTGCTCGAGGACGGCCGGCTTATCGAAGTGGTGGCGGCTCCGGAGCCACTGATCGAGATCCGGGGAAGCGATCCGCAGCATCTCGTGCGGATCGCCTGGCATCTCGGCAACCGCCATTTGCCGACGCAGATCGTCAGCCGCGGCCTGCGCATCCGCAAGGACCATGTCATCGAGGAGATGGTGCGCGGGCTCGGCGCGCGCACCCTCGAGATCGAGGCGCCGTTCGATCCGGAAGGCGGAGCCTATTCCGGCGGGCATGACCATGCCGGCCATGATCACGATCACCACCATCATGGCCCGGGTCACCACGACGACCATTGCAGCCATGATCACTGCCACGACCACAGCCATGCTCATGGTCACTCCGGCTGAGGACGATGCGGATCCGCGCCGCATGGATATCGTGCGGGCGGACGCGGCCGACGCGCACGCGGCGCTCTACCGGCTGATGACCTGGTTGTCTCCAGCCTTTCCGGTCGGGGCGTTCTCCTACTCCAGCGGACTCGAATGGGCCGTCGAGGCCGGGGATATCGTCAACGTCGCCACCCTGCAGGACTGGCTGGCTGCGATGCTGAGTGAGGGAGCCGGGTTCTGTGATGCCGTGTTCCTTGCGCACACCCACCGCCATGCCCTGGCCGAGGATCGACAGGGGCTCCGCGAGGTTGCCGAACTCGCCGCCGCGTTCGTGCCCTCGCGCGAGCGGCAGCTCGAAACCACCACACAGGGGCGTGCGTTCATCGAGATCGCACGGACTGCGTGGACCTGCAGCCCCCTTGTGCAGCTGTTGGAGGGATGGACGGAACCCGTTGTCTATCCGGTCGCGGTCGGCATGGTCGGTGCGGCACACCGGATCGAGCTGCCAATGCTCCTGCACGCCTTCCTGCATGCGCTGACCGCGAACTGGATCTCGGCAGCGGCGCGCCTCGTTCCGCTCGGCCAGACCGACAGCCAGCGCGCCCTGGTCGCGCTCGAACCGGTGGTCACGACGACGGGCGCTCGGGCGCTCGTCGCATCGCTCGAGGAGATCGGCAGCGCGACCTTCCGGGCCGATCTCGCCAGCCTGCGCCATGAGACGCAGTACACTCGATTGTTCCGCTCATGACGCCGCCTGCCTCCCGCCGTTGTGTCGACATATCGTCTGGTGCGAGGATCATTGCCGACCGCGCTTTTCCCTCCATAAAATCAACAGGATAGTGATATGCCCTCCTTTAACGGCCCTCTTCGCGTCGGCATCGGTGGTCCAGTCGGTTCGGGCAAGACGGCTCTCATGGACCTGCTCTGCAAGACCATGCGCGAGAGCTATGATCTCGCGGCGATCACCAACGACATCTACACCAAATGGGATGCTGAATTTCTGGTGCGGGCGGGCTCGTTGACGCCGGATCGCATCGCTGGTGTGGAAACCGGTGGCTGCCCGCATACGGCGATCCGCGAGGACGCCTCGATGAACCTTGCGGCGGTGGCCGACATGCGGGCCAAGTTTCCGGGGCTGGACCTGGTTTTGATCGAGTCGGGTGGTGACAACCTGGCTGCGACCTTTTCTCCGGAGCTCGCCGACCTCACGATCTATGTCATTGACGTCGCCGCCGGCGACAAGATCCCGTCAAAGGGGGGGCCGGGCATCACCCGCTCGGATCTGCTGGTCATCAACAAGATCGATCTGGCCCCGCATGTCGGGGCCTCGCTGGAGAAGATGGAGGTCGATGCCCGGCGGATGCGCGGCGAACGGCCCTTCGTCATGACCAACCTGAAGCAGAGCCAGGGGCTCGACCGGATTGTCCGTTTCATCGAGACCAAAGGCGGCTTGCGCCGCTGAGCGCGAGGCGGACAGGGGCGGGCGTGTCCGTTTGCCACGGCCTGCACCAAGCATGATTGCGGATTCTGCGGAACGGAATGGAGGCCTTTCCGTTGTGTGGTCATGAGCAAAATTCATAAAGCAGACGCCAAGGACTACAGCGGAGCCTTTCTTGGCCTGACCCTGACCGGGATCGCCATGATGGTTCTGGGCCTGGTGCTCGCCGCCATCTGATAGGCGGGATGTCGGTCTGACCCTGTCCRCCGACAGGGCTTCTCCTTTCGCCGCGAGCTCTTTCCTTTACAAGGACAGCCGTCAGGCGGCTGTGCTGGCGCGCTCGAGCACGTCCATCACGGCGGAAACGATGATGTCGCGGGTATAGGGCTTGTTGACGAAAACCGCGTCGCAGAGTGCTCCCGCTGCATGGCGGCCAGGGCTGCCGGTGGCGAACAGGAATGGAATGCCGAGGGCCTGGACGGCCTTCGCCGCCAGCAGGTCGGCTTCCGCCCGGACTCCCGGGTTCAGGTTGATGATGGCGACGTCGATGTCCGGGTGGTCGGCCAGGGCGCGTTCGACGTCGTCGAGACCGCGCGCAACGATGACGTCGCTGGCGCCGGATCCGAGCAGCATCTCCTGGAGGTCGAGCGCAATCAGGGCTTCGTCCTCCATCGCCAGCACGCGAAGGCCGGCGGGCAGCAGATGTTTCACCAGCGAGTATTTTCGAACCATGCAGAGCTCTCGCTATCCCGATGCTGTCCATTCCGGTATCACGCCATTGTCTTGGCAATTTCGTTCGAAACGGGGCGAGCGCATGGCCACAACGCCTTCCCGAGCTTGGCTGAGCCGGCGTTAACCGCAAAGAAGTTCAGATCTGGAATGGAACGAAAACGCAGCATGCGCTTTGATATCCTCAGCTTGATGATCGTGTTCGCCAAGGCCCCGAGCGTGCGGTGCAGGCGTGCTGGTGTTGTGGTTCGATGATGGATGCTGGCGCCCGCCGCAGGTTGCCTCGATGCGAGGCTTTTGCTTTGATCCGGCTCCGTTGGCCCGGGTAGAGCAGTGTTTCGGCTTGGATTTCTCATCGGATTGATCGCGCTGATCGGGGTCACGATCTCCGGGCTGGTGTCGTATCGCGTCTACCATCAGGAAATATCTCTTGATGGTGCAGCGCTGGAGCGGGCCGTGGATATCCATGCCCGTCTGGTGCAGGATCGTCTGAGCGAACGTGAGCTGCTGACCCGGATCATCGTCGGCCTCCTGCGCCGTCCGGCTTTGCTGCAGGGCAACGTGCTGGAGCCGCTGCGTTCCTCGATCTATGCGTTCAAGACCGATTTTCTGGTTGCGAGCTGGGTGGCCAGGATTCCCCCGGCGGGGCTGGTGAACGCCGAGAAGCAGCTCGCGGCCGCCGGTTTCACCCGCCCGCGAATTCGGGACGGCGAGGACCAGGTGCTCAATATCGCCGCGATCAGCCAGCCGATCGACGTTCTGATGGATGTCGAGCCGCGCAACGAGGAAACCTTGAGCTTCCCGGGCCGCTCGTTCGACGTGCATCCGGTGCTGGGGCCGCTGCTTGCCCGGGCGGCCGAGGAAGGCAAGCCGTTGTGCTCCGATCCGCTGGTGCTGATGCGGACCAATGGCCCTGTCGGGGTGGTGCTGGTGGCGCCGGTCATGCAGGAGGGTACCAACGCCCTCAGCGGCTTCATTACCTTCTCCTACCGCATTGCTCCCTTGATGCTGGCGAATGAGGAGACGAGCCCTTTCGAACTGGTGTTGCGGGACCCGCGTGACGCGGCCAAGGAGTTGAAGGTCGATGCGCAGGGGGTGGTGATCGCTGCGCCGACGCGCCATGATCCCGCGGGCCAACTGATGCTGCGCAACGTCTCGTTCGGCGGCAAGGACTGGACGCTCGGCTATTACGCAAAGACCAACGTCCAGGCGCGTGCGCAGGAGCTGGCTGCCATTGTCGCCATCATCGGCGTGGCGCTGACCAGCATCATCTGCGGGCTGTTCGGTTATGTCGTGTACAACAACGTGCGGCTGAGCCGGGAAATCGAAGTGCGGATCGGTTTCGAGAACCGCCTCACCGCGGTGATCGGCGAACTCAACCATCGTGTGAAGAACATCCTGGCGGTGATCCAGTCGATCATCACCCGGACGTTGCGCCACGGCTCCGACGTCGACAGCGCCCGCGACCTGCTGATCGGCCGCATCCACGCCATGTCCAACGTCGTGTCGCTGCTCAGCGACAGCCAGTGGCAGGGCGTCAAGCTCCGCGGCCTGTTGGAGTCCCGCGCCATTCCCCATGCGGAGCGCATCGCCGTCAGCGGGCCCGACATCGTCGTCAGTCCCCGCGCGGCACAGAGTTTGTCATTGCTGTTTTTCGAGCTCGCCTCGCATGCCGACGAAGGGTTGTCGCTGGTCGGCAAGCATCCCAACATCTCGGCGCAATGGCATGTGATGGGTGAGGGCCGGGATGCGATTTTCGACTTTCGCTGGGAAGAGTTCAATACCAGTGCAGCCACCCGCCGCCCGGACAGCGATTTCGGCGTCATCCTGCTCGACCGCGTGGCCCCCGAAGCGCTGGGCGGCGCGTCCAAGCGCTACTTCACAGATGTCAGTTACGTTTATGAACTGACCGCACCGATGGAAACCGTGGTCGATCAGGCCGAGCTCGATCGGACCGATCGTCTTGCTGCTCCGGTGGATGCCGCCAGGCGCAGACAGGGCTGAGCTGATCGGCGACGTCGCGGCCCCGCTGCCTGGCATTACTCAAAACTTCAGGAAGACGGCCACCTCGCGGTGGCCGTCTTGTGGTGTTGAAGTCAGTCGATGGATCAGGCGTCGCCTATCGGCTGCCGCCCCCGATGACCGCGCGCACCGTATTGTCGGGGCCGAAATCATCGGTGCCCTCGACATAGAGCAGGTTGCTCAGTTTCGAGCGGGCACGGTTCACCCGGCTCTTGATGGTGCCGACGGCGCAGCCGCAGATCGCGGCGGCATCCTCGTAGGAGAAGCCGGAGGCGCCGACCAGAATGAGGGCTTCCTTCTGGTCCTGCGGCAGTTTCTCCAGGGCTGCCCGGAATTCTTCGAATTCCAGGTGCGGGCTCTGGCCTGGTTGCGACTTCAGGGTCTTGGCGTAGTTGCCATCCGCATCTTCGACCTCGCGCCGCCGCTTGCGGTAATCGGATCGGAACAGGTTGCGCAAGATCGTGAACAGCCATGCCGGCATGTTCGACCCCGGCTGGAAAGAATCGATGTTCGCCAGCGCACGGAGCAGGGTTTCTTGCACAAGGTCATCGGCGCGGTCGCTATTGCCGCACAAGGACATGGCGAAGGCGCGGAGGCTCGGCACGCAACCGAGCATGTCGTCACGGAGCTGATTGGTGAGGGGCATCAGTCCCTCCTATCGGTTTTGGCCACCAAATCTGATTCGACGGTATCGAGTTTCCGGATCAACTCCGCGAAACGATCGGGGACCCCTTGGCGGACCACCTCGTCGTACATGGCTCTGAGCTGATGCCCGATCCGGGACTGGATCTCTGCGTTGAGGCCGCCTCTTGCTGGGGCCTTGGCCGATTGCGGTTTCAATTCTTTCATGACCTGTTCCGTAACATCCCCAAGAGCTAAGTTCCTCGAACGAAAGGGATTTTCCTGGCAGTGGGCCGCGGCGGCGACGTTTCTCGGCGTCGTCGTGAAAGCGTAATGCGACAGTCGCGAGAAAGTTCCGGGATTGGTTCCAAGAATGTTGGAACTATTATCAGGCTGGTGCGTAATCCCTACAGTTGGGAACCCGGTCCGTGTCCGGGGGTCTTCGCTTGAGTGCATGAAATCGATGGAGGGGGGATGTCTCGTTCCCAGGTTGTTGCCGAACATTTGCCGCTGCTGCGCCGCTATGCCCGGGCTCTGACCGGAAGCCAGGCCTCGGGCGATGCCTATGTGGCCGCCATGCTCGAGGCTCTGTTGCAGGATCCGTCGCTCCTTGATGAGAGCAACGGTCCGCGCGTCGGGCTGTTCCACCTGTTCACCCAGATCTGGAATTCGGTCGCGATCAACGACGACGCCGATGCGTCGATCGCGCCGACGATTCCACCGGAGCGGCGGCTGTCGAACATCACGCCGCTGCCGCGCCAGGCGTTTCTGCTGCTGTCGCTCGAAGGCTTCTCCGAAGACGAGGTGGCATTCATCCTCAACATCAGCATCGGGGAGGTTCGTCAGCTCGCGGAGGCTGCTGGTCGCGAGCTCGCCGCAGAAATCGCGACCGACGTGCTGATCATCGAGGACGAAACCTTCATCGCGATGGACCTCGAGAGCCTCGTCAAGAATCTCGGGCACAATGTCATTGGCGTGGCGCGAACCCATGCGGATGCGATCGCGCTGGCGAAGAGCCATCGCCCGGGCCTGATCCTCGCCGACATTCAGCTTGCCGACGGCAGCTCCGGCCTTGATGCCGTCAATGAATTGCTCCGGGTGTTCGAGGTGCCGGTGGTTTTCATCACCGCTTATCCGGAGCGCTTCCTGACCGGCGAGCGGCCGGAGCCGGCGTTCCTGATCTCCAAGCCGTTCCAGCCGGCCATGGTGTCGGCCGTCGCGAGCCAGGCCCTGTTTTTCCAGCGCAATTCGCGCAACCGGGCGGCGAAGGCCGCAGCGTCCTGAACGCAACGTCACGCCTGCTCTGCAGCAACGGGCCCCGGCATTGCCGTGGGCCCGTTCTGCTTTTGCGGCAAGCACCGACAACGGATGGGTGGTCGCGGCTTGAACCAAACGCCGGTTCCGCGGACCAAAAAGGAAGCGGGACGCCGCCGGCATCACCACGGCAGCGCCCCGCATTCGCCGGTTAGTTAGGGGCAGGGGGAATAACCGGCTGCAGGGATGACTCGGCAGACACGAGATCGTTCCTCCGCGACGGCAGATTTTTTTGACGCGGCGGCCCCGCGATTGGGAACCAGCTCGCACGTGCCGCCGTTGTGATCCGGATCAGAAAATTGGAATTGAAAAATTTGATCGTGACAGGACAGCAGTGTCGAGGCGTACCATGTCTCACATTTCAAAAGGTGCATTGGGTCTGATCGCAGCATCGCTGGCGCTGGGCGGTGTGCAATTTGGCATGGCATCGGACAATGGTTTGGCGCGCGCCATTCGCGGCGATACGCGCCTCTGGCAGAACGAGCAGATTGACGGCGCACGTGCCGTCGCCTCGATCAACCGTGGAGCGAAGTCCGATCGGGAGTTCGCCCGGGCGTCCCAGGCCGACACAGCCACGCTGTCGTTTCTGTTGCCTGGCCTGAAAGGTATGTCGGTCGCGATGCGCCTGACGGGCTCGGAAGCCCGCCGCCTGCGTCCTTCCCTGCCGACCGAAGTGGCCAAGAGTGCCGGTCGTGAAATCGGCAAATCGTCGGCCCGCCGCAAAACCACGGTGGCTTGCGAGCCGGTCGTGAGCGTTCTCACAGAGGTTGCCAAGCAGCTTGAACCCGGCCGCTGCATCACGTGAGCGGACTGGCGTGACCCCATCGATCAGACGAGCGCGCGCGTCCTGAGCGGAGCGGATTGCTGCCGTCTAGTCCGCGTCGTCTTCCGGCGAAGGCTTGCGCTGGGCCATCAATCCGAACGCCACGCCGGCGATTGCCAGCCATGGCAGCAGTCGCTTGATCCCGATCGTTCGCAGGACCTGCAGTCCGGCGGCAAGCACCATGGGGTCGCTGACGGCGCTGGCAAATGCCGATCGTGCCGCCTGGACGGGCTTGCGGGCCGGGCGCTTCGTGGAGATGTAGCAGCCCGACGCAATGATCGTGGCGATGAAGAAAATGCCAGCACCGGCAAGGCAGGCGGCGACGAGCCCGTAGTGTTGCAGCACCACCACGAACGCTGCGGCGCAGAGAAATGAAAGTGCAATGAAGAGCGAGATGCCGGCCACAACGATCAGCGTGGCCATGCGCAAGGCATGGCCAGCACTGTCCTTGATGTCCTCGATCAGGTTCTGAATCATGCGAAATATCCCGTTCGGTGGCGGTATCGCCATCACATGATCTAGGAAGAATGATTTAGGGACGATGTCGACGGCGACGCTCGGCCGACGGTCGGAACCAGGGTGGCGAACCTCCGCGGGCCCTTGTGGCCGGCTGATGGCTCAGCGGCGCCAGGTGACGCCAATCAGGAAGCCGAAGCCGAGTGCGATGGCCACCGCGGCGATTGGACGCTGCGTGACAGCCTCTTCAAGAGTGTCCTCCAGCGACGAGGCGGCCTGCTGGGCGGCATCGAATGCGGTATTGCCGTGCTTGGAAACGTCGGACATCACGCTGTCGATGGCGGACTTCGCCTGCTTGGCCCCGCGTCGCGCTTGCTTCTGCGCCGTGCCAGCGAGATCATTCAAAGCCTCGCTGAGTTGGTTCGCGAGATCTGCGATATCGGTCTTCACGGCCTCGACGTCCTTCAGAAGACGCTCATAGTTCGCCTTGTCGGACAGATCCTTCATACCGTCCTCACCTTGTTCACGCGGCATCACGTTGCTCCTCGCCGGGTCATCACATCGACGCATCAACGCCGTGCGGCAGCTCGTGGTTCCGTGGGAAAGACCTTGCTGGATCGGAGGTTAGGGAAGCCGCGGAAATCTGTGCGCTTGAAATAGCGTGTCGAACGGCAAAGGCCTGGCCATCATGACTTCAGATCCGCCCGAGCAGCAGCAGGATCAAGACGATCACCAGCATGGTGCCGACGATGCCGGATGGGCCGTATCCCCATGACTGGCTGTAGCCCCAGCGAGGGGAGACGGCGAACAGGATGGCAATGAGAATGATGATGATCAGGGTGCCGAGCGACATGGCCGTAGTCTCGCGATGAGATGCCGGGCATTCGGGGCGGCGCTCCCCGAACGTCGCGCAGATAATCCTTGGCCCTGGCTTCGGGGACTTAACCGCCCGTTACCGTCGATGGTTCCCCTCGCGAAGTCGTGACCCGGGGATCGGCTTGAGATCGCTTCTTTGCCGCAAGCGCTGCAGGAACCCGGGCGCGCCGACCGCGTTGATTCGGCGGGTCGCGTCATCCGGACTGCAAGAGGGCAGGGACATGACACAATCGATGTGCCGACAGGCAGCGCATGGACGTAGCGCCGTGATCGCAGCTGCAGCCATTCTCGTGACCGTCGCCGGGGTTTCGGGGGCTCATGCCCAGGCGCTTGGCTATGCCAGCGACCCGCGCGGGTTGTCCTGGTCGGACAACGCGTCGGGACTTCAGGAGCCTGCTGCGATCGACAATGGCAGCGGTTCTTACGTATTGCCCGAACGGCTGCGGCGGCAGGTGGTGAGCTACAGCACCCGCGAGACACCCGGCACCGTGGTGATCGATACGGCGAACACCGTGCTCTATTATGTGCTCGGTCATGGTCAGGCGATCCGCTACGGCGTCGGCGTCGGTCGCCAGGGCTTCACCTGGGCGGGCACCCAGAGCATCTCCCGCAAGGCCGAATGGCCGGACTGGCATCCGCCGGCAGAAATGATTGCGCGCCAGCCCTATCTGCCGCGCTTCATGGCGGGCGGACCGGGCAATCCGCTGGGGGCGCGGGCGATGTATCTTGGCGCCAGCGAATATCGCATCCACGGTACCAACGACCCTTCGACCATCGGCAAATTCGTGTCGAGCGGCTGCATCCGTTTGACCAATGCGGACGTCGAGGACCTGTTCAACCGCGTGTCGATCGGGACCAGGGTGGTGGTGCTGCCGAAGAGCGGAACGACGCGCGCCGAAGCGCAGCAGAGCGTGCCGCCACTTTCCCCGGCGCCACAGCGTCAGGCGGTGAACCTCGCCACATCCGGCCTGTACTAACCGGCGTGCAGCGACTGCTCAGGGAAGCCAGATGACGTTCGGATCGCGCTATCGGTTGACCGCCGGTCTTATGCTGGGGCTTGCGACGGCGTGTGGCTCGTCGGCCGGGTATGCGCAGGACTTTTTCTCGGCACTGTTCGGCGGCTTCGCTCCGCCTCCGGCGGTGCGTCCGGCGCTGCCGCAGCCCTTCGGCAACGGCAGCGACGATGTGCGGCTCGCGCCGCGGGCGGGCGGAGGCGAGCGCACGGCCTATTGCGTGCGGACCTGCGACGGGCGCTACTTCCCGGTGCCTCCGGCGGATGGCCAGAATCGCGGCGCGCTGTGCAACAGCCTGTGCCCGGCAAGCGAGACCAGGGTGTTCTACGGCGGGTCGATCGACGACGCGTCGACCGACGGCGGCAAATCCTATTCCGACCTTCCCAATGCCTTCCGCTACCGCAAGGAAATCATTGCGGGCTGTACCTGCAACGGCAAGGACACGTTCGGCCTCGCATCCGTCAGGATCGAGGACGATCGCACCTTGCGCAAGGGCGACATCGTCGCTGGACCGAATGGTCTGGTGGTCGCGACTGGTCGTCCGGACAAGCGTGCCGCGGCGAATTTCACCCGGATATCCTCCTCCGCCCGCACCCGCCTCGAGCGGTTGCCCGTGGTCGCACGGGAGTAGGTCGGGATTCACGAGCCCTTTCGGTCGCCACGCCGCATCGCACGGTCAGAAGCTTGCGCCTGAAACAAAAAGCCCCGGCGTGGTGCCGGGGCTTTTGTCGTCGAGGCCGATGGTTGGTCAGCCGGCCGCCTTGGCTTCGCGGCGGCGGGCGTGGAGGATGAACTCGGTGTAGCCGTTCGGCTGCTCTCGGCCCTTGAACACGAGGTCGCAGGCGGCCTGGAAAGCGATGCCGTCGAAGCTCGGTGCCATCGGCTTGTACAGCGGGTCGTCGGCGTTCTGGCGGTCGACCACCACCGCCATCCGCTTCAGCGCTTCCATCACCTGCTCTTCGGTGACGACGCCCTGGTGCAGCCAGTTGGCGAGATGCTGGCTCGAGATGCGCAGCGTAGCGCGGTCTTCCATCAGGCCGACATCATGGATGTCCGGGACCTTGGAGCAGCCGACGCCCTGATCGATCCAGCGCACCACATAGCCGAGAATGCCCTGGCAGTTGTTGTCGATCTCCTGCTTGACGTCGTCGGGCGCCCAGTTCGACTGCGACACCGGGATGGTGAGGATGTCGGACAGCTTCGCGCGCGGCAGGGTTTGCTTGATCTCCTGCTGGCGCTTCTGCACGTCGACCTGATGGTAGTGCAGGGCGTGCAGCGTTGCCGCGGTCGGCGACGGCACCCATGCGGTGGTGGCGCCGGCCTGGGGATGGCTGATCTTCTGCGCCAGCATGTCGGCCATCTTGTCGGGAGCTGCCCACATGCCCTTGCCGATCTGGGCATGGCCCGGCAGGCCGTCGATCAGGCCGTTGTCGACGTTCCAGTCTTCATAAGCCTTGATCCAGGGCTGAGCCTTCATGTCGTTCTTGCGGATCATCGGGCCGGCTTCGATCGAGGTATGGATCTCGTCGCCGGTCCGGTCGAGGAAGCCGGTGTTGATGAAGACGACGCGCTCGGAGGCAGCCTGGATGCAGGCCTTCAGGTTCACCGTGGTGCGGCGCTCCTCGTCCATGATGCCGACCTTGAGGGTGTTCTTCGCCAGGCCGAGCATCTGCTCGACGCGGCCGAACAGCTCGCAGGTCAGCGCTACCTCGTCGGGGCCGTGCATCTTCGGCTTGACGATGTAGACCGAGCCGGTGCGGCTGTTGCGGGTCGGCGACAGGCCCTTGACGTCATGCATGGCGATCAGGCCGGCGACGGCGGCGTCGAGGAAGCCTTCCGGAATCTCGGCACCGGAGGCATCCAGCACCGCGTCGGTGTACATGTGATGGCCGACATTGCGCATCAGCAGCAGGCTGCGGCCGTGCAGACGCAGCTCCTTGCCATCCGGCGCGGTGTAGACGCGGTCGGCGTTCAGCGTGCGCTTCAGCGTCTTGCCGCCCTTTTCGAAGTCGGCGGACAGCGTGCCGTTCATCAGGCCCAGCGTGTTGCGGTAGACCAGCACCTTGTCCTCGGCGTCCACGGCCGCGACGCTGTCCTCCATGTCGAGGATGGTGCTGACGGCGGATTCGAGCACCATGTCGGCGACGCCGGCGGGATCGTCCTTGCCGATGATATTGGCGCGGTCGATGCTGACCTCGATGTGCAGGCCGTTGTTGACCAGCAGGATTGCGGTCGGTGCTGCCACGTCGCCACGGTAGCCGGCGAGCTGCCTGGCGTTCTTCAGTGCGGTCTGGCTGCCATTGCCGAGCTTGGCGACCAGCGCGCCCTTGTCGATGCTGTAGGCGGTGACGTCGCCATGGCTGCCGCTCGCCAGCGGCGCGCTCTGGTCGAGGAAGGCCTTGGCCTTGGCGATCACCTTGGCGCCGCGCGCCTTGTTGTAGCCCTTGCCACCTTCGCTCGGATCGTGCGGGATCGCATCGGTGCCGTAGAACGCATCATAGAGGCTGCCCCAGCGCGCGTTGGCCGCATTGAGCGAGTAACGGGCGTTGGTCAGCGGCACCACCAGCTGCGGGCCGCAGAGCTGGCCGATCTCGGCATCGACATTGGCCGTGGTGACCTGCTTGGTCGCCGGCTCGGGCAGCAGGTAGCCGATCTCCTTCAGGAAAGCGGTGTAGGCAGCGAGATCGAACGGCTTGCCCTTGTGGGCGCGATGCCAGCCGTCGATCTTGGCCTGCAGGCTGTCGCGCAGCGCCAGCAGCTCCTTGGTGCGCGGCGCGAGGTCACGGACGATCGCAGCGAGTCCGGCCCAGAAGCTGTCCGGCGCGATGCCGGTTTTCGGCGCGGCTTCCTTGGCGATGAAGTCGGCAAGGACGGTGGCGACCTTCAGTCCACTGGCTTCGATGCGTGTCATCTCAAATGTTCTCACGAGGATGATGGGCGGGGCATCCGCCCGGGTTTCTTGGGGGCCTCCGGCAGGCTGGTCGACGCCAGCTTCCGCAGAAAGTGAATATAAATCAATAGTTTCCGCACCTGCTGCAGGCAGCGGGCCCGGTCAAGGACGGGTATTTTGTTTGCAGGTGCGAACGCCCTGAAAGGGCGTTGTAGCGCCAAAGGCAGGGAAAAGAGAAGGGGGTTGCTCCCCCTCCCATCGGGGGGCTTGCCTTTGCCGCGCCAGAACCCCGTATCTGCTAATGACCTGATCCGCTGTGCGAAACACCGCTGGCACGCTCCAGCCCCACCTTGATCAGGATGGTCAGCAGGGCGACGGCGGTCAACACGGTCGCCGCGGTAAAGGCGCCGATGACATTGTAGTCCTGATACAGCAGCTCGATCTGCAGCGGCAGCGTCGTGGTCTGACCGCGGATGTTGCCGGAGACCACCGAGACGGCGCCGAACTCGCCCATCACGCGGGCATTGCACAGGATCGCGCCGTACATCACCGCCCATTTGACGTTGGGCAGTGTCACCCGCCAGAACGTCGCGAAGCCCGACGCACCGAGCGTCACGGCGGCCTCTTCCTCGTCGGTGCCCTGCACCTGCATCAGCGGGATCAGCTCGCGTGCCACGAATGGTGCAGTGACGAACATGCTGGCAAGGACGATGCCGGGCAGCGCGAACATGATCTTGATGTCATATTCGGCGAGCAGCGGGCCGAACAGGCCCTGCGAGCCGTAGACGAACAGATAGGCCACGCCGGCCACGATCGGCGACACCGAATAGGGCAGTTCGATCAGGGCGATCAGCAGGGTGCGGCCCGGAAACTCGAACTTGGTGACCGTCCATGCCGCCGCCAGGCCGAAAACGATATTGACCGGCACGACGATCAGCGCTGTGAGCAGTGTCAGCATCACGGCATGGAGCGTCGCCGGCTCGATCAGATTCCGCCAGAACACGGCGAGGCCGGCGGACAGGCCGCTGCCCACGATCAGCAGCAGCGGCGCGAGCAGGAAGAATGCGGTGAGCACGAAGGTGATCGCCAGCACCACCCGGCGCGTGGCCGGGCCGCCGCCAACCGGAGTGTGGATCCAGGCGGCGCGCGCGTGCGCCTTGGCTGGCTCCGTCATCACACTTCTCCGCGGCCGACATAGCGCAGCTGCCAGGACTGCACGGCATTGATGACGATCAGCATGACGAACGCCATCAGCAGCATCACGGTGGCGATCGCTGCCGCGGCCTCGTAGTTGTATTCCTCCAGGCGGATGAAGGTGAGCAGCGCCACGATCTCGGTGCGCATCGGCTGATTGCCGGCGATGAAGATCACCGCACCGAATTCGCCGAGGCTGCGCGCGAACGACAGCGAGCAGCCGGCGAGAAACGCCGGCAGGATCGACGGAAAGATGATCTTGCGCAGGATCTGGAAATCATTCGCTCCCAGCGAGCGGCCGGCTTCCTCGATATCCGAACCGAGGTCCTCGATCACCGGTTGCACGGTGCGCACGACGAAAGGCACGCTGGTGAAGGCCATGGCAAGGGCGATGCCGAGCGGAGTATAGGCGACAGTGATGCCGATGGCGCCAAGTGGCGCGCCGAACCAGCCGTTCTTGGCGAACAGCGCGGTCAGTGCGAGGCCGGCGACCGCCGTCGGGAGCGCAAAGGGCACGTCGACGAGTGCGTCAAGAAGACGCTTGCCGGGAAATTCGTACCGCGCCAGCACCCAGGCCAGCAGCAGGCCGTAGATCGCATTGAATACCGTGGCGGCGAACGCCATGGTCAGCGTGACGCGGATCGCCGCCAGCGTGCGCGGCGACGACAGGATGACCCACAGTTGTGACAGGCCGACGCCGGAGGCCTTCAGCAGCAGCGCGCACAGCGGCAGCAGCACGATGGCGCCGAGATAAAGCACAGTGGTGCCCAGCGCCAATCCGAACCCTGGGATGACCCGGCGTCGCACGTCTCACTACCTTCCGAACATTCCAACAAACCTCCGCGCTGCAGAGCGCGGACAGGCGTCGCCGAGGACCACAGCGTCCGGCCGATGTCATAGAACGTTTTTCCGGGCGCGGAAACAGCCGCGCCCGGAAAAACCCGGTTCCGATTCAGATGGGAAAAATCAGTTCTGGCGCGCGGCGAACAACTGATCGAGCTTCGCGCCGGAATTGAGATGATCGGTGTTCACCTTGTCCCAGCCGCCAAAGGCCTCCTCGACAGTCACGAGCTTGACGTCGGGGAACCGGTCCTTGAACTGCGCCGCGACGGTCTTGTCGTTGACGCGGTTGTACTGCCTGGCGAGGATGGTCTGGCCCTCGGGTGAATACAGGTATTCGAGATAGGCGGTCGCGAGTGCGCGTGTGCCGTGCTTGTCGGCGTATTTGTCGACGACGGTCACCGGGAACTCAGCGAGCAGGCTCTGCGACGGCACCACCACCTCGTACTTGTCCTTGCCGGCGAGATCACGGATGCCGTTGGTCTCAGCCTCGAAGCTGATCAGCACGTCGCCGGTCTGGCGCTCGACAAACGTCGTGGTGGCGGCACGGCCGCCGGTGTCGAACACCGGGACATTGGCGAACAGCTTCTTGACGAACGCGTCGGCCTTTTCCTCGCTGCCATACTTGCTTTTCGCAAAGGCATAGGCCGCCAGATAAGTGTAGCGGGCGTTACCCGATGTCTTCGGGTTGGGGAAGATCACCTGCACGCCGGGCTTCACCAGGTCGTCCCAGTCCTTGATCTGCTTCGGATTGCCGGCACGTACCAGGAAAGCGGGCAGCGAGTAGTAGGGCGAGGAGTTGTTCGGCAGCCGCTTCTGCCAGTCGGCTGGAATGAGCTTGCCCTTGTCGTGCAGCACCTGCACGTCGGTGACCTGATTGAAGGTGACGACGTCGGCCTCGAGCCCCTCGATGATCGAGCGGGCCTGGCGCGACGAGCCATTATGCGACTGGTTGATGGTGACGTCCTGGCCGGTCTTCGCCTTCCACTGCTTGGCGAACGCGACATTGATCTCGGCGTAAAGCTCGCGCGCGATGTCGTAGGACACGTTCAGCAGCGTGTTCGGGTTCTGGGCGCTGGCGGCCGAGATCATGCCGAGGCTGGCGGTGAGAGCGATGAGAAAACGACGCAAGACTGGTCTCCTTGGATGGTCGCACGCGGGGCGCCGGAGGCGCCCCGTCAGATGTTGGCGGCGATGTCGGACAGTTCGTCGAACAGGATTCCCGTGCGTGTCAGGAGGTGTTCGATCTCGTCCGCAGCATCGGCGATCGAGCGATCGGTGGTGTCGATGGTGAGCTCCGCCTGGGTCGGCGCCTCGTAATCCTTGCCGAGGCCGGTGAAGCTCGGCAGGCTGCCGGCGCGCGCCTTGGCATAGTGCCCCTTGGGGTCGCGGCTCTCGCAGACTTCGGCCGGGGTCGAGACATAGATTTCACGGAACAGCTCATCGGCGATCCGCCTGGCCTGCGTGCGGTCCTCCGCCGCGGGCGACACCGCGGCCACGATGGCGATATGGCCATTGCGTGCGAGATGGGCGGCAATCTCCGCCAGCCGGCGCACGTTCTCGGCGCGATCTTGCGGCGAGAAGCCGAGATCGCCATTGAGCCCGGCGCGCAGGGTGTCGCCGTCGAGCAGGATCGGCGAGCCGCCGCGGCTGAACAGCTTGCGCTCCAGTGCTCGCGCCAGTGTCGACTTGCCGGCGCCGGGCAGGCCGGTGAACCAGACCACCGCGCCGCCATGGCCGTAGCGCGCCGAGCGTTCGTCGGGGCGCAGCGCCGATTCCACCGGCACGATGTCGACCGGCACGGCGCGCTGGCCGGCATCGACGCTGAGCACGAGGCCGCCGCCGGCGATCCGGCCGTTGACCTCGATCACGAGGCGGCCAGTACGCGCGTTCTCGGCATAAGGGTCCACCGCGACCGGCTGCGCCAGCGAGATGTCGATCTCGCCGACATGGTTGCGGGCGATCGACTGGGTGCTGACGCTGGAGAGCTCGCCGGGGTCGACAGCGTTCTCGATCGCGACCACGGTGGCGCGCGTTTCCTTGGTCCCGAGGCGCACCAGGATCGAGGCGCCGGCGGTGAGCGGCTGGTCATGCAGCCAGAAGACCCGCGCATGCAGGCGCCGGGTGTCGCGTGGTGCAGCGGCAGCATGGGCGATGATGTCGCCCCGCTCCAGGAAGAGCTCTCGATCGAGGGTGATGCCGACCGAACGGCCCGCGCCCTGGCGGGCGGCGACCGGTGTCGCCGGCCAGCCCTCGACGCTGCGGATCTTGGCGATCTTGCCGGCCGGCATGATCACGATCTCGTCGCCGGCGATCAGGCTGCCGGATTCGATCCGGCCGGCCACGATGCGGCGGTCGTCGAATTTGTAGATCGCCTGCACCGGCAGCCGCAGCGCCAGCTCGTCGAGCCGTCGCGCCGGGGTGAGCGCATCAAGAGCCTCGACCACGGTCGGCCCGGCGTACCAGGCAATCGACGGGGTGCGCGCGGCGACGCCGTCGCCCTCGCGGGCCGAGATCGGGATGATCGCGGTCGGCGTGACGCCGAGGCCGGTGAGATGGGCGGTGATCTCGCGGCTGATCTCGTCGAACCGCGACTGGGAAAAGTCGACCCGATCCATCTTGTTGATGACGATCGCGACCTGGCGGATGCCGAGCAGGTGCAGCAGGTAGCCGTGGCGGCGGGTCTGGTCGCGCACGCCTTCCGCCGCGTCGATGATCAGCACCGCAGCATCGGCCTGCGAGGCGCCGGTGATCATGTTGCGGAGGAATTCGGCGTGCCCGGGCGCGTCGATCAGCACGATGTCGCGCGAGCGGGTGCGAAAGCGGATCTGGGTGGTGTCGATGGTGATGCCCTGGTCGCGCTCGGTCTGCAGCGCGTCGAGCAGGAACGACCATTCGAACGGCATGCCGCGGCGCGCCGAGACCGCCTGGAGCATTTCGAGCTTGCCGTCGGGCAGGCTGCCGGTTTCGTGCAGCAGGCGGCCGACGAGCGTCGATTTGCCATGATCGACATGACCGACGATGACGATGCGAACTTGCGCGCGCTCAGCAGTCTTGGCGGGGCTGGCGACGAGATTGGAAACGGCAATGGTCATGCTGTGCGTCCGCCTGATCAGAGGTAGCCCGAAACACGCAGGCGCTCGAAGGCGTCTTCGGTTTCATGATCCAGCGCGCGTCCGGCGCGCTCCGGCACCTTGGTGCTTGCCAGCTCGTGCAGGATTTCGGCGATGTTGGAGGCGTGCGAGTCTACCGGGAAGGTGATGTCCTGGTCGCCGAGCGAGCGATAGCGCTTGCCGTTGTTCGACAGGTACAGCGGAATGATCGGGATGTTCTCGCGCTGGGTGTAGGCCCAGATGTCGGCCTCGGTCCAGTGCAGGATCGGATGCACGCGCAGGTGGGCGCCGGGCGGCGGCGAGGCGTTGAACTGGTCCCAGAACTCCGGAGGCTGGTCGCGCACGTCCCAGCCGCCCTCGGTGCCGCGCGGCGAGAACACGCGCTCCTTGGCACGCGTCGCCTCCTCGTCGCGGCGAATGCCGGCGATCAGCCCGTCGAAGCCATATTTCGCCAGGGCCATCTTGAGGCCCTCGGTCTTGCGTGCGGCGGAGCGTGCGGCCGGCGGCAGGGTCGGGTCGACGGCGTCGATGGGCGGGCAGGGGTCTACCCGCAGGTCCAGCCCCCATTCCGCGGCATAGCGGTCGCGGAAGGCATACATCTCTGGAAACTTCTTGCCGGTGTCGACATGCAGCGCCGGAAACGGCACCTTGCCGAAGAACGCCTTGCGGGCGAGCCAGATCATGACGTTGGAGTCCTTGCCGAGCGACCACAGCAAGGCCAGTTTCTTCAGACGGGCGAAGGCCTCGCGGAAGATGTAGATGCTCTGGGCCTCGAGCTCATCGAGATGGTCCATATTCAATGTCTTTCGTTCGATCCGGGCCCAGCCGTTAGCGCGTGTAGATGACCGGCAGACGATGGCTGGAGAAGAAGCGCCTCTAACTCTTGGCGTTTGGAGCACGAAATTCTAAGATTGCGCCGCAACATAGAAGAAATAATTTTCTCTTTGCGGCCTTGATTAGATACATATATAGAAAATAATTCCAGTCAACCCCGGAATTGGGGAAGCGGAGTACCGATGCGGTTTCTACCGGTGTTTCTCGATCTGCAGGCCGGGTCCATCCTTTTGGTGGGCGCGGGCGAGCTTGCGCAGGCCAAGCTGCGCCTGCTGCTGGCTGCGGGTGCGCAGGTGCGTTGGCATGCCCTCGATGGCCGGTACGACGCCTCCGGGCAGGAAGTCCTGGCGGGCGTCACGCGCGACGAGGACGATCCGCTGACGACAGATCTCACCCATGTCATTGCCGTGCTGTGTGCCGGCGCTGGTCCCGTGGGTCATGCGGTGGCTGCGCGGGCCCGTACACTCGGCATCCCTGTCAATGTCATGGACGAGCTCGATCACTCCACCTTCATCGTTCCGGCGATCGTCGATCGCGGCGACGTCGTGGTGGCCGTGGGCACTGGCGGCGCCTCGCCTGTCGTGGCGCGCCGGGTGCGAGAACGCATCGAGACCATGCTGCCGGCCCGCATCGGAGATCTCGCGACATTCATCGGGCGTTGGCGCGCCGCGATCAAGGCGCGCATCGCCGACATGGCGCTGCGACGGCGCTTCTGGGAGCGCGTCGTCGATGGCCCGATCGGCGCGGCGGTGCTTGCTGGCCGTGTCGACGAAGCCGAAGCCGCGCTCAGGGCCATCGATGATCCCACGACCTATGCCGGTCAGCGTGCGTCCGGATTTGTCACGCTGGTCGGAGCAGGGCCGGGCGATGCGGATCTGCTGACCATCAAGGCGCTGCGTGCGCTGCAGGACGCCGACGTGATCTTCCATGACGATCTGGTGTCGTCGGAGGTGCTGGACCGCGCCCGTCGTGACGCTGCGCGGATGTCTGTCGGCCGTCGTGCCGGCAAGCCGGGCATCGGCCAGGACGCCATCAATCGTCTGCTGATCGAGGCGGCGCAGAAGGGCCAGCGCGTGGTGCGGTTGAAAGGCGGCGATCCCTTCATCTTCGGCCGCGGTGGCGAGGAAGTCGCCGCGCTGCGCGAAGCCGGAGTGCCCTATGCCATTATCCCTGGCATCACCGCGGGACTTGGTGCTGCCGCGGAATTCGAGGTGCCGCTGACCTTCCGTGAAAAAGCGCTGCGGGTCACCTTCCTGACCGCGCACAAGGCGGATGACGCCGAAGCCGTCGATTGGTCGGCGCTCACCGATCCGCGGATGACGGTGGTCATCTATATGGGCGCCACGGCCGCAGCGGCGATCCGCGCCGGCCTGCTCGCCGCCGGGCGCTCGCCGCGGACGCCGCTTGGCGTGTTTGCCCGGGTGACGCGCCCGGACGCCAAGGCCGTGGTCGGCGTGCTCGATGATCTGGCCTCACTTGCTGCGGAGGTCGACAGGGGCCCCGCCATCCTGGTGATCGGCGATGTGGTCACCCAGTCAGCGCCATGGCGCAACGCACAGCTCGCTCAACTCCTCTCGAACTTTAGGATTGCCGCCGAATGACGTCTCCGCTGCAGCAGAAGATCAAGATCACCGGTCCGTCGATCGTGACCGCGAACCGCACCAGCGATGGTGCGGTGATCTACCGTACCGCGTCGCATGGCTGGTCGGAGCAGCTTGCGGCCGCAGCCATCGTCCGCACCGCCGATGACGCCCGCACGCTGCTTGCCGAGGCGGTCGCCGACGATGTCGGCGCCGTCGGCGCCTACATCGCGCCGGTCAAGGAGGCCGGTGAGGGCCGCATCGAGCCGGGCAACCTGCGCGAACACATTCGGCGCGACGGCGTCACCATCGACCTCCTGGTTTCCGCGTAAGGCTCGCCGACCATGTATGCATATGATGAAATCGACCGTACGTTCCTCAATGAGCGCGTCTCCGAATTCCGTGACCAGGTCCAGCGCCGCCTCTCAGGCGAACTGACCGAGGACGAGTTCAAGTCGCTGCGCCTGATGAACGGCGTCTACCTGCAGCTCCACGCCTACATGTTCCGCGTTGCTATTCCCTACGGCACGCTGTCGTCGCGCCAGCTGCGGCGGATGGCCCATGTCGCCCGCAAGTATGACCGCGGTTACGGCCATTTCACCACGCGCCAGAACATCCAGTACAACTGGATCAAGCTGTCCGAGTTGCCGGATGCGATGGAGGACCTTGCCGAGGTCGGCATCCACGCGATCCAGACCAGCGGCAACTGCGTGCGCAACATCACGACCGATCAGTGGGCCGGCGTGGCGCCGGAGGAGATCGAGGATCCGCGGATCTGGGCGGAGGTGCTGCGCCAGTACACCACGCTGCATCCGGAGTTCTCGTTCCTGCCGCGCAAATTCAAGATCGCCATCACGGCTGCCGACCACGACCGGGCCGCGATCGCGATCCACGACGTCGGCCTGCGGATGCTCAGGAACGACAACGGCGAGCTCGGCTTCGAGGTGCATGTCGGCGGAGGTCTCGGTCGCACGCCGTTCATCGGCAAGGTCATCAAGCCGTTCGTCCACGCCCACGACATCATCAGCTATGTCGAGGCGATCCTGCGCGTCTACAACCAGTACGGCCGCCGCGACAATATCTACAAGGCGCGCATCAAGATCCTGGTGCACGAACTCGGCGCCGAGACGTTCGCCCGGGATGTCGAGGCCGAGTGGGCGGAGATCCGCGAGAGTGCCCTTCGCATCGACGATGCCATGGTGGAGGACATCCGTTCGCGTTTCACCTATCCGGTGTACGAGAAGCTTGCGGACGAGCCGGCCGAACTGGTCAAGGCGAAGGAGGATCCGCGGTTCGCTGCCTGGCTGCAGAACTCCGTCGCGCGGCACCGCGAGGCCGGGTATGCGATCGTGACGTTGTCGCTGAAGCCCGTCGGTGGCCCCCCGGGCGACGCCACGGCCGAGCAGATGGATGCCATTGCCGACCTCGCGGACCGCTACTCGTTCGGCGAAATCCGTGTTGGCCACGAGCAGAATCTGGCGCTGCCGCACGTCGCCCAGCGCGACCTGCCGGCGCTGTGGCGGGCGCTCGACAAGATCGGCGTCGCCACGCCGAACGTCAATCTGGTGTCCGATATCATCGCTTGCCCCGGGCTCGACTATTGCTCGCTCGCGAATGCGCGCGCGATCCCGATCGCCCAGGAACTGACCAAGCGGTTCGCCGACCACGAGCTCGCGCGGATGATCGGCAAGCTGCATGTCAATATTTCCGGCTGCATCAATGCCTGCGGCCATCACCATGTCGGCCACATCGGCATCCTCGGCGTCGAGAAGAACGGTGAGGAGTTCTACCAGATCACGATCGGTGGCCGTGCCGACGAGAAGGCGACGCTGGGCACGCTCATCGGTCCGGCGGTCCCCTATAACGACGTCGCCGATGTTGTCGAGGACGTCGTCGAAGCCTATCTCGCGCTGCGCGCGCGGCCGAGCGAACTGTTTATCGATACGGTGAAGCGCCTCGGCGTCGAGCCGTTCAAGGAGCGTGTCTATGCCACTCGTTAAGGACAATGCCGTCACCGCGGACGATTTCGTGCGGGTGGCCGACGACGATGCCATTCCCAGCGGTGCCGTGCTGCTGCCGGCGGCGCGTTTCCTGGTCGATCCCGAAGGCGTCCTGAAGCGCAACAGCAAGGTCGGCGTGATCTGGCCGAACAACAAGCCGATCGCCGAGCTCGCGCCCTACCTCGACCGGCTCGCGGCCGTGGCGCTGGTGTTTCCGACGTTCCGGGATGGCCGGGCCTATTCGCAGGCACGGCTGCTGCGCGAGCGGTTCGGTTATGCTGGCGAGATGCGTGCCACCGGGCAGGTGCTGCGCGACCAGTTCGTGTTCATGCTGCGTGCCGGCTTCGATGCCTTTGAAGTCAAGAAGGACAGCGACGCGGCGGCGTTCGCCAAGGTGGCGCAGCGCTATTCGGTGTTCTATCAGCCGACCGGCGATGGCCGTCTGACGGCGTCACGCCGCAGGCTCGCCGATCAGACGGAGGGCGTGCGGCTGTGAGCACGGTGGCGTCGCAGATCGAACAGGCCGGTGCGGCGGGCGCGCCGCGGCTGCTGCCGCAGGCGGCGGATCTCGACCGGCTGCTTGCGGATGCGGCGCCGGCGGCCGTCGTCGAAGCCGCGCTGAACGCGATCGGGCGCGACCGGCTGGCGGTGGTGTCGTCCTTCGGGGCGGAATCCGCGGTGCTGCTCAAGATCGTCGCTGATGTCGATCCCGCGATCCCGGTGGTGTTCCTCGATACCGGCTGGCTGTTTCAGGAGACACTGGATTACCGCGATGCGCTGACGAAGCAACTCGGCCTGCGCGACGTGCGGACCATTCATCCGTTGCCGGATGCGCTGGCGGCGCAGGACGCCGAGCGCGAGCTATGGTTCTCGGATCCGGACGCATGCTGCCGCATTCGCAAGGTCGAACCGTTGATCCGCGCGTTGCAGCCGTTCGACGGCTGGCTCAACGGGCGCAAGCGCTTTCAGGGCGGTCTGCGCACCGCGATGTCGGTGGTCGAGGCCGACGGTGCCCGTCTGAAATTCAATCCGTTGGCCAATGCCACGCCGGAGCAGCTCGCGGACATCTTCACCGCGGCGCAGTTGCCGCCGCATCCCCTTGTCGCATCGGGTTTCCGCTCGATCGGGTGTATGCCTTGCACCAGTCGCAGCGCGGCAGACGAGGATTCACGTGCGGGCCGCTGGCGCGGCCGCGGCAAGACGGAATGTGGTATTCACACCACCGCGACTTCCTAGCATGTTGCTCCCTCTTCGCCGGGAAGAATGAAATCCGGTTTCGTTGACTTGCAGGACGATCTCCCGGAGTTTGATCCGCGCTGTCGATGACGAAGATGTTGTCGAGCTGAATGGAGACTGAGATGCTGCGTCGTATTCTCCCCGTCATCGCGGGTATTGTCTGGGCGGGGTCGGCGTTCGCTGCCGATTTTTCCTTGCTGAACGTGTCGTACGATCCGACGCGTGAGCTCTATGTCGATTTCAACAAGGCGTTCGCTGCGGCCTATCAGAAGGAAGCTGGCAAGAGCGTCGAGATCAAGCAGTCGCACAACGGCTCGGGCGCGTCGGCGCGCAGCGTGATCGACGGTCTGCAGGCCGATGTCGTGACGCTCGCGCTCGCCTACGACATCGACGCGGTTGCGGCCAAGGGGCTGCTCGACAAGGACTGGCAGAAGCGCCTGCCGCAGAATTCGTCGCCGTATACCTCGACCATCGTGTTCCTGGTCCGCAAGGGCAATCCCAAGGGCATCAAGGACTGGGACGACATCATCAAGCCGGGCGTCAGCGTCATCACGCCAAACCCGAAGACCTCCGGCGGGGCGCGCTGGAACTACCTCGCGGCCTGGGGTTACGCGCTGAAGAAGTTCGGCTCTGAAGACAAGGCCAAGGCCTTCGTTGCCGACATCTTCAAGAACGTCCCGGTGCTCGATACCGGCGCGCGGGGCTCGACCGTGACATTCGTCGAGCGCGGCGTCGGTGACGTGCTGCTGGCCTGGGAAAACGAGGCTTACCTGGCTGTCAAGGAATTCGGCAAGGACAAGTTCGAGATCGTGGTGCCGTCGGTGTCGATCCTCGCCGAGCCGCCGGTCGCTGTGGTCGACAAGGTCGTCGACAAGAAGGGCACCCGCGCGGTTGCCGAGGCGTACCTGAAGTATTGGTACACCAAGGAAGGCCAGGACATCGCCGCGCGCAATTTCTACCGGCCGCGGGATTCCGAAGTTGCGGCGAAGTACGCCGGCTCCTTCGCCAAGGTCGGCCTGTTCACCATCGACGACGTGTTCGGCGGCTGGACCAAGGCGCAGAAGGATCACTTCTCCGACGGCGGCGTGTTCGACCAGATCTACAAGAACTGACATTGAGGCCTGGGGCGCCGCCGGTTCCGGCGGCGATCCCATCGCAGGGCAGAGGGCATCGTGAGCGGAGCATCGAGACGGAGCGTGTTGCCGGGGTTCGGCCTGACCATGGGCGTGACCCTGACGTGGCTCTCCATCCTCATCCTGATTCCGCTCGCGGGCCTGTTCGTGAAGACGACGGAGCTGTCGCTGGCGCAATTCATCGCCGTCGTTACCAGCCCGCGTACGCTCCATGCGCTGGCGGTGTCCTTTGGCCTCGCGTTCGCGGCGGCGCTGGTCAATCTCGTCGCCGGGGTCATCGTCGTGTGGGCGCTGGTGCGTTATCGTTTTCCCGGCAAGCGCCTGTTCGATGCCATCGTCGACATTCCGTTCGCGCTGCCGACCGCGGTCGCAGGCGTGGCACTGTCGGCGCTGTTCGCCCAGAAGGGCTGGCTCGGGGCGCCACTGGCGGCGCTCGGCATCAAGGTGGCGTTCACGCCGCTCGGCATTTTCGTCGCGATGATCTTCATCGGCATTCCCTTCGTGGTGCGCACCGTGCAGCCGGTGCTGCTCGACCTCGAAGTGGAGCTCGAAGAGGCGGCCGCGAGCCTCGGCGCCAGCCGCTGGCAGATCATCAGCCGTGTCATTGTGCCCAGCCTGACGCCCGCCATCCTCACCGGCTTCGCGCTGGCGTTCGCCCGCGCGGTCGGCGAGTACGGTTCGGTGATCTTCATCGCCGRCAACCTGCCCAACGTGTCGGAGATCGCACCGCTGCTGATCGTCATCCGTCTGTCGGAATTCCGCTATGCCGACGCCACCGCCATCGCGGTGGTGATGCTGGTCGTCGCCTTCCTGATCATTTTCATCATCAATCGCATTCAGCGCTGGGCGCAACTGCGCGCCGCGGCCGTTCATTGATCGCCATGACCCTGATCGCAACCAATCCATCCCCGACCGAAGCCAGCGCCCCGCCGTTCGACGGCGGCCGGCCGCCGGTGGTGCGCGTCGCCCCGCTGGCGCGCCGTGATGCGCGAACCGAGCCGCGCTGGGTGCGCCTCGCCATCATCGGTTTCGCCGTCGCGTTCCTGTCGGTTTTCGTGCTGTTGCCGCTGATCCTGGTGTTCGCCACGGCGTTCTCGCGGGGAGTCGGCGAGTATCTGTCGGCGCTGTCGGGATCGGAGGCGCTGGCGGCGATCAAGCTGACTTTGCTGACGGCCCTGATCTCGGTCAGCCTCAACCTGGTGTTCGGGCTGATGGCGGCCTGGGCGATCGCCAAGTTCGAGTTTCCCGGCAAGACCTTTCTGATCACCCTCATCGACCTGCCATTCTCGGTCAGCCCGGTGATTTCTGGCCTCGTGTTCGTGCTGCTGTTCGGCGCGCAGGGCTATCTCGGCCCCTGGCTGCAGGCGCATGACCTGCAGATCCTGTTCGCGCCGCCGGCGATCATTCTGGCGACGACGTTCGTGACGTTTCCGTTCGTGGCGCGGGAGCTGATCCCGCTGATGCAGGAGCAGGGAACGCAGGAGGAGGAGGCCGCGATATCGCTGGGAGCATCGGGCTGGCGGACGTTCTGGCGCGTCACCTTCCCCAACATCAAGTGGGGCGTGCTCTATGGCGTGCTGCTGTGCAACGCCCGCGCCATGGGCGAGTTCGGCGCCGTGTCGGTGGTCTCAGGCCATATTCGCGGCGAGACCAACACCATGCCGCTGCTGGTCGAGATCCTGTATAATGAATATCAGCTGGTGGCCGCGTTCGCGATCGCGTCGCTGCTCGCCTTCCTGGCATTGATCACGCTCATCGTGAAGACCGTGCTGGAAGGTCGTCTCGCAGAGGAAAAGCCAAGTGACCATTGAAGTCCGCAACCTGGTAAAGAAGTACGGCGCATTTGCCGCGCTCGACAATGTCGACCTCAAGGTCGACACCGGCGAACTGCTCGCGCTGCTCGGCCCCTCGGGATCCGGCAAGACCTCGTTGCTGCGGATCATCGCGGGCCTCGACTGGCCGGATTCCGGCACCGTCAGCTTTGATGGCGAGGACGCGCTGTCGCGCGGCGCCGGCGAGCGCCATGTCGGCTTCGTGTTCCAGCACTACGCCCTGTTTCGTCACATGAGCGTGTTCGAGAACGTGGCGTTCGGCTTGCGCGTGCAGCCGCGCGCCGTGCGCAAGAGCGAGGCGGACATCCGCAAGCGCGTCAAGGAACTGCTCGATCTCGTGCAGCTCGACTGGCTCGCCCACCGCTATCCCAGCCAGCTCTCCGGTGGCCAGCGCCAGCGCATCGCGCTGGCCCGCGCGCTGGCGATCGAGCCGCGCATCCTGCTCCTCGACGAGCCGTTCGGCGCGCTCGACGCCAAGGTCCGCAAGGAGCTGCGGCGCTGGCTGCGCCAGCTCCACGACGAGATCCATGTCACGTCGATCTTCGTCACCCATGACCAGGAGGAGGCGCTGGAAGTCGCCAACCGCGTGGTGGTGATGGACAAGGGCAAGATCGAGCAGATCGGCTCGCCGAGCGACGTCTACGACAATCCGGCGACCGCTTTCGTTCACGGCTTCATCGGCGAGTCCATCGTGCTGCCGGTCGATGTCGTCGACGGCCAGCTGCGGCTTGGCGACAAGGTGCTGGACCTGCAGTCGCAGGGCGCGGCGGCCGGCCCGTCGAAGTTGTTCATCCGCCGCCACGACGTCGTCGTCGGTCCGGCCGGCTCGGGGTCCCTGGAGGGCGCGGTGAAGCATGTGCGGGCGTTCGGCCCGACCCAGCGCGCCGACGTGGCGCTGCGGGCCAATGGCGACGAGACCCTGATCGAGATCGATGCGCCGCGCGACCGCGAGCTGCGCCCCGGCGACATCGTCGGGCTGCAGCCCAAGCGCTACCGGATCTTCGGCGCGCAGGCCTGACTGTTCCGTCGGTTCCGGCCCCGCGCCGGCTGCCGGCGGTCGGCGTTCACTTTTCAGCCACGGTTGGTGTGCAACAACCCCCTCCGAGTCGATGGTTTGGGCGGGGGTAGACTGAATGTTGCGCGCGACGATCGCGGTCTCGGTTCTTGCTGGGGTCTTTCTGCTGGGCGGCTGCGCCAGCGATCGGGACATTCCGGCGGAACAGCCTGCCTTCTATCTGAGCATGGCCCATGGCGGCGCGAAGGTGGATGCGGCGGTGGCCGCCTCGATGATCTCCGGCTATCGGCACAACAATGGTCTTGGCGCGGTCGAGGTCGACCCGGTGCTGATGCAGGTAGCGGAAGCCCAGGCGATGGCCATGGCGACGCGCAACAAGCTCGATCACAATGTCGTCGGGACGCTCGGCCAGCGCATCAAGACCTCCGGCTATGATGCCAAGGTGGCGGTCGAGAACGTGTCGGCCGGCTATCATACGCTCGCGGAAGCGTTTTCGGGCTGGCGGGACTCCCCGCCGCACAAGGCCAACATGTTGAACGGTGGTGTCACAAAATTGGGCATTGCCGCGAGTTATGCTCCAAATACCAAATACAAAGTGTTCTGGGCGCTCGTTCTGGCGGCACCCGACGCCCGATAACCTTGGTTTGAAACCATTTTGGCCGGAGCTGATTGACGGCATGGGGAACTGACGCCACGCTGAGATCCGCCTGAAACATTCATTCATTGGCCTTCATGGATACGCTCACGTCCTCGTCGCCGTCTGACGCCAAAACGCCCGCACAAGCCCAGCGCATTCTTGTGTTGCAGGGTGGCGGCGCCCTGGGATCATACCAGGCGGGCGCCTATCAGTCGCTCTGCCGCCATGACTTCGAGCCGGACTGGGTCGCCGGTATCTCCATTGGAGCGATCAATTCCGCGATCATCGCCGGCAATCCCCGGGAGAAGCGGCTGGCGCGGTTGCGGGAGTTCTGGGAGCTGGTGTCGTCACCCGTTCCCTGGCAGCCGCTGATCGGCGGCGATCGTGCGCGCCTCGCCTTCAACGAAACCAGTGCGGCGCTGATCGCAACCTTCGGTGTCCCCGGCTTCTTCATGCCGCGAATTCCGCCGGCGCTGCTGTGGCCTGCAGGCAGCGAGCAGTCGCTGAGCTTCTATGACACTGCGCCGCTGCGCGAGACGCTGGAGCGGCTGGTCGACTTCGACCGCATCAATGCCAAGAAGACGCGACTGAGCGTCGGCGCTGTCAATGTCAAGACCGGCAACTTCACCTACTTCGACAATGCCCGCCAGGAGATCCGGCCCGAGCACATCATGGCGTCGGGGGCACTGCCGCCGGGTTTTCCCGCCATCGAGATCGACGGCGAATATTACTGGGACGGCGGCGTCGCCTCCAACACCCCGCTCGACTATGTGCTCGATCAGGAAACGCGAACCGACCTACTGATCTTCCAGGTCGATCTGTTCAGTGCGCGCGGGCGGCTACCCTCGACATTGCTCGAGGCAGCGGAACGTGAAAAGGACATCCGCTATTCCAGCCGCACGCGGTTGAACACCGACATGAACAAGCGGATTCACAACACCCGTCTGGCGCTGCGCAACCTGATTGCCAAGCTGCCGGTGAATCTCAGGAACGATCCCGACGTCGCCCTGCTCAACGAGGCGGCCAAGGAGAACACCGTCACGGTGGTCCACCTGATCTACAAGAGCAAGAATTTCGAGACGTCGTCGAAGGACTACGATTTCTCGAATTTCGCCATGCGTGAGCACTGGGCGGCCGGCGAGCACGACGTCGACTGCTCGATGCGCCATCCGGAATGGCTGCAGCGGCCGCAGAACGGCGAGACCATGGTGACCTACGATCTCATCGGCGATGAACCCCTCACGCCGGATGACACAAAGGAGTGAGATGATGGCGAACTTGAAAGGCAGGACGGCGGCGGTCACCGGATCGACCAGCGGCATCGGGCTTGCGATTGCGCGCGCGATGGCAAAAGCCGGAGCGAACATCGTCATCAACGGCATGGGCAATATCGCCGACATCGAGAAGGAACGCTCGGCGATCGAGACCGATTTCGGCGTCAAGTGCGTCTATTCGCCCGCCGACATGACCAAGCCGGTGGAGATCGCCGAATTCGTCGCGCTCGGCGAAAAGACCTTCGGCTCGGTTGATATCCTCGTCAACAACGCCGGCATCCAGTTCGTGTCGCCGGTCGAGGAATTCCCGATCGAGAAGTGGGACGCGATCATCGCCATCAACCTGTCGGCCGCGTTCCATGCGATCCGTGCCGCGGTGCCCGGCATGAAGAAGCGCCAGTGGGGCCGCATCATCAACACCGCGTCCGCCCACTCGCTGGTGGCCTCGCCGTTCAAGTCGGCCTATGTGTCAGCGAAACATGGCATCGCCGGCCTGACCAAGACGGTGGCGCTGGAAGTCGCGACCTCCAAGATCACCTGCAACTGCATCAGTCCCGGCTATGTCTGGACGCCGCTGGTCGAGCGCCAGATCCCGGAGACGATGAAGGCACGCAATCTGACCAAGGAGCAGGTCATCAACGACGTGCTGCTGGACGCGCAGCCGACCAAGGAGTTCGTCACCGCCGACCAGGTCGCTTCGCTGGCGCTCTACCTGTGCGGCGACGACGCGGCCCAGATCACCGGCGCCAATCTGTCGATCGACGGCGGCTGGACTGCCGAATAAGCGCAACGCTCCGAGCGAGCCCTGAAATGCCAAGGCCTGCCCCGGATAACGGGGCAGGCCTTTGCGTTCCGTTCGCGGAAAATCAGCGTGACGCTTTGCCGAACACGAACACATGCAGGCCAAGGCGGCGGCGGGTGATCCAGAACAGCAGCACCGTCTCGAATACCAGCGACAGCGAGGTCGAGGCCGCCGCGCCGTAGCCGCCGTAGCGCGGCACCAGCATGAAGCACAGCAGCACGTTCATCGCGAACGAGGTGGCATAGGCCATCGCGCAGTAGTGCTGGTGGCCGAGCATGTTGAGCAGCCGCTCCACCGGGCCGATGGCGGCGCGGACGACAAGGCCGATGGCGGCGACGAACATGATGCCGTAGCCGCCGGTGAACTGGGCGCCGAACAGCCACAGCAGTGGCTTGCCGAGCGCGAGCAGGACGAGGGTGGCCACGAGTGAGGGCCAGAACGTCCACTTGATCGCGTAGGCGACGTAGGCCGACAGCCGTTCGGTGTCGCCGGACGCATGGTACTGGGTGAAGCGATGGGCCGTCACGGCCGACATCGCGTAGTGGATGAACGACACCAGCGCCAGCGTCTTGACCACGGCGAAGTAGACGCCGACCTCCTCGGAGGAGCGGAACTGCTGCAGCATCAGCACGTCGGTGTAGGACAGCAGCAGGTAGAAGCTCTCGACCAGCAGGATCGGCAGCGACACCGCGAGCCAGCCCGGCACGTCGTGGGTCTTCGGCCCGGGCTCGACCGTGGTGGCGAGGCGGCGGTTCAGGGCGATCATTTGACCGGTCATGGCGATCCACACCGCCGCCGCGCTCGCCAGCATGGCTTCGGTGGCCGTGAGCTGGAAGCCGAGGCCAAGAGCGCCGGCGGTGAAGCCGATGATCAGCGACTGCCGCACCACGAACTGCGGCATCAGGCCGAGGCGCATCCAGTCGTGTGAGCGCGCGAGGCCGTCCTGCACGTTGGCCACCACGAAGGCGGGCAGCGTCAGGCAGCCGACATAGAGCGGCACCACGGTGTCGGCGCCGATCCATGGCGACAGCAGCCAGACCAGGCCAGCCGCGAGCAGGGCGAACACGATGGCGACGGCAAATGTCAGCCAGCGCGATCCGGACAGGAAGCCGCGCAGCAGCGCGGTCTGGCCGGCAGCGCGGTATTCGGGAATGAGCTTCTGGGCGGATCCGGCGATGCCCAAGTCCATCATGCAGCCGAGCAGCAACACCCACGTCCAGGCGTAGACATAGACGCCGTAGTCGGAGCCGCCCATCCACCGGGCGAGCAGCACCTGGGAGAAGTAGGCAAGGCCGGCGCTGAACACACGGATGATGAACACGGTGCCGGCGAGCCGCTTGGTGACGGAGGCTTCGTGCGAGCCGCCGCTGAACAGCGCGCGCACCCGCGCCAGCAGGCTCGTCCGGTCCAGTGTCGTCGTTTCTGTTTCGATCACAGCCAAAGTCGTTCACCCCGCCGGCCCGCTTGCGGCGAGGTCTATCAACCCTTCGTTAAGAATCGGTTGGAGCCCCGCGGGCGGGGAACCAGGTTCCTAGTCCTCAGTCGCCTTGAACCGGGCCAGCCCCTTCAGCGCGAAGGGGGCGATGAGGGCGATCAGCGCTACGCCGAGCAAGGTGGCCGAGATCGGGCTCTGCAGCAGAGCCATCGGATCGCCGAGGCTGATGGAGAGGGCCCGCCGCAGCTGGCTCTCGGCGATTGGCCCGAGAATGAGGCCGACCACGACCGGGGCGATGGGGAAGTCGAACCGGCGCATCAGGAAGCCGAGCACACCGAAGCCGGCGAGCATCGACAGTTCCACCACGGATGGCTTGGCGGCAATGGTGCCCATGGTCGCGAATACTAAAATACCGGCATAGAGCCAGGGCTGGGGGATCGCCAGCAGACGCACCCACAGGCCGACCAAGGGCAGGTTGAGCACCAGCAGCATGCCGTTGGCGATGAACAGGCTGGCGATCAGGCCCCACACCAGATCCGGCCGTTCGGCGAACAGCAGAGGCCCCGGATTGAGGCCATACTGCTGAAAGCCGGCCAGCATCATCGCCGCGGTCGCGGAGGTCGGCAGGCCCAGCGTGAGCAGCGGCACCAGCGTGCCGGCCGCGGAGGCGTTGTTGGCGGCCTCAGGCCCGGCGACGCCTTCGATCGCCCCTTTGCCGAACTCCTCGGGGTGTTTGGCGAGCCGCCGTTCGGCGGAATAGGACAGGAAGGTCGGGATCTCGGCACCGCCGGCGGGCAGCGCGCCGATCGGAAAGCCGAACAGCGTGCCGCGCAGCCATGGCTTCCAGGACCGCTGCCAGTCTTCCCGTGTCATCCACAGCGAGCCGCGCACCGGCTCGAGCTTCTCCTCGGTGTGGTGACGGCGCGAGGCCACGTAGAGTGCTTCGCCCACCGCAAACAGGCCGACCGCGAGTGTCGTCACCTCGACGCCGTCGAGCAGCTCGGGCACGCCGAAGGCGAGGCGCGCCTGGCCCGTGAGCTTGTCGATGCCGATGAGGCCGAGCGTGAGGCCGATGAACAGGCTGGTCAGGCCGCGGACGGGAGAATCGCCGAAGGTCGCCGACACCGTGACGAAGGCGACGCACATCAGCGCGAAGTAGTCCTCCGGGCCGAACTTCACGGCGACGTCGACCAGCCAGGGCGCGAGGAAGGCGAGGCCCAGCGTCGCCAGCGTGCCGGCGACGAACGAGCCGATCGCCGACGTGGCGAGCGCCGGGCCGCCGCGTCCGGCCTTGGCCATCTTGTTGCCTTCGAGGGCGGTCGCCATCGAGGCGCTCTCGCCCGGGGTGTTGATCAGGATGGCGGTGGTCGAGCCACCGTACATGCCGCCATAGTAGATGCCGGCAAACATGATCAGCGAGCCGCCGGGATCGAGCTTGTAGGTGACCGGCAGCAGCAGCGCCACCGTCAGCGCCGGGCCGATGCCGGGCAGCACGCCGACGGCGGTGCCGAGGAACACGCCGACCAGGGCGTAGAGCAGGTTGATCGGCTGCAGCGCCACGGCCATGCCATGCGCGAGTGCGGCAAATGTATCCATCACAGCAGCCTTTCCAGCGGGCCTGCGGGAAGGCTCAGCGTCAGCAGGCGGTCGAAGGCGAGGTAGATCAGGAGGCTCAGCACGAAGGCGATGACGAAGTCGGTCATGGGGGCGCGGCGTCCGAAGGCGGTGGACGTGGCGACGAACAGCGCGGTGGTGGCGAAGATGAAGCCGCCGCCGAGGCCGATGATCGCGATCAGCAGGGCGAGGCCGCCGAGGATCAGCAGCACGGCGCGCGGATCGGCGCTCTCGCGCGGTGGCAGCTGGCCGCGGAGCGCGTCGAGCAAGTTGGCGATGGCAAGCAGGCCGAGCCCGCAAGCGATCACGATCGGCATCGCCTCCGGGCCCATGCCGTAGACGGTGTTGGCCTGCAGGCGGCTGGCATCCCAGACGAGGATTCCCGCGACGACGGCGAGCAGCGCAGCAATCACGATGCCGGCCGGATCGGCGCGATGGCGCGTCGGCCCAGATGACGGAGGGGTGGCGAGGGTCATGCCGCGCTCACGATTTGACGAGGCCGATCGACTTGAGCACGTCGGTGACGCGCACGGTCTCCCTCTTCAGAAAGTCCGCGAACGCGTCGCCGCCGAGATAGGCATCGTCCCAGCCCTTCTGCTTCAGCGTCTCCTTCCAGGCGTCGGACCTGACCATCTTCTCCACCGCGTCGGCGAGCACCTTGCGCTGCTCCGGCGTGATGCCGGGAGCCGCGACCACCGAGCGCCAGTTCGCCAGCACGAGGTCGATGCCCTGCTCCTTGAAGGTGGGGATGTCGACGCCGGGCAGGCGCTTCTCGGAGGTGACGCCGAGCGCGCGCAGCTTGCCGGACTTGATCTGGCCCTCGTACTCGCTGAAGCCGGAGATGCCGGCGGTGACCTTGGCGCCGAGAATGGCGGCGAGGGACTCGCCGCCGCCGGAGAAGGGAATGTAGTTCACCTTCCTGGCGTCTGCGCCCACGGTGCCGGCAAACAGCGCCGCCATGACATGGTCGACGCCGCCGGCCGAGCCGCCGGCGAACGTGACCTTGGCGATGTCGGCCTTGAGCGCGGCGGCGAGGTCCTGCGCGGTCTTGATCGGCGAACTGGCCGGCACGACGATGACCTGGGTTTCCTCGGTCAGTCGGGCGATCGGCGTCACCTGGTCGAGAGTGACCGGCGACTTGTTCATGGCCAGCGCGCCCACCATGACGAAGCCGTTGACCATCAATTGGTTGCCGTCGCCCTTCGCGCCATTGACGAACTGGGCGATGCCGACGCTGCCGCCGGCGCCGGCGACGTTGGTGACCTGGACGCTGCGGGCAATGCCTGCGGTGACCAGCGCCTGCTGCATGGCGCGGGCGGTCTGGTCCCAGCCACCGCCCGGGGCAGCCGGCGCCATCAGCTTGAGTTCGAGCTGTTGCGCGAGGGCGGGCGCTCCGCCGCCGAATGCGCCAGCCGACAGACATAGCGCGACGAAGGCGCCGGACAGGCGCAGGGCAAATGAACTCATGGGGTATCCTCCCGGCGGGCGCAGCCTGCCGGGCGGCGACCTGCTAGTTATGTTTCTGAAAATTTCAACCGGAGAAACCGCCGCTGTCCAGAAACGACTGTTCCTCGGAGGTCATCACCCGGTTGAGTACGCGGTTGCGGTGGGGAAAGCGTCCAAAGCGGTCGATGATGTCAGCGTGGATCTCGGCGTATTTTAGATTGTCCGGATCGCCGTGTGCCTGGAACAAGTTGACGCAGGCCCGCTGATCGGCGGGATCTTCCGAATGCATGAAGGGCATGTAGAGGAAGGCCCGCAGGTCCGGCTCGATGCGCTGGTCGACGGCGCGCCCGAGCGCCCGCCGTGCCACGTCGCGCGCCGAGGCATCACTGGAAAATGCTCGGGCATCGTCACGGAACATGTTGCGCGGGAACTGGTCGAGCACGATCACCAGCGCGAGCGTGCCGTCATCGCTCGTCTCCCAGTCGGCGAGTTCACCGCGGCTGGCACGCTCCCACAGGGCACGAAACTGCGCCGTGATCGCCGCGTCGAAGCCGTCGTCGCGGGCGAACCAGCGGTCGGCACCAGCATCCCGCCAGAATGCCAGCACATCGGCGGGGCCGATCTCGTGCCCCCCGCTCATGGCCGGCTGCCCGTCGTCCGCAAGCGCCTCAGCTTGCGGCCGCCATCTTCGGCTTGTCGTCGCGCAGCTCGCGGCGCAGGATCTTGCCGACATTGGTTTTCGGCAGCTCGGTCCTGAACTCGATCTGCTTGGGCACCTTGTAGTTGGTGAGCTGGGTGGCCGCGAACTTGATGATGTCCTGGGCGGTGACGTTGGGATCCTTCTTCACCACGAAAGCCTTCACCGCTTCCGTCGATTTCTCGTCGGGTACGCCGATGACAGCGCATTCGAGCACGCCCGGATGGCCGGCGATGACTTCCTCAACCTCGTTTGGATAGACATTGAAGCCCGACACCAGGATCATGTCCTTCTTGCGGTCCACGATCTTGGTGAAGCCGTCGGCATCCATGACGCCGATGTCGCCGGTGCGGAAGTAGCCGTCCGTCGTCATCACCTTCGCGGTTTCCTCCGGCCGGTTCCAGTAACCGATCATCACCTGCGGGCCCTTGGCACAGATCTCGCCGGCCTCGCCGAGCGGCACCTCGTTGTTGTCATCGTCACGGATCGACAGGTAGGTCGACGGCATGGGAAGCCCGATCGAGCCGCTGAAGCGGTCGGTGTCGGCGGGATTGCAGGTCAGCGTCGGCGAGGTTTCCGAAAGGCCATAGCCTTCCGAGAGCGGGCAGCCGGTGGTCTTCAGCCAGGCTTCGGCGACCGGCTTCTGCACGGCCATGCCGCCACCGAAGCAGATCTTGAACTTGGAGAAGTCGATCTTCTTGAAGTCGGGATGCTGCAGCAGCGCGTTGTACAGCGTGTTCACGGCCGGGAAGCTGTGGACCTCGTATTTCTGCAGCTCCTTGATGAAGCCGCCGATGTCGCGCGGATTGGGGATCAGCAGGTTGACGCCGCCGGCGCGGACCGCCAGCAGGTAGCACGCCGTCAGCGCGAAGATGTGGTAGAGCGGCAGCGCGCAGACGATAAACAGCTGGTCGACCACTGGTGGCTTGCGCAGCGCCGGCTGCAACCATGCGTCGTTCTGCAGCACGTTGGCGACGATGTTGCGATGGAGCAGGGTGGCGCCCTTCGAGACGCCGGTCGTGCCGCCGGTGTATTGCAGGAACGCAACGTCGTCGGGGCCGATCGCAGGCTTGGTGAGCTTGAGCTGGCGACCCGCGGCCAGCGCGTCGTTGAATGACACCGCGGTCGGCAGTGCGAACGCCGGCACCATCTTCTTCACCCGGCGCACCACGAAATTGACGATCACGCCCTTGAAGCCGAGCAGGTCGCCCATGCTGCCGACGATCACGTGCTTGACGCCGGTATGCGGCAATACCTTCTGCACGGTGGTGGCGAAATTCTCCAGCAGCACGATGGCTTCAGCGCCGGAATCCTGGAGCTGATGCTCGAGCTCGCGGGGCGTGTAGAGTGGGTTGACGTTGACAACGGTGTAGCCGGCGCGCAGCACGGCGGCCGTCGTCACCGGATTCTGCAGCACGTTCGGCATCATGATGGCGACGCGGGCGCCCTTCTGCAGCCCTTTGCTCTGCAGGTAGGCGCCGAGGGCGACCGACATCTCGTCGAGCTCGCCATAGGTGATCGCCTTGTCCATGCAGATGAAGGCCTTGCGGTCGCGAAATTTGGCGAAACTTTCCTCGAGCAGGGCGACAAGCGAGGCGTATTGGGTGACATCGACGTCGGCGGGAACGCCAGCGGGATAGTGCTTCAGCCAGATGCGGTCCACGGAATCTCCCCCTCAAAGGTTGGCGGTTCGTTCTTGCTCGTTCTCACGACGAGGTGGGCGTCAACCGGTCGGAAGGCCGCCATCAAGAGCAGTATCGGGCAAAGCGGCGCTGGGTTGCAAGTCGGTGCGCAATCGCCCCCGGCGCGAGCTGCGCCGGCCGCTCCGGAGTTTATCTGTCGTGGAGCGGACGTTAAAGGCTTTTGCGTGCGCGGGGCGCTGCCGTCTCGCTCAGGAGTGCGGCGTCGGATCGGTGGCGCGTTGGGTCACCGGCTTGCCGTCGGTCTTGCCGTCCTTCTTGCCCGCGGGCTTCTGCGCGTCGGTGCGCTTGGGATCAGGCTTCCTGGCGTCGGTCTTCTTGTCCCCTTTGGCGCTCTCGCTTCCGGATGCCGCGGCGGCGGTCTTGGGAGCCGTCTTGGGAGAGGCTTTGGGCTTGTCACCGGCAGCGGCAGGCTTGTCCGCGGTCGGCTTGGCGCTGGCGGAGCGCGAGGGCTTCGCGGCCGGCTTGCCCTCGGATTTTGCATCCGGCTTGGCGGCCACGGTCTGGGCGGCGTCCGGCTTCTGCCGGCCCTTGGCTCGCTTGCCCTTGGCCTTGGGGGTCTGCGCTTCCGTATCCGCGGCATTGACGGCGATCAACGCGGCGCCGGTCCGCTTCGGCCCTGTATAGACGATCACCGGTTCGGCCGCGCTGGGCGCTGCTGCCAGCAACTCCGCGGCCTTGGCCTGGCTGGGCTGCAGGCCGGCGAACAGCGACACGCCGCCCTCGCCGGCAGCCACGGTGCCGGCATTGTCGTCATCGGATTCGGGGGCCTGCTGGCGCTTGCGATGCGGTCCGCACATGTCGTCACGCAGGTTGGGCGGATCGGCGTTGACCGGCACCAGCGCGTCGACGGTGCCGAGCGACGGCGTCAGCCAGGCGAGGCCGTTGCCGGAGAAACCGCGTTCAAGCAGCTGTGCGGCCTTGTAGGCGCGCATACTGGACGACGACGCGCCGAGCACCACGGCGATCAGGCGCTTGTTGTTACGGGTCGCCGAGGCGACCAGATTGAAGCCGGAGGCGCAGATGAAGCCGGTCTTCATGCCGTCGGCACCGGGATAGCGCCCGATCAGGCTGTTGAAGTTGCGGGTGACGCGGCGGCCGAATTTGATCGCCGGGATATGCACGTAATATTCATATTCCGGCAGGTCGTGGATGATGGCGCGGGCCAGGATGGCGAGGTCGCGCGCCGAGCTGACATGCCCGTCCGCCGGGAGGCCGTTCGGGTTGACGAAATGGGTCTGCGTCATGCCGAGGCGTTGCGCAGTGCGGTTCATTTCGTCGGCGAACCCCTCGATGGAGCCGTCGAGACCTTCGGCGAGCACCACCGCCATATCGTTCGCCGACTTCACCATCATCATCTTGAGGGCGTTGTCGACGGTGAGCTGCGTGCCGGCGCGAAATCCCATCTTGGACGGCGCCTGCCCCGACGCGATCGGCGACACCGTGATCAGGCTGTCGAGCGTCTGCCGGCCGTCCTTGATTGCCCTGAGCACGACATAGGCCGTCATCAGCTTGGTGACTGAGGCTGGATACCAGGGATAGGCCGCGTTCTCGGCGTACAACACCTTGCCGCTGTCGGCTTCGATCACCAGTGCGGCTTCCGCATGGGCCGGGCGGGACGCAGTGAGCATCGTGAGGCAGGCCACCACGGCGAGGCAGCACAGCAGGGATTGGCGTGTCGAGGCGATCAGAGATGGCACTTTCCGATTCCGGTCCTTGCAAGCGGCGTTCGTCCATGACGGGCGCGAACGCTCCTTGAGTTCAACGTCCACCATCAAGCGCCCCTCGATCAAGCCGTGCACGATCCGAAGGTGGCCGACGCGCATTCATGGGACACTCGCGCGGCGGCAAACTTATCCTGTCTCGGCCAGCGGGAACAGAGGCCATGCCCTTCCCGGCGATATGATGGGATTGCCCCGGATTCCAACATGAAAGGGGCCAAATTTCGACGTCCGGTTCGATGCCGCCGGCATCGTCGATCACATCTGCGCCGCGGCGTTCGTGATCTGTGCGGGCGGCGCATCGTTCTGAACCATGAACTGGGCGCGGGCCAGATCGGCGAAATGTCCGCCTTGCGCCACGAGTTCATCGAAAGTTCCGCTTTCGATCACCTTGCCGTCCTTGAACACCAGGATTCGGGTGGCGTTGCGGATGGTCGACAGCCGATGCGCGATCACGAAGGTCGTACGGCCCTGCATCACCGCGTCGAGCGCGGCGTTGACCTTGGCCTCGGTCACGGCGTCGAGCGCGCTGGTGGCCTCGTCGAGAATCAGGATCGGCGGGTTCTTGAGCAGGGCGCGGGCGATCGACAGGCGCTGGCGCTCGCCGCCGGACAGCATGCGGCCGCGCTCGCCGGCGTTGGTCTCGAACTTGAGGTCGCCGCGGTCGATGAATTCCAGCGCCTGGGCGCGCGCGGCCGCCTCGCGCATTTCGGCCTCGGTCGCATCCGGTTTGCCGACCCGCAGGTTGTCAGCGATGGTGCGATTGAACAGCAGCGCCTCCTGGAACACGACGCCGATGTTCCGGCGCAGCGCGCCCAGCTTCAGCGCACGGATGTCCATGCCGTCGATCTTGATGATGCCCGATTGCGGATCGAAGGCGCGGTGCAGCAGTGCGATGGCGGTCGACTTGCCGGCGCCGGTCGGGCCGACGAGGGCGATGGTGTCGCCAGGCAGCGCGGTGAACGACAGGTCCTGGATCGCCGGACGCTTGCCATCGTAGGAGAACGACACGTCGTTGAATTCGACGAGACCCTGCAGGCGGCCGGGATCGATCGCGCCCGGACGGTCGCGCACCGCCGGCACCGCGTCGAGTACGTCGAAGAACTCCTTCAGCCGCGGCGCTTCCATGAAGATGCTGTTGATGAAGGACACCACCTGCTCGAGCTTCTGGATCAGCATGGTGGCGAACGACACGAACATCACGATCTCGCCGATGGTGGCGAGGCCCTGGCCGTGCAGGATGATGCCGACCACGAAGATCGCGAGAATGGTGATGGTGGTCGAGGCGCGGGTCATCACCGCGACCACGGCCCACCACGACAAAACCGGGATCTGCACCGACAGCAGCTTGTCGGCGATGCTGCGCAGCCCCTGGACCTCGGCGTCGATGCGCACGAAACTCTGCACCAGCGCGACGTTGCCGAGCGAGTCCGAAGCGCGTGCGGCGAGATCGCTGAAGTGCTGCTCGACTTCGCTCTGCATCGCATAGGTCTTGCGCACCACGAGCGTGGTGAGGACGGTGAACACGACGCACAGCACGAACAACAGGATCGCGAGCCGCCAGTTGAGGTAGAGCGACAGCGGCAGCAGCACGAGCAGCGACATGATCGCGGCGAAGTGCTCGCGGAAGAAGCCGAGCCACAGCCGCCACAGCGCATCGGTGCCCTGCAGCATCACCTTCATCAGCCGGCCGGAGTGCGTGCCGCTGTGGAACGTCAGCGGCAGCTGCAGGATGTGATCGAAATAGCTCGTCAGCACGGCTTGCCGCTGCCGGTGCGCCAGCCGGTCGGCGTGTAACGCGACCAGCACCCCGCAGCCGATGGTGAACAGGCCGAACGCCACCCAGGTGCCGAGCAGCGGCCAGACATTGGCCGGGGTCGCCGCCAGACCGCCCGTCGCCGGCGCGGTCGACAGCGCATCGATGATGCGCCCGAACAGCACCGGCTCGGCGAACTGGGCCATCGCCAGCAGCATGTTGGCGGCGGCGAGGATCCAGCCGAGCCGTCCCTCCTTGCCGAGCAGATGCAGAACACGGGCGTAGAGACGAAGAAGCGGCATTCCGTGATCCCGTCAGATGGGCAGGCGTGGAGGCCCATTGTAGTTAAGGACGTCGGGGGAATACAGCCGCCGGGCGTGCTTTTGCACTCAATTGATCCGCCGCGCGTCGGCGGGCGGCAGCAGCGTGTCGTCGACGACGTCCGAGACACGGAGGGTTTTGCGGAACTTGAAGCCGGCTGCGAGCGCGTCCCGCGCCGCGTTGAAGCGTGCCGCGTCGATGGTGCCGAGGCCGTGCGATCGCACCTCGTCGGTCACGATGTTGTCGTTGAGAACGAGGCGCAGCCGTTCCAGCTCGAGATCGCGCGAAGCACCGTCGATCTGTGCGATCACATCGTCGATTGTCTGCGCGGGGTTGTCATATGTGAGGCGGATGCCCGCGATGAGAGCGCGGAGGAAGCCGCGCACCGCGTCGGCGTGCCGCTCCGCGAATGCGGGATTGACGATCACCGCCTGCCCGTAGGCCGCGCATCCATAGTCGGCGAAGCGCAACACGGCGAGGTCATCAGCCGGAATGCCGCGGTCTTTCAGGTTGAGCGCCGACAGGTAGGAAAAGCCGGTGATGGCGTCGACCTGACCGGCGGACAAGATCGGCTCGCGCACGTTGGCGCTGATCTTCTCGATCTTGACACGTGTGGCGTCGATGCGATTGAGGCGGGCGAGATCCGGCCAGAACCGGTAGGACAGGTCACTGTCGGCGACACCAAGGGTTTTGCCCTCCATGTCGGCCAGTGTGCGAATGCCGCGGCTGCGTCGGGCGATCAGCGCATAGGGCGCGCGATCGAACACGATGAACACCGCTTTCACCGGCGGCGCCGCATCATCGTCACGAAAGCGCAGCAGGGCGTTGAGGTCCGCAAGCCCGAGTTCGCTCGTTCCGGCGGCGACACGGGCGATGACATCAGGCGACCCCGTGGCGCTGTCCATCGTGACCATCAAACCTTCGTTGCGAAACAATCCCCGGGCCGCGGCGCTGAAGAACGGTGTCATCGTGCCGTCGAACGGGCGGTCGAACGTGAAGCGCACGGCGGTGGCGGCTTCGCTGCGGTGGCCGACAAGCAGCGCCGAGATCGCCGTGTTGAGCAGGATCGCGCGGCGGGTGAAGATGCGTGGCATCGGCGAGCCGTTGAGGTCCGGGCGATGCCGGAGAGGTTGCGGTTTCGGCCCGGCGGATGAGCAAACGCGCGCCTGGGCCGGGGAATGGTAGCAGGTTACGTGGATTGGCGGGATGCGTGCTGCCAAATGTCATTTCGCCGCACCCCGGCATGGAACCCGATGAAGGGCCATTCGTTTTCCCTCGTTCGGTTCGGGAATGGACCCGGGGGATCGGAGGAGTGCTGAGATGTCGATGCGTCGGAATCTGCTGTCATCCGCGGGCCGTGGTGTGGCCCTGGCGGTGGTCGCGGCCCTCATCGCGACCGTGGTCGAGGCGCCGCCGGTGCAGGCCCGCGCGGCTGCGCCGCGACAGGCGAAGGCCGTGTCCATGGAGCTGACCTCCAGCGCGGTGACGGATTTCAGCGCCGCGCGTCGTCGTGCGCGCCGTCACTATGGCAACAACAATGCCGCGGCGATTGCTGCATTCGGCGCCGTCGCCGGTATCATCGGCGGTGTGATCGCGGAGCAGCAGCGCCGCGATTACTATCGTGACCGCTACTATTACGGCGGGCCCGGCTACTATGGTGGCCCCGGATATTATGGCCCGGGCTATGGGCCGCGCTACTATGGGGGCTGGTGAGACCCCCGCTTCAGGACCTGCCCGCCGCTGGTCAACCGGCGGCGGGTGCGGCCTTTTGCAGCCCGGCCGTTAACACCAGGGACATGTGTTTTGTCTATTCTCAGCGAGATGAGTGATTCGCTGGAACGGCTTTACACTGCGGTGTTGGCGGCGCGGGATCTCGATCCCGCCGAGTCGCGCACTGCGCGGCTGTTTCAGCAGGGCCCTGCCAAGATGGCCAAGAAGGTGGCGGAAGAGGCCATCGAGGTCGCCATCGATGCTGTCGGCGGTGAGCCGGACGCGGTCATTCGGGAAAGCGCGGACCTGCTCTACAACCTGGCGGTGCTCTGGGCCTCCGCCGGCGTGCGCCCGGCCGACGTCTGGGCCGAAATGGACCGGCGTGAACGTCTTCTGGGCATTGCCGAAAAGCTGCCTAAAAGTGCTGCGAAATTGGCCAAACAGACGGCTGCCGGCCTGAACCGGCGGCCAATTGTTGCCATTGCAGGTGATCGGCGGCACAAACAGCGCTGAATCTCGGTCAATCGTCATTGCCGACATGGACAAATCCACCGGACGGTGCTTCATCGCCCCATGCTGAGACGTATTTACGACTGGTGCGTAGCCGCCGCCGACAAGCCCTATTCGCTCTGGATCATGGGCGCGGTCTCGTTCGCCGAGAGCTCGTTCTTTCCCGTGCCCCCGGATGTCATGTTGGTCCCGATGTCGCTGGCGCGTCCGCAGCGGGCATGGCTCTATGCGGTGGTCTGCACCGTGACGTCGGTGCTGGGCGGCGTGGCCGGCTATGCGATCGGCGCGATCCTGTTCGACTCGATCGGACAGTGGTTGATCCATCTCTACGGCTATGGCGACCGTGTCGAGCAATTCCGTACGGCCTATGCCGAGTATGGCGCCTGGATCATCCTGCTCAAGGGTTTGACCCCGATCCCCTACAAGATCGTCACGATCACGTCCGGGTTCGCCGGCTACAATCTGCTGCTGTTTGTGCTGTTCTCGATCATCGCGCGGGGCGGCCGCTTCTTCATCGTCGCCATTCTGATGAACCGCTATGGCGAATGGATCCGGGTGCGGATCGAGAAGCATCTCGGGCTGTGGGTCGCCGCAGGTGTCGGCGTGCTGCTGCTCGGCTTTGTCATCGCGCTGCGGATGTTCTGACGCGATCGGGCTCGATCTGAAGCGGACAAGTGCGCCGTTTTGTGCGGAGGGCGCGCGACGCGTTGTTTTGACGCGCTCGGCCCGTATCCACACGGTGTGAAAGCGCTATAGTGTGTCCGATGATGTCTCGGCTGGCGGGGGAAGGACCGGTGCGGCAATGGGTGATCGATCGCGCATGATCGGGCGTCCGGCCCTTGTGGCGATGTGTGGCATCGCATGTACAGCTGTCATGGCCGCGACAGCATGGGCGCAAACCGCCTCCAATCCGCAGGTCCCGCTGGTGCCGCCGCCCGTGGTGCAGGTCGCGCCCCAGTCGCCGGCGCCGCTGTCGCCAGAGCGTTCGGGGCTGGTCGATGAGATCGGAAAATTCTTCAGCGATCCGCCGCTCGGCTGGCCGACGCTCAAGTCCCCGCGGCAGACAATCGACGATTTCAACACCCAGGCGAAGGATGCCACCGACAGCCTGACACGTCTTTCCAAGGGCAAGATGGTCGCCGGGCGGGTCAAGTGCCCGGTGGCGGCGAACGGGGCGCCGGACTGCAAGTCTGCGGCGGCCAAGCTCTGCACCGACAAGGGCTACAAGGACGGGCAAAGCCTTGATTCTGATTCCGCCGAAAGCTGCCCGGCCAATGTGCTGCTGTCCGGCAAGAAGGAAGACCTCGGTGAGTGCAGGGTCGAAAATTTCGTAATACGGGCATTGTGCCAGTAGTCGCGGACGACGGGCGCCATTGGTGCGGCCAGCCATACCGATTGCAAGATTGCCTTCCCTGCCACCCATCTGGCATCGTTAGCCGATGCGGGGCCGTCTGCGCCCGGCCAACAACGAACAATTTCGTTTGAGCCAAGGTTCGTTTGAGCCAAGGGTTCGTGTAAGCCAAGGGATAGGGATCTTCCGAATGACCATGCCTGCCTTGTTTAGGGGTCGTCTGTCGCTGCCGGTGATCGGCTCGCCACTGTTCATCGTCTCCAACCCTGACCTCATGATCGCGCAGTGCAAGGCCGGCATCGTCGGATCGTTTCCTGCGTTGAATGCCCGACCGCCGGAATTGCTCGATGAATGGCTGGCGCGGATCACGGAAGAACTCGCGGCCTACGACCGGGCGCACCCCGAGCGGCCGTCGGCGCCGTTTGCCGTCAATCAGATCGTCCATAAGTCGAACAACCGGCTCGATCACGATCTGGCGCTGTGCGAGAAGTATCGCGTGCCGATGGTCATCACGTCGCTGGGCGCGCGCGAGGATCTCAATCAGGCGGTGCACGCCTGGGGCGGCATTACCTTCCACGATGTGATCAACCAGAAGTTCGCCCGCAAAGCGGTTGAGAAGGGTGCCGATGGCCTGGTGCTGGTCGCGGCCGGCGCCGGCGGCCATGCCGGCCAGATCTCGCCATTCGCGTTCGTGGCCGAGACGCGGCGCTGGTTCGATGGACCGATCGCGCTATCGGGAGCCATCGCCACCGGCCGTGCCATTCGTGCCGCACGGGTGCTGGGCGCGGACTTCGCGTATATCGGCTCGGCGTTCATCGCGACCAAGGAAGCCAACGCGGTCGAGAAATACAAGGAGATGATCACCGCCTCCGGGGCCGAGGACATCGTCTACTCCAACCTGTTCACCGGCGTGCACGGCAACTACCTCAAGCCGTCGATCCTCGCCGCGGGCCTCGATCCCGAGAACCTGCCGGTGTCTGACCCGTCCAAGATGAGTTTCGGCACCGACGCCAGCGGCGAACGTGTGCGGCCGAAGGCCTGGAAGGAAATCTGGGGCAGCGGACAGGGCGTCGGCAGCATCGACAAGGTGATGCCAGCCGCCGAGTTGATCGCACGCTTCAAGAAGGAGTACGACGAGGCGGTCGATCCGCCGCTGTGATGGCTGCGCCGATGCCACGATGCTGCCGGTGCGTGCGGTCATGACTGCGGCACCTCGTGACGCAATCTTCAGGGTTGATGGAAACCGGGTGTGGACCAGCCCGCTCGCGGGCGGGCCATGGGATCCGCGTGCGCAGCATGGCTCGCCGCCGGCGGCGCTGATCGCCTGGATCGCCGAGGCCATGCCCGCGCCGGTGCCGATGCATGTCGCGCGCCTGACCATCGACCTGATGCGGCCGGTGCCGGTCGGGCCGCTGACGTTCTCGCGCGCGGTCATCCGGGAAGGGCGCAAGATCCAGCTCTGCGACGTTCGCCTGCTCGCCGATGGTGTCGAGGTGGTGCGCGCGAGCGTGCTCAAGATCAGGACGGTCGCCAACGTCATTCCGGACCCGGCGGTGACGCCGCCGCTCGACGTTCCCGGGCCGGATCAATGCCCCGAGGATGTCGGCGATTCGTCGCGCAATGTGTTTCTCAGCACCATGACGATGCGGCCGGCGTTCGGTCGTTTCATCGCCCAGGGGCCGGCGGCGATCTGGTTCCGCGCCAACCTGCCGCTGGTCGAAGGCCAGTCACTGTCGCCGCTGCTGCGCGCCGTGATTGCCTCGGATTTCTGTAACGGCACGGCGCCGACGCTGGACTTCGCGCAGTGGACCTTCATCAACGCCGATCTGACCATCAATCTTGCGCGGCAGCCGATCGGAGACTGGATTCTGGTCAACGCCGAATCCTATTCCGGCCCGGACGGGGCGGGCCTGTCGATCGCGCGGCTGGCCGATACCACCGGGTATTTTGGCCGGGCGATCCAGACACTGGTGGTGGAGCGACGCACGCCTGCGAAGGCGTGAAGGCGGGCACCGCGCCGGCCGGCGCCTATCGCTTGGTTTCGCGGCAGTCGGCGAGCTCGGCTTCCTCGCGCGAACAGAACCAGCGGTCGCCGTTGTCGGGCTGCATGGTCACGCGGGCATACCAGCGGCTGCCGGGCAGATGGTAGATGCAGGTGCCCGACCAGTTGACATGCCCCTTGATGGCACAGTCGGGCGATGGCGGGGTGGAGGCGGAGCGCCCGTGCAGCAGGGTCGCGCGTGAAGCGCGGGTGATGTCGAGGCTGCCCAGCACCGGTGCCTGCTTGTTGCGCCGGCGCCATTCGGGCGGCGCGATGAATGCCCCGGCCCACAGGCCGACCTTTGCCGCCTTGGCCTCGGCCTCGTCGGCGGCATAGTCATGCGAAATCCGCGTCACGGCGGTCGCCCAGCCGGATCGCACCAGCCATTTGGCAACGTCCTCGCCATCCATGGTGCACTTGGCCACCGAGCGGCCATAGCGGTCGGCGCGCAGAACCTGGCAGCTCCACGATCTGCTCTCGACATGCTTGGCGAGTTCGTCGCGCGCCGCCAGTCCGCAGGTCCAGCGCTCGCCGGCGGCATTGATGCACAGCTGCTCGAGCCCGGGCGCCGCGACCGCGGCGAGGCGAATGCGGGTCTTGCCGATGGTTACGGCATCGCCATTGACCACGTGGGGAATGCCGGTGATCTCGGCGGCGCAGGCGCCGCTCAGGGGTAACAGCAGCAGCGCTAGGGCGGGGACGACGACTTTCAACATCGCAGCTCCTGAAATCGATCGTGGGTGACAATGTTCATGGCGGCCGCGCCGCCCCGCGCGGCCCACCTTCAACACGCCGTATTGCCGTCGGGAACGGGCGGCAAGTCAAGGGTCAGGAGGTCAAGAAACAGTGTGATCACAGCCCAGGCGCCCGGTGTCCTGGTTCTGCGCGCGCCGCGATGTTCTCACGAGCTTTGGATACAGGCGCAGGCCGCTACAGCATCGCGACCAGCTTTTCCATGCCGATGATGCGCGCGAGGTTGATCACCTCGGCTTTCTGATCGGGGCGCATCTGCATCAGCAGCGGCATGGCCGCGGTCTTCAGCCGTTCGACTTCCGCGGTGTTGGTATCGACCGGGACCGGCTTGCCGCGGGCGTTCTTGTTGGCTTCATATATCTGCTTCACCACACCGCGCAGCGCCGCTTCGATCTCAGGCCAATAGGGCTCCTGCGCCGGGCTCAGCCTCAGGCGCTGCTTCAGGCTGGCGATCTGCGCATCGTTGAGGATGACGTTGGTCGGCTTGGCCGGCTTGGCCGGAGGCGGTGCGGCGGCGGCCTTCGGCCTTGCCGGGGCAGCCTCCGTCACCGACGGCTTCATGTCTCCGGGAAGCCCGAGATCTGGCGTCACGCCGGGCTCCGCCGAGGCGTATTGGCTCACGGGGTTGGCCGGGGCGGCCGCATCCGACAGCGCGTAGGACGCGAGCCGGAACGGCGCCGGGATCGGCAGGCGATCCGTCTTGGTATCGGCGTTGGCGGTCGGGAACTCGTGCGCCGGATCGGCCTGCCCGGCCGCGGCGAGGGACATGTCCTGGAGGTGGGCATAGCCGATGGCCGTCGCTGCCGCAGCGCCCGCAAGCGCCAGCAGTGCCGCGACGCCCAGTGTCGTTCGCAAGGTCAAGCCGTGCTCCCCACTGCTTCAACCACCCCCGACGCCTCTTCGCAAAGACTTGTTAAGTATGGCTTAACCACGTTGGAATGGTCCCTCCACAATCGGGGGAATGTTGGGCAAAGCGATGGCGGCGGACAGATATCGGCCCTGCCGGTCGATCGGCTCAGGCATGCTGCCGTGCCGGGTGTCGATGACAGCGAAGGGTGCTAACGCACCGTCGTCTCTTTCGATCCGTTCCGCTACCATTCCCCCATGTTGCAGATTTTCCGACGGCTGAACTGGCGTGATGGCCTGTTCTCGGTAAAGACCTTCATCGCCGCGATGCTGGCGTTGTATATCGCGTTTCGCCTCGACTTGTCGCAGCCGAGCTGGTCGGTGACGACCGTCTACATCGTGTCGCAACCGCTTGCGGGCATGGTGTTGGCAAAGTCTTTGTACCGCGTGCTGGGCACCCTGATCGGGGCGGTGGCGTCGCTCGTGCTGGTGAGCCTGTTCTCCAATGCGCCCGAGCTGTTCTGTCTCGCGCTTGCGGTCTGGATCGGGCTCGGCACCTCCGTCTCGATCTACCTGCGTGATGCGCCGCAGTCCTATGTCGGCATGCTGTCCGGATATTCCGCCGCGATCATCGGCCTGCCGGCAGCGCTGGCGCCGGACCAGGCGTTCGATTTCGCCGTGGCGCGCTGTCTCGAGATCATGCTCGGCATCGCCTGCGGCGCGCTGATGCACCATGTCGTGTTCCCGCAGCGCGCCGGCGACGCCTTGCGCAAGGCGCTGGACGCGACGCTGCCGAGCATGGCGAGGTGGGCAGGCGATGCCCTCGGCGGGCGCGAGGGCGAGGCCAAAGGGCTCGCCGATCGACGACAGATCATTTCGGCGGTGATCGCGCTGGATGCGCTGCGGGTGTTTGCGGTGATCGATACGCCGGCGCTGCGCGCGGTCGATGCGGTGATCCGCCAGTTCGAGGGCAAGCTCCTGTCCCTGCTGGCGCTGCTGATGTCGGTCTACGACCGTTTTGCCGTGCTGCAGGCGCGGCAGCCGGAGACGGCAGCAGTGCTGCAGCCGCTGCTTGAGCGCTCTGCCGCCCACATTGCTGCGTCGGCCGGCGCCAGGACGCCGGAGGACGCGCGCGAGGAGGGCGAGGAGGAGCGCGCACTCAAGGGCGAGATCGATGCGCGGCTGCCGCCGGTGCAGTCGTTGTCGACCGATCCGGACGCGCTCCTGGTGCGCAGCATCCTGCTGCGCCTCGGCGACGTGTTGACGATGTGGCGTGAGACGGTCTGGATCCGGACCCATATCGCGCTTGGGCGGCGTCTTCCTGGCGATGACGCGGCGCCGTCGTTCCGGCCCTATCGCGATGTCTCGCTCGCGGTGGTCGGCGGCCTCGTGTCGGCGGCGACAGTGGTGATCGCGAGCGCGTTCTGGATCCTGTCAGCGTGGCCGAACGGGCCGACGGCAGTGACCTTCGCCGGAATCATGTGCGCCGTGATGGGGGCGCGCGACAATCCGGCGGCCGCTTCTGCCCAATTCCTCAAGATGGGGCTGGTCGGCGTGCTGATCGCAGCCGTCTATTTGTTTGCGCTGCTGCCGCCGCTCGCCACATTCCCGGCGCTGGTCGTGGCGCTGGCGCCGTTCTTCCTGGTCTGCGGCCTGCTGCTGGCCGTGCCCGTGGCCATTCCCTACACCATGCCGCTGATCTTCGTCGCCGGAGGTCTGATCGGCCTCACCAATGCCATGAACTATGACTTCGCGGCCTTCATCAACGGTGCCATCAGCTATGTCGTCGGCATCGGGATCGGCGCCGCGGCGCTGGGCCTGCTGCGGCCGCTCGGCACGGAGTGGGCGGTGCAGCGCCTGACACGCGGCCTGTTCCGCGACCTGGAGCAGATCACCGGTGGTGCCGCGGTCGAACCACGCTCGATCTTCGAGAGCCGCATGTTCGATCGCATCAATGCGCTGTTCATGCGGCTCGATCCGATGGTCGAGAGCCAGCGGGCCCACCTGCAGGCGAGCCTCGCCGGCCTGCGTATCGGCCTCAACGTTCTGGTGCTGCGCAGCCTGCGGCCGGCGCTGGCGCCGCCGGTGGCGGCCTCCGTGCAGGGCGCTCTGGCCGCGCTCGCCACCTATTTCGCCGGCATGGCGCGCAGCCGGTCACCGGAGATGCCGCTGGCGATCCTGGTCAGCGCCCGGCAGCAGGTGCTCGCCGATGGTGACGGCGTGGTCTCGACGCGCGCCGCGGAGGCGCTCTACAACATCGAGGCGACGCTGCGCCTGCATGCCGGCTTCTTCCAGCCGGCGCCGGCTGCGCCCTTAATCTCCAGCGAGGCGGTGGCGACATGATCAAGGAAATCAATCTCGACGGTGTGTTCCTGCCGCCGCTGGTGGGCTATCTGCTGGGGACCACGGTCGCCTGGTATCTGGCGCGGGCGCTGCTCGACCGGCTTGGCGTCTACCGCTTTGTCTGGCACCCGCCGCTGTTCAATACCGCCCTGTATGTGATTTTGCTCGGCGCCTTCGTCACCACAACCCTCTGATCGTCCGGAAGAACGATGCCCAGCCTGACCTCCATCATTCGTGTTGCCGTGACCCTCGCTGCCGTCGTGCTTGCGGCGGTCGCCGGCTGGTATCTGTGGCGGACCTATGAGGATAGCCCCTGGACGCGTGATGGCCGGGTTCGGGCCAATGTGGTGAATGTCGCGCCCGATGTCGCCGGCGCGGTGGTCGACCTGCGGATCAAGGACAACCAGGAGGTCAGGATCGGCGACGTTCTCTTCACCATCGATCCGGCGCGCTACCAGCTCGCGCTGGCGCAGGCCGAGGCCGCGCTTGCCGGCGCCAAGACCGTCTACGACCAGCGCCAGGAGGAGCTCGAGCGGCGCGAGAAACTGAGCTCGGTGTCGATCTCGGAGGAGGCGCTGACCCAGGCCCGCAGCGCGGCGCTGTCGGCCCAGGCGTCCTACGACCAGGCGGTGGCTGCGCTCGGCGTGGCGAAGCTCAACTTCGCCCGCACCGAGGTGCGTTCGCCGGTCAATGGTCATGTCACCAACCTGCTGGTCGATCGCGGCGACTATGCCACGGCCGGCCGTGCCATGGTGGCGATCGTCGACAGCGATTCCTATTACATCGCCGGCTATTTCGAGGAGACCAAGCTGCGCAACATCAGGGTCGGTGATCCGGCGTCGGTTCGCCTGATGGGCTATCCCGAGCCGATTCAGGGCCATGTCCAGAGCGTGGCGCGCGCCATCACCGACCGCGAGAATGCCATCGCCGGCGACCTCATCGCCAACGTCAACCCGACCTTCAGCTGGGTGCGGCTGGCACAGCGCATTCCCGTCCGCATCGCCATCGACAGGGTGCCCGACGGGGTGACGCTGAGTGCCGGCATGACCGCAACCATCGTGCTGACCGACGCGCCCGGCGACCGCCGCGTCAAGGCACCTGCACGCTGAGCTCACGGCGGTGCGCTGAGGGATGGGCGGCCGTCAGCGCGATCCGATTCCCGTGGTGCGGGCCACGGAGGGGGCGCGTCACGGCCGGTGCGTGCCTGCCCTGACGCGGAGCGTCAGATCACGTTGCTCATGCCGCGGATGCGGCGCGCCATCGCGGCCATGATATACATCGCGAAATTCGGGATCTCGTCGATCATGAAGCGAAATTTGCGCTGATCGAGAACCGACAGCTCGGCGGTCTCGCGGACCCGGGCCGTCGACGTGCGCGGTGAAGCGTCGATCATCGACATGAAGCCGAGCGCCTCGTTCGGGCCGCAGATATCGACGACCGTATCGCCGATCATCATCTCGATCACGCCGGACTGGACGACATACATGCAGCTGCCGTCGTCGCCGCGGCTGAACACGATACTGCCGGCTGGAAATGTGACATTGACGCCCGCGTTGCGGGCGAACACCCGCATATCGATATCGTTCATGGTGGCCCTCCGGCAATGGATGAAGGGCGCGCGCGACCCTGCGGGCGACGACCTCGATCGAGGTCGCCGGTCCCGGCGTCCGCACACGCAAAACACACGCGTCAATCCTTGGATCTGCCGCGCTTTCCGGATCGGCACCCTCATGGCGCCAGCCGGCCCCCGTCGAAAGATCGGCGAAAATGCTAGTTCAAAACGAGGGGATGTAAACAGCTTCGGCGCGGGCATCGGGCCGGGCCGGCGCCGTGCGCCGGGGCTGTTTCCAGACGTTTCCATCACAGCGGCGATGCGCCCCTCGATGGTCGAAACCTAACGAAGCTGTAAGCTGCGGTGGGCAGGAAACGCTGCTATCAAGAAAGCGGGCAACCACACGGGAATGCGATCTATGGAACAGGATCTGCAAACTCTTGCCGTCGAGCCATCGTCTCTCGCTCTGGTGAGCTATGGCGAGTGCGTCGAGCGGCTCGCACGCGCAGTCGATCAGCACAACGACGACGATCTCGAGGAGGTTGCCCGTCTCATCGGCCAGCTCGCGGTGGTGATTGAACTCTAGCGCCTTCATGACGGCGTCAGACCTCGGGTCGGCGTCGTTGCTTCAGTCCGCCTTGCGTGGAGAACGACGGTTCATTCGCGAGCCGGGATCGTGCGATGCATGTCGCGACCTCGCTGTGGCCGGGAGCATCTCGGTTGCCGACCGCATCGAGCTTCCCGGCCCTTGATTTATTTCCAGCGCGCCAAGATGCTTTCAGTGCCTTGTTGCACCAAGGGTTGCGTCAATCGCCGGCCCTCATCTGTATTGACGTGCTGGCCATTCGCCCCAATGATCGGTTGATGAGCAGCACACGTGATACGTGGAGCTGCTGATGCTTTCAGAGGTGGCGGGGAGCGATGCGTAAGGGTGTGGGACGATGACCGATTGCACCAAAGAAATTTCTGATCTCACCCCGTATGAGACTTATCGCTGCTTCGTAGAGGCCGATATCTGGAAGGCGATCGGCGCCAACGCGCAGAGGATGTGGTCCGATTTCAGCGGCACGACAAATGGCGAATGGGGGCAAGTGATAATTGCTTTCGCATTCCTCCCGGCGCAAGCAGCAAGCTACGCTTTTCCCATCATGTTTCTCTATCGCTTGGTCCAGCGGGTCGCCTCCCCCGCGCGTGGAGCCCCGGGGCCCAAAGAGCGGCGTCTTAAAATTGGTTGGGCGATCTACCTGATATGCGCGGGAGTGATCCTATTGATATGGAATCACCAAGACCGCTTTATGTTGTTTCAGGGGGGCCTGGAGATCGCTTGCGGAATACTGATTTCAATGCTGGGGGCGTCTTGGTGGACCTCGCCGCGAGCCTATCCGGCAGATGCTGGAGTCGGATCGGCGTAACGATTCCATACCAGGCTGCGGCCGGCACACTTGATTGAGGGGGCGTCAGGTTTTCCCTTCCGACCTCGAGCGGGCAGGGAAATCGAAGGCCATGCGGAGCCATGGTTTTGAAATCGATACGATAAACTCTCAGGTGGCGTATCGGATTGGTGCCCCTGGCCGGGATCGAACCAGCACTCCTTGCGGAACTCGATTTTGAGTCGAGCGCGTCTACCAGTTCCGCCACAGGGGCCCACGAGACCCCAGCCGTGGCAACGGCAGGACCTTCGAAGCGGGCGGACTATATCCGGCCCGCCTGCCGGGTCAACCGGCCATTGGCTGAAGGGCGGGCCGTCCACCGCCCATTCGCCGGGCGCGGCGGTCCCTCTCGCGATACCTCATTCGTGAACGAAGTTGTCTCGACAGGCCGGGGTGAGCACGATAGGAGGCGAAGCCGCAGCAGGGGAGATCATCGTGAGCGTTGCAGCCAGCGTGAAGCCGACGTCATCGGGCCTGGACGGCAGCAGGGGCGCCCTGGCGGCCGGCGCCATTGCCCTGATCGCGGCGGCCACCATCGGCGGCGCCTGGTTCTTCCAGCTGGTGCTCGGCATCCAGCCCTGTCCACTCTGTCTCGAGCAGCGCTATGCCTACTATCTTGCCATCCCGCTCGCGCTGGTCGTGGCGCTCGCGGCCAGGGGCGGCGTGGCCCGCCCCTTGCTGGCGGGTGGCTTCGGGCTTCTACTTCTGGCCTTGCTGGCCAACGTGGTGCTTGGCGGCTATCACGCCGGCGTCGAATGGGGCTTCTGGCCCGGCCCGACCGACTGCAGCGGTCCGATCGCCGATCTCGGCAGTGCCGGCAGCCTGCTGGAGCGGCTCGACACCGTAAAGGTCGTACGCTGCGACGAGGTGCAGTGGCGTTTCCTCGGCCTGTCGCTCGCCGGCTACAATGTGCTGATTTCGCTGCTGATGGCGGCGTTCGCGTTGTGGGGACTGCGCGCCGCCGTGGCGCGGCGGGGCTGACGTCCCGCACATGCTCTCAGGCCGTTGCGCCCAGCGGGGCGAGGTCGGTCAGCAGCAAGGCGCAGGCTTCCACCAGACGGTCGCGGTGCCGTGGCCCCTTGGTCTCGAGCTGAATGAGGCCCTGTCCGAACACGAACGAGTAGAACAGGAAGGCGCGGGCGCGGGCATCGTCGGCGCCGAGGCCGGCCGCGACATAGAGCCGTTCGACGTTCTTCAGGCGCGCGGCATCCACCGCCGCGACGGCGTCGGCCGCCTGGGCGTCGCGGCGCGCCCATTGCCGGATCGCCAGTTCGATGGCCATCGCCTCGGCGTTGTTGCGCTCGGCATAAAGATGGATCACCGCGGCGAGACGGTCGCGCGCGGCCTGCCCATCGGGGCGGGTCTGCAGCTCGATGGCGGCGATGCGGCCGGTCGCCCAGGTCTCCAGCAGCGTGTCCAGCAGGTGCTGGCGGTCACGGAAGCGGCGGTAGAAGCCGCCCTTGGTGACGCCGAGGCTCTCGGCCAGCACCTCGACCCGGACCCGGTCGATGCCGCCGGCCGCGAGCGCGGCAAGGCCGGCCCTGATCCACATGTCGCGCCCGCTGTCATTCATCCGCCGCCCTCGATACGCTGGCGTATTGCTAGCCTGGAGTGGTGTTGATACGCTACCGTATCAGACAGCCAATTCGATCGGGCTCGATGAACCGCTAATCGTCGATTTCGTCGTCGTCGCTGCCGAACAGGTGGACGATGCCGGGTGTGGCAATCGACACGAACACGAAGCGCGCGAGGTGATGGGCGCCGACGAACACCGGGTCGATGTGCAGCGTCAGCGCCAGCGCCAGCATGGCGTCCATGGCCCCGGGGGAGAACGCGACGATCAGGTCGCTGAGGCGGGCATCGGTGGTCAGCACGATCGCGGTCACGAACACCGCGGAGATCGCAATCGCCACCGCGAACGAGCCGATGGCGGCCAGCACATGTGCGGCGAGAGTGCGGCCGCTGATGCGGGCAAACCGCGTGCCGATCAATGTGCCGATGCCGATCAGCGCGAGGGCATAGCCCCATAGCGGCAGGCCGCCCTCGATCCAGCCGCTGCCATGCAGCACGCCGGACGCCAGCATGGCGCCGAACATCCAGCTCGCCGGAAACTTCAGCCAGCGCAGCACCAGCGAGACGGCGATCGCGGCCACCGCAAGGATGGCGAGCGACAGCGGCGTCGCCGGCGGCGTGCGCAGTGTCAGGTGGGCATGCGGAGCAAGCCCCATCAGGCTCAACAGCAGCGGCAGCGCCGCGGTGAGAATGATGACGCGCAGTGTCTGCACCACGGCGATGCCCGGCACGTCGGCATTCTTCTCGGTGGCGAGCATGATGATCTGCGACAGCGCGCCGGGACTGCCGGCCAGCAGCGCCGATGCGCGGTCCCAGCCGTGCATCCGTTGCAGGTAGAAGCTGCTGCCGAACGTGGCACCGAAGGTGGCCAGCGCCAGCACCGCGATGGTGATGGGATAGTCGGCCATATTGCGCAGCATCTGCGGCGACACCATCGACCCCAGCGATATGCCGAGCGTCATCAGGACGATGTGCGACAGCACCGGTGGCAGCGCCAGCGGTCGGCCGGCGATGGCGGCGACCGCCACCGCGATCATGGCGCCGGAGATCAGGCCGCCAGGCAATTCTGTCCACCAGAACATGACGCCACCGATGCTGCCGAGCGCGAGCGTCTCGATGGTGGTCAGCGCGGCGGAGCGGGTGGGCAGCAGGCGGATCAGCGACAGGCGGTCGGGCGAGGCGAGCGGCATTGGCAGGGTCTGATGCGGCGGATCCCATCGATCCCCGTTTATCTCCTTATGGCAACGCCATCGCCACTCTGCAATCGCACCGCCTGCATGGGCTGGGGCGCCGGCTTCATGGCTGTCCGTGAAGAGTCGTGCGGCGGCGTGGATGCCATGCCTGAGCACCGCTGGAGGAGGCCCCCGGGAACGGCAACGCCGTTTCCCGGGGGCTGCAACGGTCAGTTAGCCTTGCCGGCCTTGCGCTTGCATTCGGAACGGAACTTCTTGCGTTCCTTGCCCTTCAGGCCCTTGGCGTCGGCTTCGGCGGAGCATTCCTTGGAAGCTGCGGTCTGCTCGGGTTTCGCGGCTGTGGTCTTGGCCGCTGGTGCGGCCGGCGCGGTCTTTGCTGCCGGGGCTGGCGCCGCGGGGGCCGGCGCGGGCGCAGGTGTCTGGGCGAAAGCGGTCCCCATCAGCAGCAGGGAGGCGAATGCGGCGGTGACGGCACGGGACGCAACAGTCATGGTGTGACCTCTGTTCATCGAAGAGGTGCGCACGTTCGCGGGATGCGCCTGAACCGCAGGTGAATGGCGCCGGGCGCCGCAAAACATTTCGGTCACGTTTTTTTGGCCGCTGGGGCATGGCGGCGTTGTAACGTCCGGATCGTCGGCTAGGATGCCCCGGGATCCACCGGATCTGCTTTTGCAAGGGAGATTTCGCGATGACCATTGAACGGAAGATCGTTGGCGCTGTGCTGCTGTCCGGATTGCTGTGCGCCGCAGCCTTGCCTGCCCAGGCGCTGACCATGCAGGAGTGCAGCGCAAAATATAAGGCGGCCAAGGATGCCGGCACGCTCGGCAGCCAGAAGTGGAACGATTTCCGCAAGAGCCAGTGCGGCACGGACGCGACGCCCGCAGCGGCGGCGACCCCTGCGCCGGCACCGGCGGCTCCCGCCGCGCCCCCACCTGCTGCTGCCCCGAAGACTGCGGCTGCTCCCGCCGCGGCGCCGGCGGCTCCCGCGGCCGCAGGCGCAGCCGTGTTTCCGAGCGCGGTGGACCCGAAATACGCCAGCGAAACGCCCGGCAAGGCCCGCATGCACACCTGCGTCGACCAGTACAACGCCAACAAGGCGACCAACGGCAATGGTGGCCTGAAGTGGATCCAGAAGGGCGGCGGCTATTACAGCGAGTGCACCAAGAAGCTGAAGGGCTGACCGCGTTCGCCGCGACGCCGCTCACGGCATGATCCTCAGCATGATGTGCCGGCGTCGCAAGGCGCCGGCACATGTATCTCGCAGCCTCATATCTGTCGGCCCCGCATCGCGCGGTGCCTGCTTTCCGAACGGACCTGTCGATCATCGGCCTCTCGTCGCATACGCATTCCCGGTCACGTGGCGCCTGGATCGTCGGGCTGTTCGCGCTTGGTGCTGTCGTCTACACGCTCGTCGCCTATGTGGCCTTGCCGGCGCTGTGGAAGCACTTCGAGCATGAACGTCGGCTCGCCGGCCTGCCGATGGTGACAACCACGGCCCAGGGTATTTCAGGCGACCCGATCAATCTGGCCTTCATCGGCTCGTCCCGCGATATTCTCTGCGCCATGCACGGAGCGGGCTGGTATCCGGCCGACCCTGTGACACTGCGCACCAGCATCGATATCCTCGGCAGCGTGCTGCTGCACCGTCCTTATCCGACCGCGCCGGTCAGTGCGCTGTTCTATGCCGGGCGGCGAGAGGACCTCGCCTTCGAGATGCCGGAGGGCGGCAGCGCCGATCGGCGGCACCATGTCCGGCTGTGGCAGGTGCTGGACCACGGCGATCAGGGCCGGCCGGTGTGGCTGGCGGCGGCGACATTCGATCGCGGGGTGGGGTTCAGCCACTACACCGGCGCGGTGACACACCACATTGCCCCCGATATCGATCGCGAGCGCGAGGTCATCGCGCGCGGATTGACGCAAGCGGGCCTCCTGGAGGCGCGCTATCAGGTCTCCGGCGTCGGGCCGACGCTGATCGCACGCAATGGCGGCGGCGACCTGTACTTTACAGATGGCGAGGTCTGGGTGCTGCAACTGGTTGACGCCTGCCGCAAACGCGACGAGCCACCGGTCATTGCGGCGCCGCCGATGGTGACCCAGTTCAAGAACCAGGTGTGGAAAGCGATTGCGGACGGCGTGCGCGATCAGGTCCGCGCCGTCGAGACCACAAGGAGGCCCTCGTGATTGCCAGCTTCAGCCTGATCCTGCTCTGCCAGCTCGGCGGCGAGATCGTTGTGCGCGCCATTGGCGTGCCCGTGCCGGGGCCGGTGCTCGGCTTCCTCGCGTTGCTGGTGCTGTTGCTGGCGCGCGATCGCTGGTCAGGCCTGGCGCTGGGGCCGCTGCGGCCCGGCGCGGTGGAGGGCGCGTCGAAGGCGCTGCTCGCGAACCTGTCGCTGCTGTTCGTTCCCGCCGGCGTCGGCGTGGTGCAGAAGCTCGACCTGATCGCCGCCCATGGCATGGCGATCTTCGCCGTGCTGGCGCTGTCGGTGGTCCTGACGCTGCTTGCGACGGTCGGGACCTTCCTGCTGACGGGGCAACTGCTGGGATCGTCGGGGGATGAGCCATGAACGGCACGACGAGCAGCAACCCGTTCGCGCTCTGGGTCTATCTGTCGCAGACACCGCTGCTGTGGCTCACCGTCACGCTGGTGGTCTATGCCCTGGCCGATGCCGTTTCGCTGAAGTCGCGCCGGCACCCGCTGCTCAATCCGGTGCCGCATACGATGTGGGTGGTCGGCGTGTTCCTGATGCTGACCGGGACCCCCTATGCGGTCTACTTCAGCGGCGCGCAGTTCGTGCATTTCCTGCTCGGGCCAGCCACCGTGGCCATGGCGGTGCCGCTCTATGAGAACCGCCGGATTGTCGCGCGGGCGCTGCTGCCGATGCTGGTCGCGCTGGTGGTCGGCAGCGTCACCGCCATCGCCTCGGTGGTGCTGCTCGCCCGCGCCTTTGGGCTGCCGCGGGAGATCGTGCTGGCGCTGGCGCCGAAGTCTGTCACTGCGGGCGTTGCGATGGGCATCAGCGAGACGCTGGGCGCGGATCCGGCACTTACCGCCGTCGCAGTGGTACTGACCGGCGTGATCGGGGCGATCATCGTCACGCCGATGATGAACCGGATCGGGATCAGCGACTTTCGCGCCCGCGGCTTTGCGGTGGGGCTTGCATCGCATGGTATCGGCACCGCGCGGGCGTTCCAGGTCGACGAGGTGGCCGGCGTGTTCGCGGGCATCGCCATGAGCCTCAATGCGCTGGTGACCTCGTTCCTGGTGCCGCTGGCGGCGACCGTGCTGCTGCGCTGACAAACCTCCCTTGAGGTCATCGGCGATTGTCCTCTATCGTGGTGGCTGACGGCCCCGCAGCGGGCTGCACTGAGGGAGGTTTCATGACGGATGGTCGCGCCGGAGTGACCGAATGGCGGGCGGTGGCCGACCTTCACCATGCCTATTTCACCGGCCTGATCATCTCGGTGGTGACGCGCCGCAGTGTCGGCGAGGCCGCCGAACTGGTGTTCAGGGTGTTCCGCCGTCAACACCTGGAGCGCTTTCTGCCGGGGCTCGCCAAGCTCGGTCTGTCCGCTCTGCCGCCAGCGGTCGCTGCAGCGCAGTATCACTACCTCTCGAACTGGATCGGCGGGGTCCATGTCGAGTACATGCCCGAAAACGACCGCAAGGCCTGGATCCGCTATCCCCCGCCGCGCTGGATCTGGAGCGGCACCGCGATCTGCGCCATTCCCACCGAGGTATCGCGCGCGATGCTGCGCGGTTGGCATGCCCACAACGGCGTGTCGCTCGGCAATCCGCGACTCGGCTTTGTCTGCACCAAGCAGGCCGTCGACGGCCAGGACGGTCTCGAGGGCTTCTACTGTGAGTATGACCGTGATCTCGCCCCCGACGAGCGGCTGGTGTTCGCGCGCCATCTCGAGGCGCCGGACTTCGATCCCGCCAGGGCGCCAGTGCTGCCGGCCGACACATGGCCGGTGGAGCGGCTTGCGCGGGCTCATCGCGACTATGCCATGGAGTATGTGCGCACCGCGCTGCCGATCATGATCGGCCTGTTCGGTCCCGACGAGGGCGGCCACCTGCTGCGGATCACCGGCCGCCTGATCGGGATGCAGTACGGAGCACAGACCGCCGCGGCGCTGGGGGCAGCCTCGCATGGCGGTGCGGCAGGGTTCGCTGATCTGTTGCGCAGGTTTTTTCGCGCGGCGGGCGACGAGATCGTCGAACGCTCGGAGACGACAGTCGAACAGGCACAATGGCGGCTGATGCGCGACGTCGCGGACTTTCATCCGGCGTGCCGCCTGGCGCTCTCGGGCCTCATCGAAGGCATGCTGGCAGCCCATGGCAGACACATGACCCTTGGGGTCTCTGCCGACGACGGCGCGACGGCGGGGCGCGCCGTGTGGGAGGTGCAGTCCCCACGCCGGTGAGCGTGCCACGATCCAGCATCAAGAACGATAAGTCGACATGTCCCGAGGAGGAACCACCATGACCGACCAATCAGCGATCCAGTCTTCGAGCCAGCCTGGGAGTCAGCCCTGGAGCAAGTCCTACCCGCCCGGTGTGCGCTGGAACGCCGAGATTTCGGTCATGCCGGTGCAGCAGATTCTCGAAGACGCCGCAGCGCAGTGGCCCGATCAGGCCGCCGTCGACTTCATGGGCCGCAGGATCAGCTATCGCGAACTCGACGATCTCGCGAGCCGCGCGGCCAACGGCTTTCAGGCGCTCGGCGTTGGCCCCGGCATCCATGTCGGGCTCTACCTGCCGAACACGCCGCACTATCTCATCAGCTTCTTCGGCGTGCTGAAAGCCGGCGGCACGGTGGTCAACTACTCGCCGCTCGATGCGGCGAAGGTGCTGGAGCACAAGGTCGAGGATAGCCAGACCGACGTGATGGTCACGCTCGACCTCGCGCTGCTCTACCCGCAGATGGCGCGGCTGCTCGATACCACGCGTCTGAAGACGCTCGTCGTCGGTGACCTTGCCGAAATGTCGGGGCATCCGGATGCGGTGCGAGCCCAGCTCGCTGCGGGCCAGCAGCTGGCAACGGTGACGGCCGATGATCGTCAGCGCAGTTTTCAGAGTCTGCTGAACCAGGGCGCGGACTATGTCCGCCATCCGATTGCCGATGTCGGCGACGCGCTCGCGGTGCTGCAGTACACCGGCGGCACCACCGGCCTGCCCAAGGGCGCCATGCTGACTCACGCCAATCTTTCCGCGGCGGTCGCCCAGTGCATCGAGACCACGCGCACCGAGCCGCCGGTATTGGAGCCGGGCCATGAGCGTATTCTCGCCGTGCTGCCGCCGTTCCACATCTACGCGCTGACCGTGAACATGCTGCTGGGATTGCGGATCGGCGCCGAGCTCGTGCTGCACACCCGCTTCGACGCGGCCGCGGCCATCAAGGACATCTCGGAGAAGAAGATCACCGCCTTCCCCGGCGTGCCGACCATGTTCGTCGCGATTCTCAACCATCCGAGCACCGCGACGGCCGATCTGCGGTCGCTGAAGTGGTGCAATTCCGGCGGCGCGCCGCTGCCGCTGGAGGTGCAGCAGGCGTTCGAGAAGCTCACCGGCTGCCGGCTGGCGGAGGGCTGGGGCATGACGGAGACCTCACCGACCGGCACCTTCACGCCGGTGCCGGGCCTCCAGAAGCCCGGCTCGTGCGGCGTGCCGAGCCCGGGGATCTCGTTCAAGTTCCTCAGCGTCGAGGACGGCCGCAGCCATGTGGCGCAGGGCGAGCGCGGTGAATTGTGTGTGCGCGGCGCCAATGTCATGAAGGGCTACTGGAAGAAGCCCGACGCCACCGCAGCCATCATGACGGCGGACGGCTATATGCGCACCGGTGATGTCGGTTACATGGATGCGGACGGCTACATCTACATCGTCGACCGCACCAAGGACATGCTGCTGTGCGGCGGATTCAACGTCTATCCGCGCACCATCGAGGAAGCGATCTACACCCATCCGGCGGTGGAGGAGGTCAGCGTCATCGGTATCCATGACGACTATCGCGGCCAGTCGCCGAAAGCCTTCATCAAGCTCAAGCAGGGCGCTGCTGCGTTCACGCTGGAGGAGCTCAAGGCATTCCTTGCCGACAAGCTTGGCAAGCACGAGATGGTGTCGGCGATGGATATTCGTCCCGAGCTGCCGAAGACCGCGGTCGGCAAGCTTTCGAAGAAGGAACTCTACGAGGAGGAAGAGCGCAAGCGCGCCGGCTCATCCGCCGCGTGACGCCGTGTGTTGGAGCGTAGCCCGCATGCGCGCAGCGACATGCGGGTCGCGTCCGGCGGAGTGGCAGCCGGGAGATTGCTGCGCGCATCCGGGCGACGGAGCTTGTGAGGTGGACTCAGTCCGCGAAATCGCCGGGCTGCAGCACGATCGGCTGGCCATGCGGGGTGCGGTCGGCCGCGTGGTCCCAGGCGTCGCGGTAGCGATGCAGGGTCGCGGTGCTCGTGACCTGTTTCTCCGCGACCAGCTTTTCCAGCGTCGCCAGCCAGTGGTGGTAATAGGTGTCGCCGGTGTCGGGATCGCCTGCCGCCTGCGCCGCTTTGATCTCGCGCGCCAGTGCCGCGGCCCATTCCGTCCAGGTGAACACGCCGCGCTCATGCAGCGCCAGCGCCATGGCGAACGCCTGTGCTTCCCAGGCCTCGCGAAACACCGGACCGTCGGCGTCGCGTGGAATGCCGGGGATGGCGGCGGCGGCTCGGGTCGCCGCCAGGGGGTCGAGCGCCATCACGCGGTCTCCAGGTAGGATTCCCAGGCGTCGACCGAGACCGAGGTGTTGGCGTTCGCCTGTTCGCCCCACAGGTCGCGGCCGTCGAAGCTGACGGTGTAGAGCCATTGCGGCTGCTCGCCGGCACCGAGCGCATTGGTGTCGGGGAAGACGTGGCTGCCGTGCACCAGCTCCACCGTGCCGATGTGGCCGCGGACGTAGTGCGGCAGCCGGGTGTGGGTGGGCGGGCTGATCATCCTGGCGCGGACGCGGTCGCCGATCTTGAACCGCGCCGGGGTTGTCTCCGGGCGATGGCTCGGGCTGCCGCGCCGAAGCATCGGGGGCACGTCGTCGGGCGCGAGCCTTGCGCCGTTCGGCTTCGGCGGATGCAGCGCGTGGCCGGCGGCGATTTCGTCGGTCGCGATCATGCCGCGCTCCAGCATCAGCCGCTCGAGGCCGGCGAGCCAGATCTCGTAATAGCTCTTGGCGAGATAGTCCTCGCGCGGCCGGTTCTCGCGCGCTGAGCGCGACATGTCGATGTTCCAGCCACCGGGCCGCCCCATCGCCACGGTCATCGCCATGACGCGGGCTTCCCAGCCGCCGTGAAACAGTGGCTCATTGTCTTCCTGCACCACCGGGCCGAAGCCCGGCGCGCCGCCCATGTCGTGCACGCCGTCCATCACGCCACCTCGCCGGGGTGCTTCGGCAACCCGGTGCCGATCATGCTGTCACGGGTGACGAGGTCGGCGAGCCGCTCCTCGCTCCAGCCGTCGGTGCCGGCGGGACGCTGCGGCACCACCAGATAACGGATTTCGGCGGTGGAATCCCACACGCGGATGCGGACGTCGTCGGCCAGCGTCACGCCGAATTCGCCGAGCACGCCCCGGGGATCAGATACCGCGCGCGAGCGATAGGGGGCGGACTTGTACCAAACCGGCGGCAGGCCCAGCACCGGCAGCGGGTAGCAGGAGCACAGCGTGCACACCACCATGTTGTGGACCAGCGGCGTATTCTCGACCGCAACCATGTGCTCGCCTTGCCGGCCCGAGTAGCCGAGTTCGGCGATCGCGGCGGTGGCGTCGGCCAGCAGGCGGGCGCGATAGGCGGGATCGCTCCAGGCCTTGGCCACGACGCGGGCGCCGTTGCGAGGACCGATCTTGGTCTCGTAGGTGTCGATCAGCACGTCGAGGGCCGCGGGATCGACATAGCCCTTCTCGGTGAGGATGGTTTCCAGCGCGCGCACGCGCAGCTCGACCTCCGACAGCTCGGAGTGGTCATGCGAATGGTGATGATGGTCATGCCCTGTCATGGCGGGCAGACTATCCGCAACATCGTCCGGCGTCGAGCAGTGGCGCGCGCATGGCGGCCGCGACAGGATCGCGCAACGCCGCGCGGCGTGTTACGTGTGCCTGGCCGCTGTCGGGCGCAGGCGGAAGTCGCGGCCCTCCTCGAGCCAGGCAAGGCGCTCGTCACGCAGCAGCGTGCGGCGGGTCTTGCCGGAATCATCGCGCAGGGTGACGGTCGAGACCTCGTAGCTCTCCGGGTGCTTGTTGCGGCTGAGCAGGTCGGTCAGCACCGGGCTCATGCCGTCGACCACGGCCTGCGGATCGGCTCCGCTCTTGATTTCAACGATGGCATGAATGCGGTTGCCGAGCTCGGGGTCGGGCAAGCCGACCACGATGGCGGAGTGCACGTCCGGATGCGCCATGACCGCAGCCTCGACCTCGGCGGGGTAGATGTTGGCGCCGCCGCGCAGGATCATGTCGGTGAGTCGGTCGCCGAGATAGAGGTAGCCGTCGGCGTCGAGCCGGCCGATGTCGCCGATCGACTCCCAGCCGTCGGTCCGCCGCTTCGGCGCGGCGCCGAGATAGTGATAGGTGGTGCCGACGCCGTCGGCGGGCATGAAGTAGACCTCGCCGGTCTCGCCGGCCGGCACGTCGTCGCCGTCGGCGCCGATGATGCGCACGCTGCAGGCTGCCGGATCCGGGCGGCCGACCGAGCCGCGATGTGCGAGCCATTCGGTGCCGGAGATCACGGTGCGGCCCTGGCGCTCGGTGCCGCCATAGAGTTCATAGACCTTCTCCGCGCCGATCCACGCGATCCACTTTTCCTTGAGCCACGCCGGCATCGGCGCCGCCATATGGAACACGATCCTGAGGCTCGAGACGTCGTAGCGGCTGCGCACGTCCTCGGGCAGATTCCAGATCCGGTGCATCATGGTAGGCACGAAGTTGACCCACTCCAGCTTGTGGGCGTCGATCAGGCGCAGGGCGTCCTCGGCGTCGAACTTCTTCTGGCCGGTGACGCTGCCGCCGGCAAACAGCGCATAGTGCGACACAATGAAGGGGGCGTTGTGGTAGAGCGGGCCGGGGTTGAGCAGCGCTGCGCCGAACGGCATCAGCAGCGGTGGCGCCGCCGCGGTGTCGGTGACCGCTGGCTGGTGATCGAGAATGATCTTCGGGCGCCCGGTCGAGCCGCCGCTGGTCATCGCTTTCCAGTACCGCGCGACCGGACGGTCGAGCGGCTCGTCGGTGACGCCTTCGGGAACAAAATCTTGCGGCACGGCGTTCGGTGCGTTCCAGTCCGGTTCGCCGCCGACCACCAGTGATGGCTTGAGGATGTCGAGAATAGCGGCGGCTTCGCCGCGCGGCAGCCGGTGCGACAGCGACGTCGGCGTGGCGCCGAGCTTCCACACCGCAAAGCTCGTCTCATAGAAGGCGTTGCTGTTGGGCAGCCCGATGGCGACGAAGTCGCCGGCCTTGACGCCGCGGGCGGCGAACGCCTGTGCCCGCCGGTTGGCGCCACGTTCCAGCTGCTCCCAGGTGAGGCTTTGGTCGCCGTGCCGAACCGCGACGGTGTCCTTCGGCTTGCGATCGGCATACCAGCGCGGCACGTCGGCGAGTGGAAGCAGCATGCGTTTCTCCCGAATTTTCTTGTCGTTCGCGGCCTCGGGGCGGCACGAGCCGCCGTCGAAGCGCTGGTGTCATTCTTGAACCAACGCAGGCGGTCCGTCCATAGCTGCAGCCGCGACGCGGAGCGCACGAGGGGGCGTCATGCGGCGGCCGCCGGTAAATATCATGTCGTGGAATTCGATGGGCGTAAGCAGGGCTTGCCAGCGGTGAAAACGTGCCACGGCTTGCCTCGCGAGCGGCTCCCGGCATAGCATCGTCGATGTTCCGCTGCGGCGGCTCCCTCGCTTTTTCCGTCTCACTCCCGAGGCCGACATGACCACTCCGATCACGGGCCTCGATCACGTCACGGTTCTGACCCGCGACCTTGCGATCGCGGTCGACAACTATGAAGCGTTATTCGGTCGCGGCGCCGCCTGGCGTGCGCGCGGCGACGGTACGGAAACCGCGATCTTCACCGTCGGCAACACGTCGCTGGAGCTGCTGGCGGCCTCGGGAGAAGGGCCGGCGGCGGCGCGCGTGAACGAGGTGCTGGCGCAGCAGGGCGAGGGCCTCGCGAGCGCATGTTTTCGTGTCGACGATGCGGAGCGCATGGCACGGCGATTGACGCGGCTACAGCTGCAGCCGGAAGCGGTCGTCGAGGCCAGCAGCAGCAATCTGACCGACGGCGCGACGCTGCGCTGGCGGCGGACGCGCGCCGCGACAACGGCGGCACACGGCGTGAAACTGTTCTTCATGGAGCGTGCGGCGGAGCGGCCGCTGTCGCCGCCATCGACGCCCGCCCATGTGACCGGGCTCGATCACGTGGTGGTGTCGACGGGCGATGCCGAGCGCGCGGCAGCGCTCTATGGCGCGAGGCTCGGCCTCGATATGCGGCTCGATCTGGCGCGGCAGGATTGGGGCGTCCGCCTGATGTTCTTTCGTTGCGACGACCTCACCGTCGAGGTCGCGCAGCGTCTCACGGAAACGGCAGCCGAAGCCGCCGACCGGCTGATGGGATTGAGCTGGCGCATCGCCGACGCCCATGCCGCACGAGAGCGGCTGGCGGCGGCGGGCTTCGATGTGTCGGAGGTGCGCCAGGGACGCAAGCCGAAAACGCTGATCTTCACGGTGCGCAACCGCACCTGCGGCGTCCCCACGCTGATGATCCAGCCGCCGCCAACCTGACCTCGCCGGGGCTGTCACGATGCGGGCGTAGTGCCGGCGCGCATGGCTCAGGCGTTTTGCGCCGTCTTGGTCCTAGGTCCGACGTCGGTGTGCCTTGCATGGTGCCGACCCAGCACCGCAACAGGGGCCCGCGATGAAGCCTGCGATGGATGAAGCCATGATTGATCTCGGCCATGCCGACACCGATGCCGAGATCGCCGCCTGCTTCACCGTCGTTCGGCAGTTGCGGCCGCATGTCACCGACGTCGCCGCCATGGTCGCGCAAGTCCGCCGTCAGCAGCGCCAGGGCTACCGCATTCTCGCCGCCCGCAGCGGAACGGAAGTGCTGGGAATCGCGGGATATCGGCTCACGGAGAACCTGATCTCGGGACGGTTTGTCTATGTCGATGACCTCGCGGTCGCGGAGGGATGCCAGCACGGCGGCATCGGAGCGAAGTTGCTCGATGCCGTCGCGCAGGAGGGGGTTGCCGCAGGCTGCCGGCGGCTGGTGCTCGATACCGCGGTCGCCAATGCGCAGGCCCAGCGCTTCTACTTCCGCGAGGGCCTGCTGCTGGTGGCGTTCCACTTCGCGCGTCCGTTGGTGTAGCGCGAACGATCCGGTCAGAACCGGGCCGGTACGAACATGTCCTGTGGCACCGGATCGCGCTGGTAGTCCGGGTGATGCACGCGATCCGGCAGCACCACCGGCTCGTGGGGGATCTCCTGATAGGGCACCTGGGTGAGAAGGTGCGCGATGCAGTTCAGCCGCGCCTTCTTCTTGTCCACCGCCTCCACCACCCACCATGGCGCTTCGGGAATGTGGCTGCGGGTCAGCATCGCTTCCTTGGCCTTGGTGTAGAGCTCCCAGCGGCTGCGCGACTGCACGTCCATCGGGCTCAGCTTCCACTGCTTGAGCGGATCATGGATGCGCATCAGGAAGCGGAACTGCTGCTCCTCGTCGGTGATCGAGAACCAGTACTTGATCAGGATGATGCCTGAGCGCACCAGCATGCGCTCGAAGTCCGGCACCGAACGGAAGAACTCCTCGCACTCTTCGTCGGTGCAGAAGCCCATTACCCGCTCGACGCCGGCGCGGTTGTACCAGGAGCGGTCGAACAGCACGATTTCGCCGCCCGCCGGCAGGTGGGCGACGTAGCGCTGGAAGTACCATTGCGAGCGCTCGCGCTCGCTCGGGGCCGGCAGCGCGGCGATGCGGCAGACGCGCGGATTGAGGCGCTGGGTGATGCGCTTGATGACGCCGCCCTTGCCGGCGGAGTCGCGCCCCTCGAACAGCACCACGACCTTGAGCTTGTGGTGCTGTACCCAGTCCTGCAGCTTGACCAGTTCGCCCTGCAGCTTCAGCAGCTCCCTGAAGTAGACGCGGCGGTCCATGCTCTCGCCGGCCTCGTGCTTGAGTTGCGCGGCGAGAAATGGGTCGAGGCGGCTTTCCTCGAGCTCGAGCTCCAGTTCCTCGTCGAGGCCGTCCTGCAGGTCGGCGTTGATCCGTGCCCGCAGGGCCTCCTCATTGATGCTGTCGGAATGGTCCATCTGCGGCTCCTTCCTGGCCTGGTCGTGGTGTCGATTGTCAGCAGAATTCCGCGACGTGGTGACGTGGTTGTGACACCCGCGCCGAACAGGCTGGAACAGTGGCCGGCGCCCGCTTTGGGGGGACCTTCACACCGTCGTCAAGAATGCGGTCTAGTCACGCCTGAAGCACATCGTTTGGACGGCGCAGGAATCATGGCCATGCGGCAGACCATCGACAACCTGCGGATCGCCGGCCGTGCGATGCGCTACAGTCAGTTCGTGCCCCGGCTCTACAACTACTGCCTGTCGCTGGGCTTCCGCCGCGACCGCATGATGCCGTCGCGGGCATTCTGCTCCGACGAGAGCCAGGGTTATCCGGTGATCCTGCTCGCCCAGCATTTCGGCATCTTCCCCTTCGACCATGGGCGGGTCGGCGGCAAGGTCGCGGTCAATCGCCACGGCCCGCATGCCCATCACGGCGAGGACCTTGTCATCATCCAGGCGAGCCATGTCGGCTATGATGCCGAGAGCCGCCGTTTCGGCGTCTATCGCCGCCACCGGACCAATGGTTGCGGCTTTGGTGACAACTGCGGCAAGATCGCCGCGGTGTTGCACTGGTATAAGCAGGAATATCGACATGCGGCGGAGCACGTGCGGTGCGGGCTGCTCGATGGCGAGGCGGCCGTCATCGTCGACAACCTGCTGCTCGATGAAGCGCGGCCGGAGGGCCTGTCCCTCAAGCTCGACCAGCTGATCGAGCAGCCCGATGAGCCGCTGCGGGCGATGAGCACGGCAAAAGCGTTTCGTCCGGCGCCATCCCTGGTGACGCGCCTTGGGGCCGACATCTGGCGGCAGCCGCCGGCGGCATTGGGAGCGCGGTTGACCGCCGACTTGTTCGTGTTCCGGCGCGCACCGGCTCAGGATATCGAACACTACGACCAGATCGAGAGGGCGCTCGGACCGGCGATGCCGACCCTGGTGACGTCGGATAATCCGGCGCTGGATGCCGCGCGGTTTCATACCCAGGTCGAATTCGACCGTACCTATCGCAGCATCCTGCGTGAGACGGCCTTTCGCGACAAGAATGTGCTGTTCGTGGCTGGGTTGAACATCGACGTCTCGCCGCGCGAAGGCCTGCCGTTTCCGCTGACCAAGTTCGTGCCGTGGGCCGCCTATGCCAGCCTGCGCGACGGCCGGCGGATTTTACTGGAGCAGGATGAATTCGCCGCCGTGCTGCGCCGCCAGCCGGCGGACAATCCTGACCGGCTGTCGTTCGACCAGGCGATCCGCGACATGAGCGCGGTGGACGAGGTCTCGTTCGACGCCACGCTGGGGTGACGCGGCGAGCGGTATGAGCGCTCAGCTCGCGATCCGGGGCGGGCGTGCCGCAAGCTCGGCATAATGCATCCGCACCGTGCTCGGGCCATAGGCGCGTTCGAGCCGGCGGAGCGTAAAATGCCCCTGCGCGATGCGCTGGAAATGATCCATGAAGATCACGTTCACGGTGGCGCCGCCCAGAGCGCCCAGCACCGGCAGCGCGCCGGCCGCGACCTTGTCGGAGACCACGAGGCCGAAGCGCGAGACGATCTCGCTGACGAGGCTCGTCACCACCGGAGCCGAGGCGTCGACGGCACCGCGCTCGAATGCCATGGCTGCGACGTCGTTGGTGTACTTGCTGATCAGGGCCCGCGCTGCGTAGTAGCCCATGTCGACCTTGTCCATGTCGCGTTTCGTCCCGAAGGCGAACACTTCGAGGCAGGCGAGCCGCGCTTCGATGCGAGAGAGGTCTTCGCCTTCGTGCCGTGCGATCGCGGCGATGGCGCGCAACATGAAGGTGGTGGTGAGCGGCAGCTCGACCGGCAGCGCGGCAAAGCCGAACAGGCCGCTGACGCCGCCGGTGACACCGGCCAGGAACGAGGAGAACCAGGTCGCCGGCGCCGGCGGCGGCTCGTCATCGAGCGTGTCGATCGCGACATCGAGGCCTTTCATGACGGCGCTGCGCACCATCGTGCCGATCTGGCGATTGGCGGCTTTGGGCAGCAGCCCAAGCACGCGGTTGACCGGCACGCCGGCGTAGTCTGCGAGCCGCGCGGCGAAGTTGGGGTTTTCGAGGTGTTTTACCGCGAGTTGCAGGGCCGTGCGGTCAGCCGGGAGCAGTTGGGAAAGGGGCGGCGCCGCGCTCATTGGTAGCGCAGGATCGGACGAATGCCGTTCAGGCTCGCGAGGATGGCCGAGCCATTGCTGATCAGCGCGGTGACTTCGGGCGTGATCAGGCCGCCGGGCAGGGCAAGGCCGAGCGCGACGGTGTTGAGCACCGCGACGATGCCGTAGTTCTGCTTGACCAGGCGGACCGCGCCTTGCGAGATCTCCACCGCCTTGACCAGCTTCCAGAGCGAGTCCTCCATCAGGATGACGTCGGCGGATTCGTGGGTGACCTCGGCGCCGTGCTTCATGGCGATGCCGACGTCGGCGAAGCTGAGCGCGGGCGAGTCGTTGATGCCGTCGCCGACCATGGCGACCCGCTTGCCCTCCCGCTGCAGCTCCTGGATGACGCTGGCCTTGTCGGAGGGCAGCATGTCGGCGTAGTGCCGGGTCAGGCCGAGCTCGCGGCACACCGCCCGGGCCACGACTCCATTGTCGCCGGTGAGCATGATGGTGTTCTTGATGCCCATCGCGTGCAGCTGGCGGATGACGTCGCGGCTTTCGCTGCGAATCTCGTCGGAATACGGCACGAGGCCCGCGAGCTGGCCGTCGACGGCGATGTAGAGGCTGGAATAGCCGCGCTCGTCGAGCGCCGCGCGGTCCGCCCGGGCCTCATCGACCTTGATCTCGCTCTCGCGCATGAAGCGGGCATTGCCGACATGCATGTAATAGCCGTTGACCTGCCCCTCGACGCCAAGGCCGAGGCGGTAGGTGGTCTCGTCGCATGGTGGGATGTTGACGGCGAGCTCGCGCGCCTTGGTGCGGATCGCCTCGGCGACCGGATGCTGCAGCCGTGTTTCGGCGGCAGCGGCGAGGCCGAGCAGGTGGTTCGGCGTGATGTGGTTCTGGTAGGAGATGACGTCGATCACCGCCGGCGTGCCGCGGGTCAACGTGCCGGTCTTGTCGAACACCACGGTGTCGACGTCGGCGAGCCGCTCCATGTGGCCGCCGCTCTTCATGATGATGCCGGCGCGCGCCGCGTGGGTCATCGACGACAGCACCGAGGTCGGCGCGGCGACGCGGATGCCGGTGCCGTAGTCGACGATCACCAGCGACAGGAAGCGGTTGAAATCGCCGGTGACGGCCGCGGTGCCGGCGGCGAGCGCGAGTGTCGGGGTGACCAGGCGATCGGCGAAGCGCTCGGCGTGATTCTGGATGCGGGTGTCGCCGAGCGGCGCGGATTCGACGAGGTGCACGATCTGGCCGGCGGTGGTGTCGCCGCCGACGCGCAGGGCGCGCACCGTGATCTGGCCCTCGCGGATCACGGTGGCGGCGAATGCCGCCTCGCCCTTGCCGCGGTTCACGGGCAGGCCCTCGCCGGTGATGGTCTTCTGGTCGATCGTGGCCTGGCCCTCGACGATTTCGCCATCCACCGGGATCATCTCGCCGGGATAGACCACGACGAGATCGCCGACCGCGAGCTCTACCGCCGGCACCGAGACCACGGCGCCGTCACGCACCACCCACGCGGTTTTGGACTGGAATTCGAGCAGCTCGCTGATGGCGCGGCGCTGGCCGGCGGCGGTGAGATCGCGGATCCAGTCGCCGAGCTTGATCAGCCAGGTCACGATGCAGCCGGCGAGCGGATTGCCCTGCAGCACGGAAGCTGTGATCGCCAGCGTATCGAGCACGTCGATGTTGAGCCGGCGCTCGCGGTCCCACACCTTCCAGGCGCGCTTGGCGATCGGGAAGCCGTTCCACAGCATCAGCGGGATGTTGATCGCCGCGACCACCGGATTGGCGCTGAACGCCATCACCAGCGACAGGGTCGGCAGGGCGAGGGGCGACCGCTTCGAAACGGCCGGGGGCGCTGCGGCCGCCGACGGGGCGGCCGGCGCGCTGGTGGCAATGAACGCCTTGAGCTCGTCCAGCGTGGCCGCCTTGACGCGTTCCAGCAGCATCCGCAGCAACGGCTCCTGGGCCGGATCATAATCCAGCACCAGCGAGGCGCAGTTATAGTTGATCCGTGCGGCGCGAATGCCGGGCTGGCCTCTCAGCCAGCCGAGGACGGTCTCGGCGAGCGAGCGCTTGCGGCAGAGGTCCGGGATGCAGAGCCGGACACGTCCGGGCATTGCGTGGCGGAACGAGAAGTCCATTCAGCAGCCATCCAGTCATGGGGCCGGAGCAGGGCTCAGGCTGTCGCGAGGGCCTCGTGCTGTTCCTCCGTCCGCGGCGCATTGGCCTGGATCAGGTGGTTGAGCCCGAAGATCGCGAGCGTCACCCACACCGGGGTGGCCGCATTCGCGCCGACCTCGAAGATGGTGAAGCCGGCGATGCCGACGGCCAGCAGAATCTTGAGGTCGATGACGTTGCCGCTGGCCGCCTTGATCTGGTGATCGACGTCCTTGAAGAAATCGACCACGACCTTGGCGGTTTGGGAGTGCTCGGCGAGATAGGCGGCTTCCTGCTCGATCTTGTTGGCGAGGGCGTCTATCTCGTTCGTCGGCGGCCTGTACTGTCCACCGGTGTGCTGTTCGAGCCGGCCATGGAATTCGGTGTGCCGTTCATGGTCGTAGTGCAGCACCACGCTTCCGGTGATCGGATTGACGGTAACCTGCTCGATGCCGGGAATGACGCTGAAGGTCTGCTTGATCTGCTCCAGCAGCTCCGGGTTGTCCTTCGCGGACGGCACTTTCATGCGGATGCGGCCAGGGACCTGGTGCGCGATCTGCAACTTCAATTTCGCCATGAGTGAATCTCTTGATTGTGCCGTCGCCGTCAGGACGGCATGCGGCTCCGTTGGGCCGCTGATGTCCCCGGAACTCTGACGTGACAGCTCGATGTCGGCCGACGGCGACACGTTCTGCTCCCGTCGCTCCCTGGAAGGAGCCGAAGCTCCTCCACTTCGAATCCGGTCGCCAGGATCTCCCGCGCGGCCGTCAGGCCGCCGGGCGGGCCTTGGCCTTCGCGTCCTCAGCCTCGTTCTCGGCCTGGACTTCGGCAACGATGTCGTTCACCTGCTCATGGGCCTCGGCGAACATTTCCTTGGACTTCTGAGCGAACTTGTAGGTGCCGCGCACGGTCGACTTGAACAGCGGATTGAGCGCATTACCGAGCTTGGGCAGATACTTCGGAGCCGCCACGGCCGCGACACCGAGAGCCAGGCCCGGCAGCAGCGCCGCTTCGAAGAGCGCCGCGCCGACCGCGACGACGGCGACGGTGGCCACGGTCTTGTTCAGGCCAATGCCCTCGTGCTCGTCCTCGTGCGTTTCGACGGTGTGGTCGGCCTGCGCTTCGCCATGACCATTGTGGCTCGTATGCATCGCTGAAATCCTTTGTTCACGAACGCCGCTACGTAACGGATGCTCACCCACCAATAGAGGTCGATTAAAATAGGTATATGACAGTCGGATGACGGGGCTGTCATCGACGCGGGTTCCCGTATTGGGGGGGCAGCTATCATATTGCCATTGCGGGCATTCCAGGCGGTCGACCGTCGGGGGAGGGGGCTGCGTCAGGGCCATAGCGCAGGGCCCTCCACCAGCACGGCGAAGGCGGGGGAGGATTGCTGCCGGTGCGTTTCGAACTCCCGGGCATCAAGCCGTTATCGGTGCAGCCTCCGGAAGCTTGGGCTGCCGGGCTGTTGTCCAACGCTCCCCGGGGCGAACAAGGTTGCGCGATCGCCGGCCGATCGGGCTATTGTGGCCGGCCATGATGAACGCGCGGTAACGACAGGCGGGCGCGAGAGAAAGTTGGAATGTCCAAGGTTACACGTGCGACGAAAGTGCTCGAACAGGCCGGCGTGCGGTTTACGGTTCACGCCTACGACTACGATCCGGACGCGGAACGGGTCGGGTTGCAGGCGGCGGAGGCCCTCGGCGAGACGCCGGACAGGGTGCTCAAGACGCTGATGGCGCTGGTCGATGACAAGCCGGTCTGTGTCGTCGTGCCGTCCGACCGTGAGGTCTCGATGAAGAAGCTCGCGGCTGCGTTCGGCGGCAAGGCGGCGGAGATGATGAAGCCCGCCAATGCGGAGCGCATCACCGGCTACAAGGTCGGCGGCATCAGCCCGTTCGGCCAGATGCGCCGGGTCCCGGTCGCGATCGAGGCCACCGCGCTTTCGCATGATCTCGTCTATCTCAACGGCGGTCAGCGAGGGCTGCAGGTCCGCCTCGATCCCAGGGATGCGCAGGCCTCGCTCGCGGCGCTCGTGGCGTCACTGGTGGCATGACCGTGCTGTTCATCCGCGAAGTGCCAAATTCGTGGTACGGCCTGGTTCGGCGCCTGTTCAATTTCAGGGCCGTGCCACGACGGCTGTGGAGGGAGAACATCTGATGAAGCGATTTGGTGTCACGGTCTTTCTCGCTCTGTCGTCGATGACCCATGTGCTCGCCGCCGGTCAGACACCCGATGCGACCGTGGCGGAGCTCTACGCGGCTTATGGCCAGGGCTGCGATCACGCCGAACGCAACGGTCTGGACGAGACGCTCGCAAAGCGTCTGTTCGATTCCGATCTGGCGCGCACCTACCGCAAGGCCAAATCGATCGATGCGGATTTCTTTGTCGCCGGCCAGGACTGGTGCATCACGGCGCCGGTTGCGACGGCCGCGATCTCTCAAAGCCCGTCAAAAGCCACGGTGCTGGCGACGGTGACGCTGGACGATGCGTTCGGTCAGGGCAAGCCCCAGATACGAACTCTGAAGATCAAGTTCGATCTGTCCCATGCTCCAGATGGCTGGCGAATCTCCGATGCGTTCGACGGCGATGTGTCTGCCAAGCAGACATGGCGGCGCAGCCGGTGAGCAGCAGCTGAAGCGGCTCTGTGCGGGTCGTCCGGCGGCATCAATCCGTTTGGCCAGATGCGCCGGCTGCCGGTCGCGATCGAGGCCGAGGCGCTGGCGCACGACCTCGTCGATCTCAACGGCGCTCCCGTTCGCAAAGTTTTGTCGCGACGCCTCGAAATCGCTTGCGCAGGGTCAATGGACGGTAATTTGATATGTGGCAGATTCTCTTGTCATGAAACCGACGGGCCGGGCGGCTGCGTCGGTCGCTATGAGGCGCCACGCGGTCGATATGGCTCTTTCCCCCGAACAGGTCCAACGGGCCGCCAGCGTGCGCGAACGGCTTCTCGCGAGTGCCGCAACCGTGCTGGTAACGACCGGCGTTCATGCCCTGACACTGGATGCCGTGGCCCGGGACGCGAAAGTCAGCAAGGGCGGACTGCTCCATCACTTCTCCACCAAGACCGAATTGCTGCAGGCGTTGCTGGAAGATTCCTATGCCAGGTGTCTCTCCAAGATCGATGAGCTGGCCGCGAGTGATCCCGACGCGTATGGACGGTTTACACGCGCCTATATCCGCGCATCGCTGGCAAGCGACCTCGGCAATGCCCAGGCGACTGTGGTGATGGCGTTGCTGCTCGATCCCGCGCTGCGGGCCGAGTGGCTGCAGCGGGTGGAATCGCTCCTGCAGAAAGACCTCAACGAAGACGATCCGGCGCTCGCCAAGATCCTGCGCCTCGCGGCCGACGGTCTGTGGTTGTCGGATGCGTTCACGCTGCACACGATCTCCGCGACTGAACGGGCCGAGCTTGAACAGCGGTTGGTCGAACTGACCCGCTTCCGCCCCCCGTCCTGACATCCGTGTTCAGCCGGCCGAGCTGCATGCGCACACCGCACCGGCCGCGGCGTGCCGCACTCTGAACTGGCCTCCATGAGCGCTCGGGTTCGGGGCGGACCGTTGCCGCATGCGCCTCATCGTTGGGTGTCGGGGAGCCCATCTCGCCTGCGCACGCGCGCAAGCGATGTTGCGGCGCAAAAAATGTCAGTTGACGACAAACCGTCCAGACGGTATCTTATGAAAGAGTGGAACGCGCCGTCCGCGTCGCGCGGACGTGGAAATTTTGGTGAATTCAAGTGTCTGGAAAGTCGACGTGGGCTGTCCGCGCGGCCGGGCTGGCGGCCGCCGCCCTGGTGCTGGTCGGGTGTGGCGAGGGCAAGAAGGCGGCGGATCAGTCACCGCCTCCTGTCGCCGTCAGCGTCGTGACGGTCACGCCGCAGACCCTGCAGCTCGTCAACGATCTTCCAGGGCGCATCGCGCCGACGCGCATCGCCGAGGTGCGGCCGCGCGTCGCCGGCATCCTGGTCGAGCGTGTGTTCAAGCAGGGCACCATGGTGCGCGAGGGCGACGTCCTCTATCGCCTCGACCCCGCGCCGTTCCGCGTGAAGGTCGATAGCGCCAAGGCGGCGCTGCGGCGCGCCGAGGCGACGCGCATCCTTGCCAAGCAGCAGGCCGAACGTCAGACCCAGCTCAAGGAGCGCGATGTCACCACGGGGCAGCTCTATGAGAAGGCGATTGCCGAGCTCGCCCAGGCCGAGGCCGACGAGGCTTCCGCCCGTGCGGGTCTCCAGGCCGCCATGCTCGATCTGGAATACACCGAGGTCCGCGCGCCGATCACCGGCCGCATCGGCCGTGCGCTGGTGACCGAGGGCGCGCTCGTCAGCGCCGGTGACAGCCAGACGCTTGCGACGATCCAGCAACTCGATCCCGTCTATGCCGACTTCACGCAGTCGGCGAACGAACTGCTGGCGCTGAAGCGCGCCGCCAAGGCCGGCCACGGCGCCGTGGACGGCGATATCGCGGAGGTCTGCTTGCGCTTCGACGACGGCTCGGCCTACGCGCATCGCGGACGGCTGCTGCTGTCGGAAGCCGCTGTCGACGCGACCACCGGCCAGGTTACCCTCCGCGGCGAGTTTCCGAACCCGGATAACGATCTGCTGCCAGGCATGTATGTGCGGGTGCAGGTCGTCCAGGGTGAGCAGCAGAACGCGCTGTCGGTGCCGGAACGAGCCTTGCAGCGCGATCCCGGCGGCCAGGCGCAGGTCTACGTCGTCGATGCAGAGCGCCGGGCCGAACTGCGCAAGGTGACGCCGTCGCGGCTGGTGAACGGACGCTGGATCATCGCGAGCGGCCTCAACCCCGGCGACAGGGTGGTGGTTGAAGGCTTCCAGGCCCTGTCCGCCGGCGCGATGGTCGACGCCAAACCCTGGCGCATGCAGACGGCCGACGAGGCCGGCGCATCTCCCAATCAGGCGATCAAGTAAGAGCCGACGTCCATGTCCGAATTCTTCATTGCGCGGCCCGTGTTCGCATGGGTCGTCGCCATCTTCATCATGATCGGCGGCGCGCTGGCGATTCCGTATCTGCCGGTGTCGCAGTATCCCAACATCGCGCCGCCGCGCATCTCTGTCAGCACCAGCTATCCCGGAGCGTCCTCGGAAGAAATCTACCAGGGTGTCACGCGGCTGATCGAGGATCAGCTCAACGGCATTCCCAACCTGATGTACTTCGAGTCGACCGCGGACGCGACGGGCTCGGTGCAGATCGACGTCACCTTCAAGCCGGGCACCTCGGTGGCGCAGGCGACCGTCGACGTGCAGAACCGCATTCGCCGCGTCGAGTCGCGGCTGCCGCGCGCCGTCATGCAACAGGGCATCACCGTCGAAGAGGGCTCGGTGTCGTTCCTGATGTTCATCTCGGTGCAGTCGAGCGACCCGTCCTTCGGCGACGTCGCGCTTGGCGACTACATCACGCGCAACGTCCTCAGCGAGATCCGCCGCATCGACGGCGTCGGCAAGGCGCAGCTGTTCGGCACCCAGCGCGCGATGCGCGTCTGGATCAACCCCGACAAGATGCTGGGCCTCGGCCTGACGCCGGCCGACATCATGGCGGCGATCACCGCCCAGAACGCGCAGGTTGCGGCCGGCCGGATCGGCGCCCAGCCCAATCCGATCTCCCAGGACGTTTCCGCGCCGGTGGTGATCAAGGGCCAACTCGGCACGCCCGACGAGTTCAGCTCGATCGTGCTGCGCGCCAACCGCGACGGCTCGTCGGTCCGCCTGCGCGACGTCGCCCGCGTCGAGGTCGGCGGCGAGGACTACAACTTCTCGTCGCGCCTCAACGGCAAGCCGGCGGCGGCGATCGGCGTGCAGCTATCCGCGACCGCCAACGCGCTGTCGGTGTCTAGGCTCGTCAACGCCAAGATGAAGGAGCTGTCGCGCTACTTCCCGAAAGGCGTCACCTACGAGATCGCCTACGACACCACGCCGTTCGTCAAGGCGTCGATCGAAAAGGTGCTCCATACCCTGGGCGAGGCGCTCATCCTGGTGTTCATCGTGATGTTCCTGTTCCTGCAGAACATCCGTTACACGCTGATTCCCACCATCGTGGTGCCGATCGCACTGCTCGGCACCTGTGCGGTGATGTACGCGACCGGGTTTTCGATCAACGTCCTGACCATGTTCGCCATGGTTCTGGCGATCGGTATTCTTGTCGACGACGCCATCGTGGTGGTCGAGAACGTCGAACGCCTGATGGCGCAGGAAGGGCTGTCGCCCCGGGCGGCGACGCGCAAGGCGATGACCCAGATCGGCGGTGCGATCGTCGGCATTACGCTGGTGCTGACGGCGACCTTCGTGCCGATGGCGTTCTTTCCGGGGGCGGTCGGCATCATCTACCGCCAGTTCAGCCTCACGATGGTCGTCTCGATCCTGTTTTCGGGTTTCCTCGCGCTCACCCTGACGCCTGCCTTGTGCGCGACCTTCCTCAAGCCGATCCCCGCCGGCCATCATGAGAAGGGCGGTTTCTTCGGCTGGTTCAACCGCACCTTCGACAGGCTTGCCGGGCGCTATCGCCTGTCCGTCGGCTGGATCACGGGGCGCGCCGGGCGCATGATGGTGATCTATGTGGCGCTGCTGGTCGGCGTCGGCTGGGCGTTCGTCAGGCTGCCGTCGGGCTTCCTGCCGGTGGAAGACCAGGGCTACGTGATCGCCGATATCCAGGCGCCGCCGGAGGCGAGCCAGACGCGCACCCTGAAATCGCTCGAGCAGGTCGAGCAGATCTTCGCAAAGGAGCCAGGCGTATCCGGCGTCTTCTCGGTGACCGGCTATAGCTTCTCCGGCAACGGCCTGAGCTCGGCGATCGCCTGGATCACGCTCAAGGACTGGGACGAACGTGGGGACAAGGATGCGGCCGGCGCGATCGTCGGACGTGCGAACGGCGAACTCGGCAAGGTCGGCGACGCCACGGCCTTCGCCCTGTCGCCGCCGCCGATCGATGGCCTCAGCAATTCCACCGGCTTCACATTCCGCCTGCAGGACCGCGGCAACCGCGGCACGGAGGCGCTGGCGCAGGCGGCGAGCCAGTTGCTGGCAGCCGGCGCGAAGAGCCCGGTGCTGACCGGCCTGCGCATCGAGGGCCTTGCCAATTCGACACAGCTCAATCTTGTCATCGACCGCGAGAAAGCCAACACGTTCGGCGTGTCCTTCGCCGATATCAACACCACGATCTCGGCGAGCCTCGGCTCGTCGTATGTCAACGACTTCCCGAACGCCGGCCGCATGCAGCGCGTCACCGTGCAGGCGGAGGAGGATAGCCGCATGCATGCGGACGACCTGCTCAAGCTCAACGTGCGCAATGCCAGTGGCGGCATGGTGCCGCTGTCCGCGTTCGCCCGCGCCGAGTGGGCCAAGGGCACGATGCAGGTGGTCGGATTCAACGGCTATCCCTCGATCCGCATCTCCGGCGAGGCCGCGGCCGGCCGCTCGTCGGGCGACGCACTCAAGGAGATGGAGCGGCTGGCGGGGCAGTTGCCCGACGGTTTCGGCTTTCAGTGGGCGGGCCAGTCGCAGGAGGAGATCGAGTCCGGGACCCAGGCGCCGTTCCTGCTCGGCCTCAGCGTCCTGTTCGTGTTCCTGCTGCTCGCCGCGCTCTACGAGAGCTGGTCAATCCCGTTGTCGGTGATGCTGGTGGTGCCGCTCGGCATCATCGGATCGCTGCTCGCCGTGATGCTGCGCGACATGCCGAACGACATCTATTTTAAGGTCGGCCTGATCGCGATCATCGGCCTGTCGGCGAAGAATGCGATCCTGATCGTGGAGTTCGCCAAGGACCTGCATGCGCAGGGCAAATCGTTGCGACAGGCGGCGATCGAGGCGGCGTTCATTCGCTTCCGGCCCATCCTGATGACGTCGCTGGCCTTCATCCTCGGTGTGACGCCGCTGGCGATCGCGACCGGTGCCAGCGCCGGCAGCCAGAACGCCATCGGCACCGGCGTCCTCGGCGGCATGATCTCGGCGACGGTGCTCGCGGTGCTGTTCGTGCCAGCGTTCTATGTCTTCGTGCTCAAGCGCATGGGGGTCAAGCATGTGCGCAAGGATGACGAGACGTCCGAGGAGGCGCCGCCCCCCCGCGACTGTCTTTGGCGGTCTGTTCTCGATGCCGGTGATACGCGCTAGGTGCTCGCCGTATCCAGGCGCTCGATCTGGCTTTTCGTCAGTTCGAGCTTCGTCGCTGCGACCAGTGTTTCGACATGGGCGGGCTTGGTGGCGCTGGCGATCGGCGCGGTGATGGACGGCTTGGCCATCAGCCAGGCCAGCGCGATCGCCGCGGGCTCCGCGCGTGTTTCAGCCGCGATCTCGTCGAGACCGGCCAGGATGCGCATGCCGCGCGGATTCATGTATTTGGGGATGCCACGCGCGCCGCGCGGGCTCTTGCCGTAGTCCGCCTCGGAGCGGTACTTGCCGGTCAGGAACCCTGCCGCGAGCGAGAAGAAGGTGATCACGCCGAGGTCGTTGGCCTCGCAGACGCGCTGCAGCGCACCTTCATAGCTCGCACGTTCCGCCAGGCTGTATTCCGGCTGCAGGCACTCATAGCGCGGCAGGCCATTCTGTTTGGAAATGTCGAGGGCGTTCTGCAGCCGGGCGGCGGAGAAGTTCGACGCGCCGATCGCGCGGACCTTGCCGGCCTTGATCAGTTTGTCGTAGGCGGCCAGTGTTTCTTCCTGCGGCGTCGTCTCGTCGTCCTTGTGGGACTGGTAGAGATCGATGGTGTCCGTCTGCAGCCGTCGCAGCGAATCCTCGACAGCGCGGGCGATATAGTCGGGCTTCAACCCGACCCTGCCATCGCCCATGTCCATGCCGACCTTGGTGGCGAGGATGATGCGCGCGCGATTGCCGCGCGCCTTCATCCATTTGCCGATGATGGTCTCGGATTCACCACCGGTGTGGCCCGGCACCCAGCGCGAGTAGACGTCGGCGGTGTCCAGGAAGTTCAACCCATGGTCGAGCACGGTGTCGAGCAGCCGGAACGACGCGCTCTCGTCGACGGTCCAGCCGAACACATTGCACCCGAAGCACAGCGGAGGAACGGTGAGGCCGGAGCGGCCGAGCGGACGCAGCTTCATGAGCATTTTTTCCATGGTTCGCAGAGGGCTGGGTGAAAAAAGGATGAGACAGATCGCCCGGCTTTGCAAGCGCCCACCGGCGTGCCGTGTCGGGGCCAAGCGAAAGCGATGGAGACGTGGTAGGATAGCCGCGCGAGTGCATGCGCTTGGGCGATTGATGCAGGTCGGTCGTCGCGAGGGGCAGTTCACCTGTCGTTTACTCGAAGCTTCGGAGGCGTGCGATGGTTGTCCGGTTGCACACTGGCTCGTTCTCTCATGTCCTTGAACGGATCGGGCTCGCCACCGCGGGCGCATCGTGCGGGCTGTTCGTCGCCGCCTACCTGGCGAAGAACGGAACCCCGTTGTTCGAATCGATCGGCTTCTTCCTGCTGGCGATGCTCTGCGGTGCGATCGGTTTCTACATCGGCATTGATATGCCGCGACGAGACCTTCACAATGTGGAGCCGAAAATAGGCGGGGTCATCCTGGAAGCGGACCCGGTCGAAACGCTCAGTGCGATCGGGACCTTTGCCGCTCCAGTGGCCGCTCTGGTCGCGGTGTCGCACATCGTGCTCGACATCAATTCGGACGGCTTCTGGGTGCCGGCCATTGGCGGCGTGTGGCTGGCCGGCGTTATCTTGCAGATCGCCGCGGGTGTTTTCGCGCGGCTGGGACGCTGAACCGCTGAATGCGCGACGGAGCCGCGCTTGTGCGGATCTCGTCGCGCGCGGCGCGGACGTGCCGTCGGCGTCCACGGGGGAAGCGTCTGCGCCGGTGAATGGGGAGCGTGAGTTGAGATTGTCCTTTCATGGCGCCGATCGCAGCGTCACGGGATCCTGTCATCTGATCGAGTGCGCCGGCAAGCGGATCCTGATCGATTGCGGCCTGCATCAGGGCAGCCGGGAGCTGGATGATGAGAATGCCGAGCCGTTCGACTTCGATGCGGCAGACATCGATTATATCCTGCTGACGCACGCCCATCTCGATCATTGCGGCCGCCTGCCGCTGCTGGCGAAGCGCGGTTTTCGCGGCGAGATCATCACCACGGCGGCCTCTCGTGAGCTCGTCCGGCTGGTGCTGCTGGATGCGGCCCATCTCCTGGAAGAGGAGGCGCGGCGACGCGAGCGCCGCAGCAGGCCATGGGCGACCTCGCGGGATCAGGCTCGTCCGCTCTATTCGACGCTGGATGCGCTGAACTGCCTCGATCGTTTTGGCCGCATAGCCGTTTATGGCGAGCCGCTGCAGGTTGCGCCGGGCGTGCAGGCGACCTTCATCGATGCCGGCCACATTCTCGGGTCGGCCAGCATCGTCATCAAGCTCGACGAGGGCGGTCGCTCGACCAGCGTGCTGTTCTCGGGCGATCTCGGCAATGCGGGACGTCCGCTGTTGCGCGGGCCAGACGCGCCGCCGCAGGTCGACGTCGTGGTGATGGAGACGACTTACGGCGACCGTCTGCACAAGCCGCTTGGACCGTCGATCGACGAACTGATCGGCGCCATTGCCGAGACCTTCAGGCGCGGCGGCAACGTCGTCATCCCGACCTTCGCGCTCGAGCGCGCGCAGGAGCTGCTGTTCGTCCTGAGCGAGGCGGTGAAGGATGGACGGCTTGCGCCTTCGCTGCAGATCTTCCTGGACTCGCCGATGGCCATTTCCGCCACTGAGATTTTCGGACGCCATCCGGAATGTCTCACCGCGGCGGCCGCCGAGCTCTTCCGCCGGGGGCGCGATCCGTTCGATCTGCATGGCCTGCACTTCTCGCGCGAGACCGCAGAATCGATCGCCATCAACACCATTCGCGGCGGCGCCATCATCATGGCGGGCGCGGGCATGTGCACCGGCGGGAGGGTGCGTCATCACCTCCAGCGCAATCTCGGCCGCGAGCAGTCGAGCGTCGTCTTCGTCGGCTATGCCGCCGCAGGAACGCTCGCACGGCGCATCATCGACGGGGCAAGGGAGGTGATCGTCCTCGGCGAGGAGATTCCAGTCAAGGCCCGGATCTACACCATCAACGGCTTCTCGGCACATGCCGATCAGGCGGAGCTTCTGGCCTGGCAACGGCAGACCCGCGCGCGGCGCACGTTTCTCGTTCACGGCGAGGAAGGGGCGATGACGCGGTTCGCGGCGCGACTCGCCGCGACCGAGGTAGTGATGCCCGAGAGCGGCCAGAGCTTCGAGTTGTAGAGCACGCCCTGCGCCTGATGGCGCTGGGCGGCCGCAGGAGAGCCGCGCCTGCGGTCCGGCGGATCCAAGCGACCGCCGCGGTGAACAGCTCGGCTTGTCCTGTATCGGACACCGGTTTGGGACATAAAAGAGTGTAACGGAATCGACTGGCGCCCATTCAAAGTTGCATTGTGATTGTCGAAAAGCGGTTGTGCGCGCAGAAATCCAGGGATTCTCGCCCGCGCGTCGGCGCCACTGCTAGATGCCGGTCCAGCCAACCGGGTCCTGAAAATTCCCCGAGCTTGCCATGGTGTCCTCGCCCTCCGGCGCGAGGGGCTGGGTCGCGCCCGTTGCGATAAGCGCTATGGCGGTTTGGGGCGACCCCTGCAGGGCTGCGCTTCGAACGCCGTCAAGCACCGAGCGTCTTCCTGCATGCCAAGTTTCCCCTTTCGCCGAGGGTAGAAACCGTCTGATATAGAATGAGGTAGATGCAATCGAAGGCCACCTGCTATAGCGGGGACGTAAGAAGGCACTCGGAAAGACTGGTTTGGCCGCAGAATGGGCAATCATTCACTTTCGTTCGGGCCATTCCGTCTCAGCCCTGAACGCAGGGCTCTATATCGGGACGGCAAACCGGTCCGTCTTGGCAGCCGGGCATTGGATCTTCTTATCGCGCTCGTCGAGAACGGCGAAAACCTCACCAGCAAAGAAGCCCTGATAAAGCGCGTTTGGCCCGACACTTTCATCGAAGAAGCCAATCTCAGGGTCCACGTTGCCGCGCTGCGGAAGTTGCTTGGCGACCAGAGCGGAGGTTTGCAGTACATAAGCACAGTTTCCGGCCGGGGTTATTGCTTCGTGGCTCCGGTCGTTCGGGTCGAGGACATGCCGGCCGATCTCGTCCTGGAGGCCGAAGCGATCTCGTGCACGGGGTCTGACCTACCGCGCTCGCTGAGCCGTATCATCGGCCGCGAACAATGCGTCGAAAATCTCTGCGATCAGCTATTGCGTCATCGGTTCGTTACGATCGTCGGACCGGGCGGCGTGGGAAAGACCACGGTGGCTATCGAAGTCGCGGCCAGGCTGGTTGACGACAGACGGTGTCAGCTGTGCTTCGTGGAACTCGCCCATCTTACGGATGGCCGCCTGATACCCGGCGCGATGGCCTCCGTTCTTGGATTGCCGCCGCTTGGCGATCAACCGCTGGCGTCGTTGACGGGCCAGATCCGAAAGGAGTCGATGCTGATCGTGCTCGACAATTGCGAGCACCTGCTTGATTCGGTTGCTCCGTTGGCGGAAGCGCTTCTGAAAGCGGCGCCCGACGTTCGTTTGTTGACGACAAGTCGTCAGCCACTCGGAGCGGAAGGCGAGTTTCTCGTCCATCTGTCCGGTCTCGATTTTCCGTCGACCGAAGACATTACGACGCTCTCGGAGGCCCTCGCGTTCCCGGCCATCGAATTATTCGCCGAACGGGCCGCCGCCTCGTTCGACAACTTTCGGCTCGACGAAAGCAATTTCTCGGCGGTCGGCCAGATTTGTCGTCGACTCGACGGGATTCCGCTGGCCATCGAACTGGCTGCCGCGCGCGTGAACCTCGTCGGCGTCGATGGGCTGGCTGCCCAGTTGCACGACAGCTTTGCCTTGCTCACCAGAGGGCGCCGGACTGCGTTGCCGCGTCATCAGACTTTGCGAGCGACCCTGGACTGGAGCTTCAATCTGATTCCGGCGGAGGAAAAGCTCGCTCTCGCTCGCCTGGCAGTGCTGATAGGTCCGTTCACCATGGAAACGGCCATTGCTTTGAGCGCGGGAGACGGTGAGCTCGCGAAGAACGACGCAGAACGAGTGCTCGGCTTGATAGAAAAGTCCCTTATCACGACGGATCTGACCGGCAAGATCGCCCGGTACCGGCTGCTAAGTACGACGCGCGAGTACGCGCTGGAAAAGCTCCGGCAAAGCGGCGAACAAGACTTGCTCCACCTGAAACACGCGTTGCATTTTGCGCGCCTCGCGCGGAGGGCGAGATCCGACTGGGAAACCGTGCCTGCCGCCGAGTGGATCCACTACTACGGTCACACCATCGACGATATGCGCGCGGCAATCGACTGGGCGCTCTCGTCGTCCGGGCAGCAAAGCGTCGCCTTCGATATCACGATAGACAGCGCACCGCTTTGGTTTCGGTTGTCGTTGATGGATGAATACCGCGAACGGCTTCAAAGAGCCCTGGCTTGCCCGGATATCGACCTTGCCAGGAAGTCCCGTCTGCGGATAGCGCTCGGGCACGCCATTTGGTACGCGCAAAACGACGTGCCCCTGATGGAGGAGAACTTCACCAAAGCGCTCGAAATAGCCGAGCATATCGACGACCGATCCGCTCAGCTTCAGTCGCTTTGGGGAGTCTGGGCCGTGCATCGGAGCCGTGGTGAATATCGAAAGGCGTTGGCTCTCGCGAAACGATACGAAGCGGTCGCCAATGCGTTCGGGGATCCGAAGTCGAAGTCCCTCGCAAATCGCATACTGAGCGTCAATCAGCACTATCTCGGAGATCAAGAGGAGGCTCGGCGTCTCGTCAAGATGGTGCAGGCCCAACTGACGCCTTCGGTGCGATCGGTCAACAACGATTTTCAACTCGACGCACATGTCGCGACGACCGCGTTGCTATCGCGTATCGATTGGTTGCAAGGCTTCCCCGATCAGGCCAAAGCGAGAGCTCGCCAATCCGTCGAGGCTGCCCTGAAAACGAGTCACGTTCTTTCTCTCGGCTACGCGATCTGCATGGCCGGCTGCCCGGTTGCGCTCTGGACCGGCGACATTGCGGAAGCCGAATGTAACCTTCGCCTATTGAACAAGTACGTGGCGAGCAACCGCCTTTACAGCACCTGGGGCCGCGCCTTCGAAATCACCATGCGTCTTCGCGAACGCACGGATACGGACTCCCTGATCGCGCAATATATCGAGGCGAGGTTGGATGTATGCTCACTATCCGTTCTTGCGGACCTCAACATCGACGACCTGAACCCCTCCGAACTCCCCGAGCCGATCGCGGAGGAACTATGGAACTACCCTGAACTGCTGCGGATCAAGGCGGAGTTCGTGTTGTGCAAGGGCTCATCAGTGGCTGCCCAAAAAGAAGCGGAAGAATTGCTGCTGAAATCCCTGGATCGTTCCAAGTCGCAGCGCCTGCCGTCGTTCGAATTGCGGACTGCCGTTTCGCTGGCGCGGTTATGGGGGTGCACGGCGCGTGTCGCCGAAGCACGATCGATGCTTGAAACGAGCTATGGCAAATTTACCGAAGGCTTCGCCACGACCGACCTCATCAATGCCGATCGCCTGATCGCCGAACTCGGTTAGCGAAACCTGGAACGGGTTCTACTGGCCTAGGATTGAGCGGCCACGTAGCGAAACGAGTCGACACCTGCCCGCTCGGCGTAGCCTATGCCGGGATAGGTCCAATGGTAGCCGAGCAGTTTTATGCGATCGCGGGCGGCGCGCTCGATCAGCCGTGCCCGGTTCTTGATGGCAAGGTCGGGCAGGGTGTCGTACCCGAATCTCGCTTTCGGATGCTGAAAAGAAGCGATTTCGTTAGTGGCAGCGTCCGCGCTGACGATCAGGCCGTCGCCACCGGCTATCTCGAACGATAGATGGCCCGGCGTATGACCGGCGGTGTCGAGCGCCCGCAACCCCGCGACGATATCGTCGCCGGGCATCAACATGACCACGCGATCCTTGATCGCTCCCAGGTCGCGCCGCGCGCCTGCGGCGAATTCATGAAGCTCGGCCGGCATATTCGTCAGATAATCCGGATCCATCCAGAAATCCCATTCGGCCGCCCCGATGTAATAGCTGGCATTCGGAAACCTGAGAGAACCTGTCTCGGTCAGAGTACCCCAGATGTGGTCGGGGTGAGCGTGGCTGAAGACGACTTTGGTGACTTCGGTCGGATCGATTCCGCAGAGATGCAGGTTCGCTGAAAGTGCGCCATCGGTGGGTTGATATTTTTTTCCCGCGCCGACGTCGATGATGATCAAGTCGTCGCGTGATCGAATGACCGGAATGTTCGTTTTTGAGATCACGACCCCGGATTTTGGATCGCCCGTGACGGAGAGAATATTCGCGCGTTCGTCCGACGGTCGGTCGGGTGCAACGATATCGATTGGTACGGTTATGAAGCCGTCGCTCGCAACGGTTATTTCGAAGCTGCCTTGAGAAAATTGATAGCCGCCCGTGATCGCACATGATGTTCTCGAGGACGGCCGTCGTCCTGTCGGATCGCTCATTGGTAGATTCCTTTCCTGGCTTGCGTTTCGCGAATGGTCCCGATCAGCGCTCGCGCGATCTCTACCGGGGCCTGAACGCTGTTGCCGATGACGATGAGCCTTTCCGAGATACCCTTCGGATGAGGGTCGGCTCGGCTTGGCGTCAGGGCGACGGGCTTACCGGCCGCCAGGAGCTCGGCGACTATTGATCCCGCCGAACTTGCTGCTCCGGACTGCCAAGCGAGTTCCGGCCGACCGACGCAAAAGGCTGCGTCGAAATCCTCCATGTAGGCCTGGTCGAGGCGGAGTGTATCGGCGAACGCGTCGAGAGCGGAGCGATCCTGCTTCAGACGCGCGATGTCCGTCGCGGAAGCATCGTTTCCGCTTTCGACCATCCGCATAGGTCCGCCTTGCGGAGATGCGAGCACGACTTCGATGCCCGCATCCAGGAATGTGTAATACGGCAGCGCGGCCCATTCGAGCGCAATGGCCGGATTCGCATCTTCCGCTGCGGCAACCTCTGGCGACAGAATCATCAGAATTCGCATGTTCTATGTCTACAAATGCGAGCACCTGCGCCCGCGAGGAGGTCGGCCGAGAGGACGCTAGACCGAGGACGCCAGGGCAAACAGCCGAGGCCGGAAGTTACGGAACGCCAGATAGCCGGCCAACGTGAACAGCCCCAGCACCGATACCTGTGCGATCAGGAAGGGAGGTTCGGTGCCTGTCGGCGCGAGCGCGTGCAGCGGACCGATCTTTTGGAACGACTGCGCGACCGCGACGAACACGTTCAGATAGAGCGCCATCACCGCGCAGACGACATAGACGCCGCGTGCCGCATGGACATGCGGGAGGAAGTACAGCGCGGCGACCGCGCCCGCCAGCACGCAGAGTAGAATGATCCCGACGATGCGAGGCGGGTCCAAACCGAACGGCGCGAGCGGGAAGCCGGTGACGCCGGTCAGGATGGTGGTGATGAGAAACGAAGCCGTCCACGAGGGATGGTGACGGCCGTTCACCATCCCGATCACGCATATTAATCCGGCCGCGATGCCGACCAGGCTCAAGCCCACATGCAGTTCAAGGAAGAGAGGCGTCGGAATTCCCCAGGTCATGTCGTTCTCCCGTCGGTTAGTCCTTGATGAAGGCAAGCAGATCGCGATTGATCGTCTCGGCCTCCGTGGTTGGCATCCCGTGCGGGAACCCCTTGTAGGTCATCAATGTACCCTTCTTGAGGAGCTTGGCCGACAACGGGCCGGCGTCGGCGTAGGGAACGATCTGATCGTCGTCGCCATGCATGACCAGCACGGGCACGTTGATCTTCTTGAGGTCTTCGGTGAAGTCCGTTTGCGAAAAGGCGACGATACCGTCGTAATGCGCCTTGGCCCCTCCCATCATGCCTTGCCGCCACCAATTCTGGATTACGGCTTCCGAGGGTTTGGCGCCCGGCCGGTTGTAACCGTAGAACGGGCCCGCAGCGACGTCGCGATAGAACTGGGAGCGATTTGCGGCCACTTGTGCCTGGAAGTCGTCGAACACTTTCTTCGGCAAACCACCGGGATTCGCCGCGGTCTGGACCATCAGCGGCGGTACGGCGGCGATGAGGGCAGCCTTTGCTACACGGCTGTCGCCGTGACGTGCGATATAGTGCACCACCTCGCCGCCGCCGGTGGAGTGGCCGACGTGAATCGCATTCTTCAGATCGAGATGTTCGGTCACGGCGGCGAGGTCGTCGGCGTAGTGATCCATGTCGTGCCCTTCGGCGCCCTGGCTCGAACGGCCATGGCCGCGCCGGTCATGCGCGATCACGCGGTAGCCTTGATTGAGAAAAAACATCATCTGGGCATCCCAGTCATCGGCCGACAACGGCCAACCATGGCTGAAGACGATTGGCTGTCCTTTGCCCCAATCCTTGTAGAAGATTTCCGTGCCGTCCTTCGTCTTGATCGTTCCCATGAGCGTGTTTCCGTTGCTGGATGATTGAATGGCCGAGGCCGACGGTCGATCGCTTGCTCCTGCGGATGTCGGGGTCCTGCATAGAACCGATGCAGCAGCCATGATGGAGCCTTGCAGCATCAGGTTGCGCCTCGACGTTCTCCAAACGGCACCGATCATCTCGTCCTCCTTCGCCCTTGCCATGTCCGGAGCATCGACCTGTCGGCGGCGCAACGCCAATTAAGGTTTGAAAATTTTCGAAAAGAATAGGTCCGACATCGCACCTGACGCCCTCCTTAGCGTCGGGTTCCTGTTTGAGTCGCCTCGAACAGGAGCCATGCGCGACGCTCGGCTCCGTCGATTCAGTTCTCGAGCAGGCTCGCAGTCGCAACGTCTTGATCTTGATCGCGCAATTTGTGGGTCTCGCGCATATTGGCCGTGAGCCGGATGTTATCGTCGCGCAATTCCGCGAGCATTTCCTGCGATCCGACGAAGTCCGCATCGTTGTCGATTATGCGTTACGTACGCTTCGAGTGACCGAGGGACCGCCGCGTCGTTCCTCCTATCTTGCGAACGCGCCAACTGCGAAAGACATGGTTCGTGCACAACGGCCCGAATGTCCGACAATCCTGCGATGGAGGTTGTGCGGACGATGAGAACTGCCTCTGGCGAAATGCCGCCTCCGCTGCTCGGCATGGCAAACAGGGACACGACGGCGCGCTCGAACCGCTCGGCCTCAAGGGCCGGTACCAACGACGGGCGGGCAGCGATTGACGGGTTGGCGACCGTGATCGATTTCAGATGGCTGTGCTTGATGAGAGCGGCTGCGATGCAGTCGGCGACGCGCAACCGGTCGGCGGTCGCTGCACGGGTCAGCCCGCCATGGTCGGGCCACTGACCAGGGCCCGGACTTCATCGAGAAGCCGGCGCGCCGCCTTTTGACCGCCATTTGAGTCCCAGCACACCTGGGCCGCAGCGCCGCCTACGGATCGAGCTCCGTATCCCAGTAGAGGTAGTCGAGCCAGCTCTCGTGCAGGTAGTTCGGCGGAAACATCCGGCCGTTACGGTGCAACTGATGCACTGTCGGCGCATAGGGTGTTTGCCGCGGGAACATATGGGCCTGCTGCGGTGTCAGGCTGCCTTTGCGCAGGTTGCAGGGCGAGCAGGCGGCGACGACGTTTTCCCAGGTGGTCTGCCCGCCCTTGGAGCGCGGGATGATGTGGTCGAACGTCAGGTCGTCCGTCGAGGTGCAGTACTGGCAGGAGAACTTGTCCCGCAGGAAGACGTTGAAGCGGGTGAATGCCGGGTGCGTGGTCGGCTTGACGAAGGACTTGAGCGAAACGACGCTCGGCAGCTTCATCTCGAAGGACGGGCTGTGAACCGCATGGTCGTAGTTGGCGACAATGTTGACGCGATCGAGAAACACCGCCTTGATCGCATCCTGCCACGACCAGAGCGAGAGAGGGTAGTAGCTGAGCGGCCGGAAGTCCGCGTTCAACACCAGTGCCGGCCACCCGCCTTGTGGAACATGTGCGTTCAAGTAACGCTCCCGATGTCCCGATATCGAGGCGTCCCGATCTCCGAGGCGTCCCGATATCGACGTGTCCGACCTCGCAGGCGGCGCGTGGAGCAACGCTCCCTACGGCTGCGAAGCAGCATCGACTTCAGATACTACATGCAGCGTGACGGGATTGTGAAGACCGTTTGCGCAGGATCGCCCCGCGTCTGAGATCGGCGCAAATCGGGCGGAAAATCGCCGTGATCCCGGCAGAGGCTGCGCCGTGTGCGGATGGCGCCAGAGGTTGCGCACAGCCCCGGCGGCATGTGGTGCACAGCGATTCGCGCGGTGCCGGGAGGTATTCAGCGGGACAGCTTTGCTGTCGCTCCGGCGCGCGGGGGCTTGCGTGATGCTGTGGTTTTCGGCGCCGGGGCGCCGCCCGATCGGGATGGCTCGGGAGGCAGCACGGCCTCGAAGCCGGGCGCCTTTGCGATCCGGTAGTACGCCCAGAACAGATGCGCGGCGGCGCCGCGCCAGGGGCGCCAGACGTCGCCGATTGCGGCCATCTGCTTGACCGTCGGCCGCTGCGGCAGTCCGAACGCGATCCGGATCGCTTCCTGGATCGCGAGGTCGCCGGCCGGCCAGGCGTCACCATGGCCGAGGCAGAACAGCAGGTAGATATCGGCGGTCCACGGGCCGATGCCGTGCAGTGCGATCAGTGCGGCGTGGGCGTCGTCGGCCGGCGTCTCGGCAAGGGCCTCGAGGTCGAGGCGCCCCTTGGCGATCTCGCCGGCGATCAGCTTCAGCGTCTTGATCTTGGCGGCGGAGAGGCCGAGGCGGCCCAACCGATCGGCACGGGCGCGGCGAATCGCGTCCGGGTGCATCGGATCGAATGCGGTGCTCACGCGGGCCCAGATCGCGGCCGCGGCCTTGGTCGACAACTGCTGGCCGCAGATCGCCGCCGCAAGGCCGGGAAAGCCTGGCTCGCGCTGGCGCAGCGCCGGCATGCCGGTCTGGGCGAGCAGCGGCTTGAGGCGTGCATCGTGTTCAGCGAGCACCGCCAGTGCCTGCTCGAGATCGTTCTGGGAACGCAAATGGCTGGTCATGACGTGCACAGCATGATGGGATTCCCATGCGCGTGCAAATCGCGTCACGGCGAATCCGGTTGTCGGGTTGTGATGCAGCGATCATAGTCACCGCCATGTCGCCACCCGTTTTCCGTTTTGCGCCGAGCCCGAACGGCTATCTCCATCTCGGCCACGCCTATTCTGCGCTGCTCAACTTCGATCTCGCACGCCAAAGCGGCGGCACCTTTCTGTTGCGGATCGAGGATATCGACGCGACACGCTGCCGTCCGGCATTCGAGGCCGCGATCTGCGAGGATCTCGCCTGGCTCGGCATCGATTGGCAAACGCCTGTGCGCCGGCAGTCCGAGCACATGGATGTGTATCGCGCGGCGATCGAGCGCCTCGACCGGGACGGGCTGATCTATCCAGCGTTCGAGAGCCGTGCGGAGATAGCCCTGCTCGTCGCCGCGCGCGAGGCCGAGGGACCTTGGCCGCGCGATCCCGACGGCGCGCCGCTCTATCCCGGCGACGGGCGCCACGAGACGGATGCAGCGCGTGCGACCAAGAGGGCCGCAGGCCTGCCGTTCGCACTGCGGCTCGATATGGCGGCGGCGCTCGGTCGGGTCGGGCCTCTGGCCTGGCGGGAGAACGGTGTCGGCCCGAGTGGTGAAACCGGTGCCGTGAATGCGCAGCCGGAGGCCTGGGGTGACGTGGTCATGGCTCGTAAGGAGATACCCACCAGCTATCACGTTTCGGTGGTGGTCGACGACGCCCTGCAGGGCGTGACCGACGTGGTGCGCGGCCAGGACCTGTTCTGGGCGACCAGCGTGCATCGGTTGCTGCAGGAACTGCTGGACCTTCCGGCGCCGCGCTACCGGCATCATGGCCTTGTTCGCGACGGAGGCGGCGACAAGCTGTCTAAATCGGCCCGGGCGCCATCGCTGCGGGCGTTGCGGGCGGCGGGGACGACCCCGGCCGAGATTCGCCAGCGGGTCGGTCTTCCCCCGGCGCGGGCCTGAAAGCCGCTCGGCAGGGCGCCTGGCGTGACTCTGCGTCCCCGGCCGTGCCAAAATGCGAGTCGGGACAGGGGATTAGATGGATGGCAGCGAGGTCGCGCTCACCGCGCCCACTGACGCGCAAGGCGCGGCCGGCAACAAAGCCGCGCCCGGCCAAGGCGGCTGGGCGGGCGGTGCCGGCATCCAAGGCGCGGGTCTCCGCCAAGGCCAAACCGGTCCGTGCCGCCCGCCCGGCGGCCGAGGCTCCCTCCCTGGTGGAGGCGGCGCTCGCCACGTTTGCCCATGAGGTGCGGACGCCGCTGACCGGGATTCTCGCGGTCTGCGACCTCCTGGCGACCTCGGATCTCGACGTCCGGGAGCGGCGCTGGGCCGAGACTATCAAGGCCAGCGCCGATCACCTGTCGGCGCTGGCGACGCTGTTCGTGGATGCGGCCCGCAGCGGCCGCGCCGGGCTCGATTTGCGACAGGATTTCTTCGATCTCGGCGCACTCGCCCGCATCGCGGGCGATTCGCTCGCCGGCCGTGCCGCGGCCAGGGGGCTGCGCGCGACCGTGCGGCTGCCGGACACTCTTCCGGGCTTCGTGATCGGTGATCCCGTACGCCTGCGGGCGGCGCTCGAAAACCTGATCGACAATGCGGTCAAGTTCACCGAGCAGGGCTCCGTCGAGCTGAAACTCGGCGTCAGGCGGCTGCGCCGGGAGACGATCTCGGTGATGTTCGCGGTGTCCGACAGCGGCATCGGTCTTTCTCTCGGTGAGATCAAGCGCCTGTTCCGTCCGTTTTCGCAAGCCAATGTCGGGATTGCGGCGCGGTTCGGCGGCGCCGGTCTCGGCCTGGCGTCGGCGCGCCAGATCGCGCGGGCCATGGGGGGCGACATCACCGTGCAGTCGCGTCGCGGCGGCGGCACCACGTTCACACTGACGGTGACGCTGGCGCGCGATCCTGCAGGACGGACCGCGGATATCGCTGCAGGGGCCGAAGTTGCAAGGCGCCCGGCGCTGCGCATCCTCAGCGTCGAGGACAATCCATTCGGTCGTGTGGTGCTCAACACCATCCTCACCGAGCTCGGTCACCACACCGAGTTCGTTGGTGACGGCGAGGCCGCCATCGCCCGCGTCAGTGATCGCCGCTTCGATGCGGTGCTGATGGACATGGTGTTGCCGGGCATTGGCGGGGTCGAAACCATCCGGCGGATTCGTGCGTCGGAAAAGAACGCGGACCATGTTGCGATCATCGGCGTGTCCGGCCGTGGCGATGACGAAGGAGCTGCGCGTCGCGCCGGCGCCGACGCCTTCCTGCTGAAGCCGGTCAGTCCGCGGGCGCTGGCGACAGTCCTGGGTGAGACGGTGCGCGCTCCGCTTGCCGCGACTTGATGATCGCGGCGTTCAGCTCGCCGCCATAGACGAAAATCGCGGCGATGAAATACAGGAACACCAGCGCGATCACCACCGAGGCGAGGCCGGCATAGGTGGTGACATAGTTGTTGGCAAAGCGCGCCAGATACTGGCCGAACACCATGCCTGAGATCAGCGATGCGGCGATGGTGAAGACGATGCCCGGCAGGATCTGTGCCAACGTGCGCCGTCCGGCCGGCAGCCAGACATGCAGAATGAACAGCGCCACGATCAGCGCCAGCACGGCGATGCCATAGCGTGCCACGTTGAGCATGTGGGCGTTGGTCTCGATCATCAGCGGAAAATGCCGCCGCGCGGCGGCGATGATCAGCGGGCCGAGCACGATCAGGAACGACAGCGCCAGCGACACCACGGCGGCGATCAGTGTATAACCAATGGATTCCAGCCGCAGCCAGTACCAGCGGCGGGCCTCGGCCACGCCATAGGCACGGTTGAGGCCGACGCGCAGGCTCTCCACGCCGTTGGAGGCGAAGTAGATCGCGAGCACGAGGCCGACGGTCAGCGCATCGCCGCGGGTCGTCGTCAGCACGTCATGGATCTCGCCTGACAGCGCGTCGGCGACCTGGGTCGGCCAGGTCTGCAGCAGCAGTGCGGCGGCCTGGTCGGCGAGCTCCTTGGAGCCGAGGAAGCCGGCCAGCGACGTGATGACGATGAGAAACGGAAACAGCGCCATCAACGCCGACAGCGCGATATGGCTGGCGATGGCCCAGCCGTCGTCGGCGAGAAACGTGTAGAACGCATCCAGCCCGATGTGAACAACGTACCGAAGCTGCTTCACCGCGCACCCTGCAAGGGGAGTTCGAACCGACGCTGCAGACATGAGTGATTGCGGCGGCGATAGCAAGGGCTATCACGCCGATGGCGCCGGACGTGCGGGGGTGATATGAACCGCCGATGACAACGCTTTTTGCCAATATCCTACTTCCCGTCGCGGTTGCTGCTGTCGCGGTGGTGCTGCTGCTCGGGCTCGTCAACATGATGCGCGGCGGCTCGCCCAATACCTCGCAGCGGTTGATGCGGCTGCGGGTGCTGTTGCAGTTCGTCGCGATCGTGGTCGCCATGCTGGCGGTCTGGTCGATGGGGCGCTGACACCGCGCCGGCCGGACGGCGCACGACATCTGAATGAGGGTCTCCATGGTTGTCCTGAACCGGATCTATACCCGCACCGGAGATGACGGCACCACGGCGCTCGGCACCGGCGAGCGCCGGCCGAAATACGATCTGCGTGTCGGCGCCTATGGCACCGTCGACGAGACCAACGCGGCGATCGGCGTGGTGCGTCTGCATCTCGCCGAACAGCCCGAGCTCGATGCGATGCTCGGCCGCATCCAGAACGATCTGTTCGATCTTGGCGCCGACCTCGCGGTCCCCGCGCGCGAAGGCAAGGCGGAGCGGCTGCGGGTGCTGTCGAGCCAGGTCGACCGGCTCGAAGCCGATATCGACCAGCTCAACGCCGATCTTGCGCCGCTGACCTCGTTCGTTCTTCCGGGAGGCTCCCCGGCGGCTGCATACCTCCATGTGGCGCGCACGATATGCCGCAGAGCGGAACGGATGGTGGTCGAGCTGGCGACAAAGCCGGACGAGCCGGTCGGCGAGCCGGTGATCAAGTATTTGAATAGGCTCTCGGACTTTCTGTTCGTCGCGAGCCGTTTCGTAAACGGCCGCGGGGTGCGGGACGTGCTTTGGATCCCCGGCCAGAACCGCTAAAATCGCGCCGGGTTCCAGCGCTCGCGCGTTGACCGGGGTGGACGGGACCATTAGGTTCCGCCGCCAACAGAACAGCTCAAGAGAAAGGGGACCGATGAAGGTTTTGGTGCCGGTAAAGCGGGTCGTTGATTACAACGTCAAGATCCGCGTCAAGAGCGACGGGACGGGCGTCGAGCTCGCCAACGTCAAGATGTCCATGAACCCGTTCGACGAGATCGCCGTCGAGGAAGCCCTGCGGCTGAAGGAAGCCGGCAAGGCGACCGAGGTGGTCGTGGTGTCGATCGGCCCGGCGCAGGCATCGGAAACCATCCGCACCGGTCTCGCGATGGGCGCCGACCGCGGCATCCTCGTCAAGGCCGATGGCCAGGTCGAGCCGCTCGCGGTCGCCAAGATCCTCAAGGCCGTCGCTGAAGAAGAGAAGCCGGGCCTCATCATTCTCGGCAAGCAGGCGATCGACGACGATTCCAACCAGACCGGCCAGATGCTGGCCGCGCTGCTGAACTGGTCGCAGGCGACCTTCGCCTCGAAGCTCGAGGTGGATGGCAGCGACTTCAAGGTCACGCGCGAGGTCGACGGCGGCCTGCAGACCGTCAAGGTCAAGGGCCCGGCGATCGTCACCACGGACCTGCGCCTCAACGAGCCGCGCTACGCCAGCCTGCCCAACATCATGAAGGCGAAGAAGAAGCCGATCGCCGAGAAGGCGGCCGCCGACTACGGCGTCGATCTCACGCCGCGCCTCGAGGTCGTCAAGACAACTGAACCGGCGGGCCGCAAGGCCGGCGTCAAGGTTGCCTCGGTGGCCGAACTGGTGTCGAAGCTGAAGAACGAAGCCGGGGTTCTGTGATGACAACGCTGCTGATTGCCGAACACGACAACGCGTCGATCAAGGATGCGACCAACAAGGCGCTCACGGCGGCCGCGGCGCTCGGCGCCGAGGTGCATGTGCTAGTCGCCGGCGAGAACGCCAAAGGTGCGGCTGAGGCTGCCGCCAAGCTTGCCGGCGTGACCAAAGTGCTGCTCGCCGACAGCGCTGCCTATGCGCACGACCTCGCCGAGCCGCTGGGCGCGCTGATCGTCTCGCTCGCCCCTGGGTATGACGCGTTCGTCGCGCCCGCGACCTCGCGCTTCAAGAACGTGCTGCCGCGTGTCGCCGCCCTGCTCGACGTCATGCAGGTGTCGGAGATCACCAAGGTGGTGTCGCCCGATACGTTCGAGCGCCCGATCTATGCCGGCAACGCGATCCAGACCGTCAAGAGCAAGGACGCCAAGAAGGTCATCACGGTGCGGACCTCGACGTTCGCTGCGGCCGGCGATGGCGGCAGTGCGGCGATCGAGGCGGTCAACGCGGCGGCTGACCCGGGTCTGTCCAGCTTCGTTGGCGAGGAAGTTGCCAAGAGCGACCGTCCGGAGCTGACCTCGGCCAAGATCATCGTCTCCGGCGGCCGCGCCATGCAGAGCCGCGAGAACTTCGCCAAGTACATCGAGCCGCTGGCCGACAAGCTCGGCGCCGGCGTCGGCGCCTCGCGCGCCGCGGTGGATGCCGGCTACGCCCCCAACGACTGGCAGGTCGGCCAGACCGGCAAGGTGGTCGCCCCGGAGCTGTACATCGCCATCGGCATTTCCGGCGCGATCCAGCATCTCGCCGGCATGAAGGACTCCAAGGTCATCGTCGCCATCAACAAGGACGAGGAGGCACCGATCTTCCAGGTCGCCGACTATGGCCTCGTGGCGGACCTCTACCAGGCGGTCCCGGAACTGACCGACGAACTGGCCAAGCTCGGCCGCTGAACGATCCTGCCGCCCGCCCGCGTCCGAGGGCGCGGGCGGGCGTTGTTGCCTGCAAAGGCGCCCGGGAGGTCGGTGGCTTCCGCCCCGGCTGGCCCTTTCCTGCGAATCGACCTGTCCAATCCCCGTCCCGAACACCGGGACCGCACGCCATTCGGGGGAAGTACGGGCGGGGGTGTTCTCTGCAAACGTTCCATGTAAGATAGGCCCGCTTCGCCCGCGATGTGCGTGGCGCGATGGCCGATGAGAAGGCGAAATGGCGGTGACTATCAAGAAGATCGGTGTGATCGGTTCGGGCCAGATGGGCAACGGGATCGCACATGTATCGGCGCTGGCCGGTTTTGACGTGATCCTCAACGATGTCTCCGCCGAGCGGGTCAAGTCGGCGCTGGCCACGGTCAACGGCAACCTGTCGCGGCAGGTCGCCAGGAACCTGATCAGCGAGGAGGCCCGCAAGCAGGCACTGGGGCGGATCCAGGCCTCTGAAAGCTTCGATGACCTCGCCGACTGCGATCTCGTGATCGAGACCGCGGTCGAGAAGGAAGAGGTCAAGCGCAAGATCTTTCACGATGTGTGCGCGGTTCTAAAGCCCGAGGCGATCGTCGCCTCCAACACGTCGTCGATCTCGATCACGCGGCTCGCCGCGTCTACCGATCGGCCGGAGCGCTTCATCGGCATCCATTTCATGAATCCGGTTCCGGTCATGGAACTGGTCGAGCTGATTCGCGGCATTGCCACCGACGACACCACCTTCGAAACCTCGAAGGAGTACGTCAGCAAGCTCGGCAAGCAAGTGGCGGTGTCGGAGGATTTCCCCGCCTTCATCGTCAATCGCATCCTGCTGCCGATGATCAACGAGGCGATCTATACGCTCTATGAAGGCGTCGGCAATGTCGAGGCGATCGATGCGGCGATGAAGCTCGGCGCCCATCATCCGATGGGGCCGCTGGAGCTCGCCGACTTCATCGGGCTGGATACCTGCCTCTCGATCATGCAGGTGCTGCATGAGGGGCTGGCCGATTCCAAGTATCGGCCGTGCCCGCTGCTGGTGAAGTATGTCGAAGCCGGCTGGCTTGGCCGCAAGACGCAGCGCGGCTTCTACGACTACCGCGGCGACAAGCCGGTGCCGACGCGCTGAGTGCGTGATCGCCCGCCGGTCGTGCGATCCGGTGTCCTCCGAGACCTGTCAATCCTGTTCAGCTTCACGGCGGGCGGTCATGTTCGTTGCGCCGCCCGGCGTTGTGTCACGCCGCCGTGACCTTCGGACGCAAGTCGCGGCCGGTCGCGCCTAACTTTTATTAACCACTACCGTCTAGGGTTCCCGGCGGAAGTGATGGAGTAGCGTATGGACATGGGTCTGGTGATGGCCGCGATGAGCATGCAGACGGCGAATCTGCAGAGCAACATCGCCATGCGCATGATCAAGATGAATAACAACTCGCAGGCCGAGGCCGCGCAGGTGCTGCTTGGCGCCGGGGCCAATGGCGCGTCGCAGGCCAACCTTGCCGCTGGTGTCGGCAGCCGCCTCGACGTTTCGGCCTGAGCACCGTCGCGAACGCTGATCCTATCGACCTGACGCCGGTTGTCGCCGTATCGTGATCGTGGCCGCACCTGCAGCCACAACTCCATGCCTCCTAGTCCGGTCGCCGGATCGAACGCCTCGCTGAAGCGCTCCAGAAGGTCGGGCCACCGGGCGCCGACCGTCATGGTTCGGCTCCGCTATTCGCCGGTGTCCATCGTGCCGGCCTGGTCTATGACCGAGAGGATGTTGCCGGCCGGATCCTTGAACCAGGCGATGGTCGGCCCGTTGCCGCGCTTGATGCCTTTGGCATCGGTCTTGAGGCCGGGCATGTCGTAGATCTCGAAGCGTACGCCGCGCTTGGTCAGCCCGTCGACGGCCGCATCCACGTCGGGCACCGGAAAGTTCAGCACGGTGAAGCTCGCCGGCGTGTGATTGGGCTTGGGGTAGATCAGCACGGTGGTGCCGCCGCCGAGATGCAGCTTCAAGAGTCCGTAGTGCTCGGAGACGTTCAGTCCTAGGACCTCGCCGTAGAATGCGCGGCTCTTGGCCACGTCATGGGTGGAGAAGCCGCTGAATGCCTTGCTCGTCGCCAACATGGTGGTGCTCCCTGCGTTTGCCATTGCGCCCCCGTGAGGCGCGGTCCGGACGCGATGCCGCCGGACCGCGCGCCGATCGCTACATCTCGATCAGCACCTTGAAGCCGCCGTAGAACATGCGCTTGCCGTCGAACGGCAGGGCTTTTGGATTCATCATTTTGGCGAGGCGCGGATCGCTCATCACCTTGGCGTTGACCCGGTCGCGGTCCCGGCGCGACTTGTAGACGATCCAGGAGAACACCACGGTCTCGCCTGCTTTGAGCTTGACGCTCTGCGGGAACGAGGTGAGCTTGCCTTTCTTCACGTCGTCGGCGATGCACTCGTGGTAGCTGATCGCACCGTGCTCCCGCCAGACCTTGCCGGCCTTGCGGGACATGCTGCGGTAGGCTGCGAGATTCTTCTTCGGCAGCGGCAGGACAAATCCGTCGACATACATGGTCTGCTCCCTGATGTGGCGCGGAGCAGCGGGGCTTACGCCGCCGCTCGCAGGATTTCGGCGATGTCGAGCTTCACCATCTTCAGGATCGCGGCCATGGCGCGGTTGCCCTTGTCCGGATCCTTCATCACTTCGCCGATGATGGTTGGCACCACCTGCCATGACAGTCCGAACTTGTCGGTCAGCCAACCGCATTGCTGCGGGGCGCCACCCTCGATCAGGCGATCCCAGTAATAGTCGATCTCGTCCTGGGTCTCACAGTTGACGACCAGCGAAATCGCCGGGCTGAACTTGAATTGTGGTCCACCATTGATGCCGATGTAGGACTGCCCGTTCAGTTCGAACGCGACCACCATGACGTTGCCCTTGGGGCCGGGGCCTGCATCGCCGTAGCGCGACACCGCGGTGATCTTCGAGTCCTTGAAAATCGAGGCGTAGAAATTCGCGGCGTCTTCGGCATTGCCGTCGAACCAGAGCGACGTGGTGATCTTGGACATGGCCGGCCTTTCGTCGGGAGCAATGTCGAACTCTGACCGAGGATCAGGCCGCGGCCGGCTGTCGGGCGGGATAAGGATCGCGCCAGGCTGGCAAGGCCTCGAGGTCGGCGTGCCAGCGCGCGATGTTGGGGAATTCCGCCAGCGGAATGTGCGCCGCCTCGGCATAGGGCAATCCGGTCGCGAGCGCGAAGTCCGCGACCGTGAGGTCATCGCCAAACACGGCGCGGCGATCGCGCAAATGATGGTCGAGCACGGCGGCGTTGCGCCGGAAGAAAAGCGTTGCCTCGTCCACCACGGCAGCGTCCGTCGGCCCCATGCCGATGATCGGTTTGATCAGGTACTCGAAGTACAGCGTGCCGGTGTGGCGGCTGAAGTGCTGCGCATTCCAGCTGAGCCAGCGCATCACCTCGATCTGCTGCGCGCCGTCGCTCGGCCACAGCTTGGAGCCGGCCTTGCGGGCGAGGTAGCACATGATGGCGTCCGATTCCCACAGCGATACCTCGCCATCGATCAGCGTCGGCACCCGGCCATTGGGGTTGATCGCGAGAAACTCAGGACTGCGCTGCTCGCTCTTGCCGAGATCGACGTAGACGAAGGTCACGGGCATGTTCAGGTAGCGGGCGATGGCGCAGGCTTTGCGAGGATTGAAAGTCTCTGCGTAGAACAGTTTCATGGCGGCCTCTCCTTAAGGGCTGTCAGGCGAACATCTTCTCGAGCTTGTCGAGCGTGCCGGTCCATCCGCGCCGGTGCCCGTCGCGGGCTGCTTCGTCGAAGAACTGGCCATGGTTGAGGGTGAGCAGCGAGCCGTCGGCATCTGGCTTGATGGTCACGGTGACCACGGAGACGCGCTCGGGGGTCGAGTGCCAGGCCCAGCTGAACACCAGGCGCTGATCGGCCACGACCTCGCGATAATTGCCGCCGACCTCGTGATACTCGCCGTCGACGGTGGTGAAGCTGATGCGGAAGCCGCCGCCGACCCGGACGTCCATGTCGGCCTTCACCGAGCCTGCGACGGTCTCCGCCGGTCCGAACCAGCGGATTATTTTTTCGGGGTCCGTCCAGGCGGCGAAGACTTTGGCGGGGGCGGCGTTGAGGCGGCGGGCGAGGGTGAGGCTTGGCTGGGTGAGCATGAATCGTCCTCAATAAAGTTGGCCAGGCGGTCGAGCGCTGCGGTCCAGAAGCGCTGGTAGCGTGTGAGCCATTCCATCGCCTCCTCCATGGGGGCTGCGTTCAACCGGCACACCACGGTGCGGCCGGTCTTGGTGCGGGTAACGAGGCCGGCGTCTGACAGCACGTCGAGGTGCTTCATCACCGCCGGCAGCGACATCGGCAGCGGCTTGGCGAGCTCGCTGACCGACATGCCGTCCCGCGCCTCCAGCCGGGCCAGCAGCTCCCGCCGGGTCGGGTCGGACAGGGCCGCAAAGGTGCGGTCGAGAGGGGCTGTTTGATAGTAAACCATGTGGTTAAGTATATGCTGATGCGAACGCGCGTCAAGAGGCGTGTCTCAACGCGTGGATCGGGAAATGCGGCGGGACCTTTAAGGCTTCAGGGCGGCCTGGATCAGCTTGATGGCGTCGTCGCTCGCCCATTCGGCGGGACCCGCGATGGTGGCGATTTCGCAGCCATTGCCGTCCACCAGCACCGAGGTGGGCATGCCGAGCGCCCGGCCGATTCCTTTAAGCTCCTGGAATACCTTGGCTTTCTGATCAAAGAAATAGCCCAGGCGCGACAGCCCGCCCTCTTTCAGGAAGGCCTTGGGCTTCTCTGGATCGCGGGTGTCGATGTTGATGGCGACCACCTCGAAATCCGGTCCGCCGAGCTTGGCCTGCAGGCTGTCCAGCGCCGGCATCTCCTTGCGGCAGGGCACGCACCAGGTGGCCCACAGGTTCACCAGCACGGTCCGGCCGCGCCAGTCGGACAGCTTCTTCTGCTCGCCGGAGGCGGTTTCGAAGGCGAGGTCGGGAATCTTGAGCGGTGCCGAGGCCATGGTCAGCGCCGCGACCTCGCCATGGGCCAGCGGTGCGATCTTGCGCGACAGCGCCACCGCTGGCCGGCAGGCCGGATCGCCGCCCGATCCATTGCGCATCAGGCCGCCAATCCCGTATATCCCCGCGAGCCCGATCACGGCACCGGCGGCAATGGCGCCGAGCACCATCGGGATGCGCCGGGTGGTTTTCCGAGACGGCTGTTCGGTGGCAGGTGCTTTGTCTTCAGTCATGGTCTCTCTTCGCGCCGGCGGTTTTCCAGTGATCGTCAGGCGAATACAACGAGTGGTTTGCGATGAGCAATAAGATGTGGGGCGGTCGGTTCGGCGAAAGCCCCGATGCGATCATGGAGGAAATCAACGTCTCCATCGACGTCGACCGGAACCTCTATGCGCAGGACATCACTGCGTCAAAGGCGCACGCTGCCATGCTCGCCGCTCAAGGCATCATTACGGCGAACGATGCAAAAAACATCGCCAAGGGTCTAGACACGATTTTGTCAGAGATCACCAAGGGCGCCTTCACCTTCAAGCGCGCGCTCGAGGACATTCACATGAATGTCGAGAGCCGCCTCAGCGAGCTGATCGGCCCAGCCGCCGGCCGGTTGCACACCGCGCGGTCGCGCAACGACCAGGTCGCCACCGATTTCCGTCTTTATGTCCGCGATGTCATCGACGAGACAGATGCCGCGTTTGCCGCGTTCCAGCTTGCGCTGGTCGAGCGTGCGATCGAGCATGCCGGCACCGTGATGCCGGGCTTTACCCACCTGCAGACGGCGCAGCCCGTCACCTTCGGTCATCACCTGATGGCCTATGTCGAGATGGCAGCGCGCGATCGCGGCCGTTTCCGCGATGCGCGCAAGCGCCTCAATGAAAGCCCGCTCGGCGCAGCTGCGCTCGCCGGCACCTCGTTTCCGATCGACCGCGCGGCAACGGCCAAGGCGCTCGGCTTCGACCGGCCGATGGCCAACTCGCTGGACGCGGTATCCGATCGCGATTTCGTGCTCGAAGTGCTGGCCGCGGCGTCGATCGCTGCGATGCATCTGTCGCGCTTTGCCGAAGAGATCGTGATCTGGACGTCGCCGCTGGTCGGCCTGGTGCGACTGTCGGACAAGTTCACCACCGGCTCGTCGATCATGCCGCAGAAGCGCAATCCCGATGCAGCGGAACTGGTGCGTGCCAAGACCGGCCGCGTGATCGGCGCGCTCAACGGCCTGCTGATCGTGATGAAGGGATTGCCGCTCGCCTATCAGAAGGACATGCAGGAGGACAAGCAGGGCGCCATGGAAGCGTTCGCTGCGCTGTCGCTGGCGGTCCGCGCCATGACCGGCATGGTCCGCGACCTCGAGCCTGATGCGGAGCGGATGAAGGCGGCCGCCGGTGAGGGCTACGCCACCGCGACCGACCTTGCCGACTGGCTGGTGCGGACGCTGAAGATGCCGTTCCGCGAGGCCCATCATGTCACCGGCCGGATCGTGGCCCGGGCGGCAGCCGATGGCCTTGCCCTGCACGACGTGCCGCTCAAGGTGATGCAGGAAATCGAGCCGAAGATCACCCGTGAGGTGCTTGGCGTGCTCACGGTCGACAGCTCGGTGAAGAGCCGGACGAGCTTTGGCGGCACCGCGCCCAAGAACGTGCTGGCGCAAGCCAAAGGCTGGCTCAAGCGGCTGGAAAAAGAGCAAAATTCGGGCTGAGCGGCAAAAAACGGAGGACCGCAGGGGCTCGCCAAAACCGGGCGACCTCTGTAAGGTCCGCCGGCATCCCGCGTGCCCCTGGCAGACGCCTGTGAGCACCTTGGTGCGCGCCAGAGCGGGATGCTCCGACTGGGATACCAGGGAATTCGATCGTGAAGCGTACGTCTGATTTCAGTTCCTCGAAGGTCGCGCTGGTTCTGCTGGCGGTCGCTGCGCTGACGCTCGGTGCCTGCGGGCGCAAGAGCGGGCTCGACCTGCCGCCAAGCGCGTCGTCAGCACCGGTCGCGTCGTCGAACGCGCCGGAATCCCATGCGAACTCGGCTGGCGATTCGCTGTTCGGCTCCCCCGCGGCGGATCGGCTGGGCAACGTGCCCAAGGGGCAGAAAAAAACCACGATTCTCGATCCGATCCTGGATTAGTTCGCCAGCCCGGCCATCGTATTCACCTTCGCGGCAAGGCGCTGCGGAGACCATGCCGGACTACTTCATGCCGAACCTGCCATCTTCATGGCATGCGGCGCGTTATCAATCGGGGCCTGTGCTGCGCCATGCATCACTTCGACTATCGCAACGGCGTGCTTCATGCTGAAGGCGTCGATCTCACCGCGCTCGCAGCCGAGGTCGGCACGCCGTTCTACTGCTATTCCACCGCGACACTGGAGCGGCATTACCGCGTGTTCGCCGAGGCCTTCGCCGACGTGAAGGCGACGGTGTGCTACGCCATGAAGGCCAATTCCAACCAGTCGGTGCTGCGCACCCTGGCACGGCTCGGCGCCGGGGCGGACGTGGTGTCGGGCGGCGAGATGCGCCGCGCGCTGGCCGCCGGCATCCCGGCGAAAAAGATCGTGTTCTCCGGCGTGGGCAAGACCGCAGCCGAGCTGCGCGCCGCGCTCGACAACGATATCTTCTGCATCAACGTCGAATCCGAGTCCGAGCTCGAATTGCTGTCGCAGATCGCAAGCTCGCTCGGCCGGAAGGCGCACATCTCGGTGCGCGTCAATCCCGACGTCGACGCCAAGACCCATGCCAAGATCGCGACCGGCAAGTCCGAGAACAAGTTCGGCATCCCGATCAGCCGTGCGCGCGCAGTCTATGCCCGTGCCGCGCAACTGCCCGGCATTGATGTCGCTGGCGTCGATATGCACATCGGCAGCCAGATCACCGACCTGCAGCCGATGACCGATGCGTTCGCGTTGCTCGCCGATTTCGTGCGCGAGCTGCGTGCCGACGGCCACGTCATCTCGCATGTCGACTTCGGTGGGGGTCTCGGCATTCCCTATCATGCCGACCGGCCGGTGCCGCCGCTGCCGACGGCCTATGCCGACATCGCCAAGCGCGCGGTGCGTGATCTCGATGTCGAGCTGCTGTTCGAGCCGGGACGGCTCATCGTCGGCAACGCCGGCATCCTGGTGACGCAAGTGCTCTATGTGAAGCGCGGCGACGCCAAGAATTTCGTTGTGATCGACGCGGCCATGAACGATCTGATCCGCCCGACGCTGTACGAGGCGCACCACGATATCCTGCCGGTGCGGCAGGCCGCCGCCGGCGCGCCGACCATCGTCGCCGACGTCGTCGGCCCGGTATGCGAGACCGGCGATTACCTTGCGCTCGATCGCACGCTGGCGGAGCCGAAGGCCGGCGATCTCTTTGCGATCATGACCGCCGGTGCTTATGGCGCAGTGCAGGCCGGCACCTACAACACTCGCGCGCTGGTGCCGGAGGTGCTGGTCAGGGGCGAGCAGTACGCGGTGGTGCGCCCGCGCGTCGAGGTCGAGGCGCTGATCGCGCTCGACCGCCCGGCGCCCTGGCTGGACTAGAGTGTTTTCGAGCGAAGTGGGCACCGGTTCGCGTGAGGAAAACGCGTCAAAAGAAAATTTAGAGCGCGTTCGCGAACGCGCTCTGGCGCCGAGACCTCACGCTTTCGGCGCGACGTCGAGCCGCGCCACCCAGCCCTCGAGATCCGGCCGCGGCGCGGGATAGCGCTTGAGCACGTCCGGATCGTGGCCGGGCACGATGTGCTGCCCGGATGCGGCGAGCGCCTTCAGCCTGTCGTAGCCTGCGACAACGGCCTGCGTATCGTAGACGATCGGAAACACCTTCCCCTGGTCGAGATGGCTGTAGAGGTGGCTGGCGTCCGACGCGAGCACCACCGGCCCCCGCGCGGTCGTCACCCGCACGCTCTGCAGGCCCTTGGAGTGGCCGCCGATGTGATGGACGGTGATGCCCGGCGCGACCGTGCCGTCGCCATCGTGGAAGGTGACACGATCAGTGAACACCTTGTGCACCATGGCGGCGACGTCATCAGCCTCGAACGCGACGCGCATCGCAGCGTCGCACATGCAGCGGCCGGTGGCGAAGTGCATCTCGCATTCCTGCAGGTGATATCGCGCCCGCGGAAACAGACCGTAGTTGCCGGCATGGTCATAATGCAGGTGGCTGATGACGACGTCGGTCACCTCGTCGGGCTGGATGCCGACGGCTTGCAATCCTTCGGCGACCGGCCGCAGCAAGGTGCGGCCGCGTTTCCTGGCCATGGCCTCGTCGAAGCCGGTATCGACGACGACGGTGCCGTGCTCGCCCCTGATCGCCCAGACGTAGAAATCGAGCGCCTGGGACGCCTCGTGCGGGTCGCCGCCGATATAGTTCTGCGCCGCGGAGCGGCCGCCATGGTGGGCGTAACGGATGGCATAGATTTCGTGCGTCGATCCGGTCATTGGGCGGTCCTCATTGCAAGCTGCATCAGCTTTAGCGCGGCGGAAAACGCTTCGTCACGCTCTTGTGAGCGCGCATGCGCGGTTCTCGACCGCCGTTTGCGGATGGCTGCCTTTCCCGGCGAATCGCCGCGTTCTGGCACGGAACTGGCATCGCCCGCACAGCCGGTTTGATGTGGGCATCATCGCGTGGCCGGCGATCCGCCGTGCCTCATTGCCGCCGCCGTGCTAGGCTGACTTCTCGGTATTCCAGGAGACCGGTTTGAAGCCATCGCCCCCAGACGCCCCGGACACGGCGCAGCTCCGCCTGGCGCAGGCGCTGCAGCGGGCGCAATGGGCGATCGCCTGGGAGCGGCTGTGGCCGCATTTGGCGCGCGTGCTGACCGTCGTCGGCCTGTTCCTGGCGCTGTCCTGGGCAGGCCTGTGGGTGGCGCTGCCGTTCAGCGCGCGGATGATCGGCGTCGGACTGTTCACGGTCCTGGTCATCGCTGCGCTGGTGCCGCTGGTCCGGTTCCGCTGGCCGACCCGTGATGATGCGCTGCGCCGGCTCGACCGGGGCGCCGGCATTCCGCACCGTCCTGCGACCGCGCTGACCGATACCCTGCGGTCGGCGGATCCGGTGGCGCAGGCGCTGTGGCAGGCGCAGCGCGAGCGCACGCTGGCCGCGCTCAAGCGCATCCGCGCCGGCCTGCCGTCGCCGCGTCTTGCGCTTCATGATCCCTGGGCGCTGCGCGGGCTGGTCGTCGTGCTGATGGCGGCGACGTTCGTGGCAGCCGGCGGCGAGCGGGTGGCGCGAATCGCCTCCGCTTTCGACTGGAACGGCCTCCTGGTCTCGCCCGATATCCGCGTCGATGCCTGGGTGACCCCGCCGGCCTACACGGCGCGGCCGCCGGTGATCCTGTCGGCCACCGCCGGCCGCGAGACGCCGGGCGCGGCTGATGCGGGGACGCTGTCAGTCCCCGCCGGCAGCACGCTGATCGTGCGCACCAGCGGCAGCAAGCTCGATGTTGCCGTTACCGGCGGCGTCGCTGAAACCGCGCCGGCGGAGGATGCGCCGAAAGGAGCAACGGAGCGCCGCTTTACCATCGCCGGGGACGGCAGCGCTCATGTCCGCAGCCCGTCTGCGCAGCCGCTGTGGACCTTCAAGACCCTGCCCGATCATCCGCCGACCATTGCGCTCGCGAAGGATCCCGAGCGTCAGGCGCGCGGTGCACTGCTGCTCGCCTACAAGATCGAGGACGATTACGGAGTCACCGAGGCCCACGCGCAGTTCGCCGCGCAGCCCAGCGCGGTGCCGCCTGCTGGTGAAACGGCTGCGCCGGCGCGACCGCTGTTCGATCCACCCCAGTTCCCGCTGGTGTTGCCGAATGCGCGAACCCGCAACGGCGTCGGCCAGACTGTCAAGGATCTCAGCGAGCATCCCTTTGCCGGCGCCGACGTCACGCTGACGCTCAGTGCGCGCGACGAGGCCGGCAACGAGGGCCGCAGCGAGCCATTCACCATGCGCCTGCCGGAGCGGGTGTTCGCCAAGCCGCTGCCGCGAGCGCTGATCGAACTGCGGCGCATGCTGGCGCTCGACGCCAACCAGAACGCCCAGGTGTACTCGGCGCTCGAGGCGCTGATGATCGCGCCGGAACTGTTCACGCCCGAGCTTGGACAGTATCTCGGTGTGCGCAGCGTGACGGCGCAGCTCGATCGCGCCCGCACCGACAACGATCTGCGTGAGGTGGTGGCTGGCCTCTGGGCCCTGGCGGTGGCGATCGAGGACGGCAATATCTCCGACGTGGAAAAGGCGTTGCGTGCCGCCCAGGATGCCCTCAAGCAGGCGCTGGAGCGCGGCGCCAGCGACGAGGAGATCAAGAAGCTTACCGAGCAGCTGCGTGCGGCGCTCGACAATTACCTGCGTCAGCTCGCCGAACAGCTCAAGAACAACCCGCAGCAACTGGCGCGTCCGCTCGATCCCAACACCAAGATGCTGCGCCAGCAGGATCTCAATGCCATGATCGAGCGCATGGAGCGGCTGTCACGCTCCGGGGACAAGGATGCCGCGCGGCAATTGCTCGACCAGCTGCAGCAGATGCTGGAGAATCTGCAGATGGCGCAGCCGGGCCAGGGCGAGAGCGACATGGAGCAGTCCATGAACGAGCTCGGCGATGTCATCCGCAAGCAGCAGGCGTTGCGCGACCGGACCTTCAAGCAGGGCCAGGACTCGCGGCGCGACCGCATGCGCGGCCAGCAGGGCGACCAGAATGCAATGAACGACCTGCGCCAGGACCAGCAGGCGTTGCGCGATCGCCTGAAGAAGCTGCTCGACAACCTGAACAAGCAAGGCATGGGGCCGCAGCAACGCGGTCAGCGCGGCCAGAACGGTGAACAGGGCCAGCAGGGTCAGCAAGGCCAGGGCGGTGACGAGGCAGGCGGCCTCGACGATGCCGATACCGCGATGGGCGACGCCGATGGCCGGCTCGGCGAAAGCAATGCCGACGGTGCGGTGGATGCCCAGGGGCGGGCGCTGGATGCACTGCGCCGCGGCGCCGAGCAGCTTGCCCAGGACATGCAGCAGCAGATGGGCGATGGCCAGGGCGATAGTCCCGGCAATCGTGTGGGGCGCCAGGAAGGCAGCGGGCGCGATAGCGACCCGCTGGGGCGGCCATTGCGGGGCCGCGAGCATGCCGATGACTATTCGGTCAAGATTCCCGGCGAGATCGATGTCCAGCGTGCCCGCCGGATCCTGGAGGAACTGCGCCGGCGTCTCGCCGATCCGCAGCGTCCGCAGGTTGAGCTCGACTACATCGAGCGCCTGCTGAAGGATTACTAACGCGCAACGTCAGGTCGAGCGGCCGTCGCGCGAGGCCAGCGCCCTGGCGACGGCGGCGCGAATATCCGTCACCGAGAACGGCTTGGTCACCACGTCGTGGACAATGGCCTCAAGTCCCGACGCCCGCTCGCGCTGGTCGGCGAAGCCGGTCATCAGCAGGATGGTGAGGTCGGGAAAGTCGCGGGCGACCGTCAGCGCCAGCGCAATGCCGTCCATGATCGGCATCTTGATGTCGGACAGCAGCAGGTCGAAGCCGCCGTTCTCGCGGCTGAGGATTTCGAGCGCTTCGGCACCGTCTTCGGCGGTGACGGTGTCGTGCCCGTCCATGGCGACAGCGCGGGCCACCAGGGTGCGCATCGAGTCTTCGTCGTCGGCGATCAGCACACGGGGCATCGGCACGTTATCCCACAAGCGCGGCCGCGCAACGGTGCGGGGCCTGCTTCAGACCTGCGGGAGGATGCCGGTCTTGTCAAGGTTCCGGGGGGCGGTTACTTCGCCGTGACCAGGGGGCCGGACTGCCTCGCGATCCTTTGTCCGGTCGCCGACGGTCGCGTTCGCGGCTACATCGCCAGAAAGCCGCCATCGACCGGAATCATGGTGCCGGTGACATAGCTGCCGAGGGCCTCGGACGCGAGGAACACCGCGGCTCCGACCAGTTCCTCGGGCTCGCCGACACGGCCGAGCGGCACCCGCTTCAGCAACAGGTCACGCTTTTGCGGATCGTTCTCGATCCAGGGATTGATCGGCGTGCGGATGATGCCGGGCGCGATGCCGTTGACGCGAACGCCGAACGGCGCGAGCTCGACCGCAAGCTCCTTGGTCAGCAGCAGCACGGCGCCCTTGCTCGATGCGTAGGCTGCGCCCTTGGTGGCGAGCCCGAGGAACGATTGCACGGAGCCGATGTTGATGACCGCGCCACGGGTGCGCTTGAGCTGCGGCAGCAAGCTCATGGTGGCATAGTACGTGCCGTCGAGATTGACGCCGAGCACGCGCTTCCACGCTGCAAGGGCTTCCTCGCTGTCGCTATCGCCGCGGAAGATGATGCCGGCGTTGTTGATCAGGATCGATATGTCACCGGCCTCGGCCTCCACGCGTCCGGCGAGCGCCGCACCGGCGGCGCGATCGGCGACGTCCCAGACGTAGGACCAGGCCTTGCGGCCGCTGTCTCGAATCAGACGCGCGGTTTCCGCTGCTGCGTCCGCATTGACGTCGGTGACGACCACATCGGCACCCCAGCGGGCGAGCCCGACAGCAAGGCCGCGGCCATTGCCCTGGCCGGCTCCGGTGACGAGGGCGATACGTCCTTTCAGCAGGTCGTGCATGTCGAGATCCTCCTTACTGCCCGGGACGGGGCGTGGTGACGACGGTGTGTTCCTCGACCGTCAGCGAGGTGACCGTGCCGACGAATTCGCGGGCGTCGGCGACCACCTTCTGCCAATCCGGTGACGCCAGTACACGGTCCATGGTCGCGGCGTCCGCGAACCACAGCTCGGCGAGGCCGTCGATCGAGCTGCCACCGGCCGTTCCCTGCCGGACGCGGTTCTGCACATAGCCGGCGACGCCCTGAACCTGGCGCACGATGGCGGCGTGCTGGATGAGCCAGCGACGGTCGAATTCGGCGTCGTCGATGCCGTCCTTGCGGGTGAGTAGAGACATGCGCTTGATCATGCGGCCCTCCGTCGTTCCGTTCACTGTTTGAAGTCGGCGGGCTTCAATGCGGTGGTGACCGCATCGCTGTAGGTCGCGAGCTTGCCGTCCTGCCAATGGGCCCATTTGTAGTCCGGGCCGGCGAGCGCCTCGTGCTGCGTCGGCGAGAACGGGCGGTCGTAGGCCTTGATATAGCCGTCGTGCGGGCTTTTCAGGTTTTCGAGCGCGGTGCGCAGGGCGACGCCGTCCGTCGTGCCGGCCTGGGTGATCGCCAGCGCCAGCAGCATCATGGCGTCATAGGTGTGGGCGGCGAGGTGGAAGGCGCCTGGATTGAGCTTGGGGCCGAGCCGGTCGAACAGCTGCTGCTGGTGCGGCGTGCGCTCAGGTCCCACGGTGCGCAGGAAGATCGGCCGGTCGGCGAGCTTGGGCCCGGCGGTATCGATGAAGCTGGGGTTGTCGGCTGCCCAGGAGCTCAGCACCTTGGGGAAGTAGCCGATCTTGTCCATGCTGCGCAGCAGGTGACCGAGCGGCGCGCCCTGCGCCCACACCACCAGCGTGTCGACGCCAGCGGCCTTGAGCTTGGTGAGCTGCGAGGTCATGTCGGTGTCGGCGACGCCGAACTTCTCGATCAGCACCGGCTTGACACCGAGCAGCGCACCGACCTCGGTCATGTCCTTGAGGCCGCCCTGGCCGTAACCGGTGGTCTCGACCGCGTAGGCGATCGCCTTGGCGGCTGGGTCGGCCTTGGCGTAGGCGAGCAGGCCGCCGACCTGGGCGCGGTCGCTCATCGAGACGCGGAACATGTAGTTGTCAGCGCCTTCGTTCAGCGGTCTCGTGATGTCGCTGCCCGATGCCAGCGGCACGATCACGGGGATGCGCTTCTGGTTGGGAATCTGCTTCCAGGCCATGGCATTGCCCGAGTTGGTCGGACCGAGGATCGCGACCACCTTCTCGCTGTCGATCAGGTCGCTGATGTTCTGGATCGATTTCGGCGGCAGCGCGAGATCGTCACGGGCCACGACAACGAGCTTGCGGCCCAACAGACCGCCCTTGGCGTTGAGGTCGTCGGCGGCGAGCTGCATGGCGAGCACCGCGGCCTGGCCGCTCGAGGCCGACGGCGATGCGGAGAGATCGCCGTTGAAGCCGATCTTGATGTCCGGTGCGTTCTGTGCGGCCGCGGCGCTGCTGAGCAGCATCGCGGCAGCGAGTGCGAGGAGGGAATGGCGTCGTGAAAGCATGAGGGGGCCTCGATCGCGTGACGGGAGGGCGGCGCCGATAACAGGCGCACGTCGTCTCGATCCCGGAGCGGAGGAGGTCCGCGTCCGGGTGGGGTGATGGCGGATTGTGAGGGAGGCGATTAGCTGGCGGCGGCCGGCGAATAGCGATCGATGCCGGTCTGGATCCACTTGGTGTACATGGACAGCAGCTCGGGCGAGGCCGGGTCGAGCTTCATGATGCCGCCGATCATTTCGCTGGCGAACATGAAGGCGATCCAGGCGGTGAGCTCGACGATCTCCTCGTCGTTGAAGTGGCGGCGCAGTTCGTCCCAGATCGCGTCGTCGACACCGGTCGGGCGCTGCGCGACGGCGCGGCCATAAGCGACGGCGGCGGCGAGGCGGGGGTCGTCATAGGTGCCGACCGGCTGCCCGAGCGAGGCGCAAAACGCGCAGCCGCTGTGCTGGGCCACCATGCGCCGCACCTCTTCCTTCAATGCGGGATGCAGCACACCGGAAAACCGCATCGCTTCGTCCATCGCCATCCAGCCCTTCGAGATGTCGGGGCGCAGGCTCATGATCTTGCGGAAATGGCTGCCGGGAACGGTGGTCTTTCCTTCGAGGCGCGGCATCGTGGTGTTTCTCCCTGTGGTGCGGTGTCGCGGCTTGGACTGGCGTTTCCGAGCGAGACCCACTGGGTCGCCCCGACATCCTGCGCGTTTCTGTCCCCTGATGATAAGCATATGGCGAATGAATTTGTAAATGACAAATAATCCCACGATATGGGAATGATGAAATAGTTCGTCGTATACGAACAGACGCGCCGCCTCGCCGCCGCGCTGCGGGCGCACGGTCAGGCGAGAGATGAAGCGGCTTTAGGAGGGCTGGTTCAGGCGCCGCCGGCAGCGATGTCGCGGCGGTTGAAAAACCGCACCACAATCTCCCGCCCGTCGGCTGGTGGCGAGGCGAGGCGCGACTTGAACCACGCCTTCTCGCCCGGCTTCAGCACCGGCTGATCCAGCACCGCATTCCAGGCATAGATTTCGGTGCCATTGGCATCACGCACCAGGAAGCGCAGGCGGGGAATCTCGATCGGCTTCTTGGCAATATCGATGATGTTGCCCTCGATGATCAGCACCGGCTTGTTTTCGACGAGCTCGGTGGAGATGCGGACGTCCTCGAAGGCGAGCCCGCGCAGGTTGATCGGCAGGCCGACGGTGCGGAAGAAGGCCGCGGTCTGCGGCATCATTCGCACCACATCGGCCCGCCAGACGATCAGGCCGATGACCAATGCGCCCATCACCGCACAGGCGATCGGTAGTCCGAACGGCAAGGCGCCGGGGCGGGCGAGCGGTCCGAGCGACAGCGCCGGCAGCCCGAGGCGGGCGAGCCACGAGCGGGAGCTCTCTCTCTCCTCCTCCACGAGGTCGCTGTCGTTCTCCCGGGCGAGGGCGGTCCATTCGGCATCCTGTGCCGGTGCGCCGGCGTCGTACGCGTCGTCGTCGGGCAGGTCGCTGGTGATGGACGGGCTTTCGACCTCGGGGATCGGATCGTGGGCGGCATCGTCGGCGTGATCGTCGTGCGCCGAGATTCCCCATCCCTCGTCGTCCTCGTCGACAGCGGGGGTCAGCGCGTAGGGCGCCTGCTCCGGATAGGCGAGCCAGGTCTCGCGGCAGCGGGCGCAGCGCACCGTCCGTCCAGTCGTGCCGAACGTCGCCGGATCGACGGCGTAGGATGTCGCACAATGAGGGCAAACGATCTGCATGGAACCTGTCGCCGGACCGAGACCGTTGAAGTGTTAGCATCCGTCCGTTAACGAACCGGAAACCATAACGGACGCACAACCGGCTTCGGGAACGGCGGCTTCTGCGCGGTCGCCGGCACAGCCCTACGGCGGGATGCGTAACATTCTGAATTTGATGGTCTTTTGACGGTGCTGCGGGATGCCCGGCGCCGCCAGGCTGCGGGCGAACGGAGCTGACCTTGGTCCGGTTCGAAAACGTCGGTTTGCGCTACGGACTCGGTTCCGAGGTTCTGCGCGACCTCTCTTTCCAGATTCCGGCCCATTCCTTCCAGTTCCTCACCGGTCCCTCGGGGGCCGGGAAGACCTCTCTGTTGCGGTTGCTGTTCTTGTCGCTGCGTCCCACGCGTGGCCTGATCAACCTGTTCGGGCATGACGTTTCGCTGCTCGGCAAGGACCAGATCGCTGACCTGCGCAAACGCATCGGTATCGTGCTGCAGGACTTCCGCCTGCTCGACCACATGACCACATACGAGAACGTGGCGCTGCCGTTCCGCGTGATGGGCCGCTCGGAATCGAGCTACCGCAAGGAGGTCATCGACCTGCTGCGCTGGGTCGGCCTCGGCGAGCGCATGGATGCGCTGCCGCCGATCCTGTCAGGCGGTGAGAAGCAGCGCGCGGCGATCGCCCGCGCGGTCATCGCGCGGCCGCTGCTGCTGCTTGCCGACGAGCCGACCGGCAACGTCGATCCGACGCTGGCGCGGCGGTTGCTGCGGCTGTTCATCGAGCTGAACCGCTCGGGGACGGCTGTGGTGATCGCGACCCATGATATCGGGCTGATGGACCAGTACGACGCACGGCGCATGGTGCTGCACGAAGGGCGGCTGCACATCTATGAGTAGGACCGGCGGCGATCGCCGCAGCATGATGGATCTGGGGCGCGACGAGCGCCCGCAACTGCCGGCGAAAGCGCGCAATGCCTCGCCGATCGTGCCGCGCGCGTCGATCTCGGGCCGAGCGCTGGTCGCGGTGGTGGCGATCATGACCTTTCTCGCGTCGCTGACGACCGGCGCCGTGCTGCTGGTACGGGCTTCGGCAGCCGAATGGCAGTCCGATGTCGCCAGCGAGATCACCCTGCAGGTGCGGCCGGTCGCCGGCCGTGACATCGAGAAGGACCTGCGCGCGGTGGTCGAGGTCGTGCGTGCGCAACCCGGCGTCGTGGATGTGCGGCCTTTCACCAACGAGGAATCGGCCAAGCTGCTGGAGCCCTGGCTCGGCACCGGCCTGTCGCTGGAGGACCTGCCGGTGCCGCGCGTGGTCGTCGCGCGTATCGCTGCGGACGGCGCGCTCGATCTTGCCGGCCTGCGCAGCCGGGTGGCGCAGGTCGCGCCGTCGGCCAGCGTCGACGACCATCGCGCCTGGATCGAACGGATGCGCTCGACCACCGGTGCGACGGTGTTCGCGGGCATCGGCATCCTGATCCTGGTGATCATTGCCACCATCATCTCGGTCTCGTTCGCCACCCGCGGCGCCATGTCGACCAACCGTCCGATCGTGGAAGTGCTGCATTTCGTCGGCGCCGGCGACCGCTATATCGCCAACCGCTTCCTGCGGCACTTCCTGCTGCTCGGCTGCGAGGGCGGGCTGATCGGTGTGGTCGCGGCCATGCTGCTGTTCGGGTTCTCCGAATCGATCGGCCGCTGGTTTTCCGGCACCCCGGTCGGCGACCAGTTCGCCGCGCTGCTCGGAACCTTCTCGCTGCGGCCGTCCGGCTATCTCATCCTGCTGCTGCAGGCGGCATTGATCGCCGCGATCACCGGCTGGGCCTCGCGCCGCACGCTGTTTGCGACGCTGGAAGACATCGATTGACCCGCGGCCACGCCGGGAGCCGTTTTGGGGTCGCAGCAAAGCCGGGATTTGCGCTAGACTCCGCGCTGTTCCCCGGCGCTGGCCCGGCAATTGGCCGGCGCGGGGACTGTTGAGGATGGGAAAAGGGGGATCGCCCGAGGCCGGGCCTGAAAGGGGGGCTGTCGGGGCGGAGAGATGGCGCAGGAGCCGAACGACCTCGTCATGATGACGCATGCCGGACATGCGATGCCGACGCGCGCGCCACGCAGGCGACGACCGTTCCTGGTCGCGCTGCTGGCTGTGCTGCTGGCCGCCGCGGGCATCGGCATGATCGGGGTGATCGGCTTCCTGATCTTCCTGGCGCGCTTGCCAGTATCGGAGGTCACGCCGCCGCACGATGCCGACGGCATCGTGGTCCTGACCGGCGGCTCGTCGCGCATTTCCGATGCCATGGAGCTGCTGGCCGTTGGTTATGGCAAACGGCTGCTGATTTCCGGGGTGCATCCCACCAATGGTGTCTCCGATATTCAGCGGTCGTTGCCGGACAGCCAGCCGCTGCTCGGCTGCTGCGTCGATCTCGACCGCTCGGCCGTCAACACCCGCAGCAACGCGGTGGAGACGCGGCGCTGGGTGCGCGAGCGCGGTTTCCGCTCGCTGATCGTGGTGACGTCCAACTATCACATGCCGCGCGCCATCGTGGAGCTGTCGCATGCGATGCCGGACGTCGCATTGATCCCGTTTCCGGTGGTCGGTGACAAGTGGAATGACGAGCCATGGTGGGCAAGCGGCGCGGCGATGCGGCTGCTGGTGCTGGAATATGCCAAATACGTTGCTGCTGAAGTGCGTGTGCGGCTCGACAAGCTTGGCTTGAGCACGATGGTGGCGGCCGGTGATCCGTCGCCCGGCAGCCATACTCGCAGCGACCTGAGCCACCACGGCGTGAGACACGATGTCGCGCGCCGGTCCGGTGTCTCGATGAACTAGGAATGGCCATGCTCTCGATTTTTCTGCGCTCGCTGATCTTCAACATCCTGTTCTACGTCGTGCTGGTATTCTGGGTTCTGGTGGGAATTCCGACCTACGCGATGCCGCGCTGGGGAATCCTGAACATCGCCCGGTTCTGGGCGCGCAGCAGCATCTGGTTGATGCGGGTGATCTGCAACACCAGGGTCGAGTACCGTGGCCTCGACAAGATCCCGAAAGGCCCGCTGCTGGTCGCCGCCAAGCATCAATCGATCTGGGAAACCTTCGCACTGCTGCAGTTCTTCGAGGAGCCGCTCTACATTCTCAAGCGCGAGCTGAAGTGGATTCCGTTTTTTGGCTGGTATCTCGCCAAGGCCGACATGATCGGGGTCAACCGCGGAGCCGGTGGCCGCACCCTGCTGGAGATGGCGCGAGCCGCCCACGACGAGGTGCAGCGCGGCCGTCAGCTCATTATCTTTCCCGAAGGCACACGCCGTCCGGTCGGGGCCGAACCGCGCTACAAGTACGGCGTCGGCCAGATCTACGTGGATTGCGAGGTGCGCTGTCTGCCGGTCGCGCTCAACTCCGGCCTGTTCTGGCCACGCCGCGCTTTCATGCGTTACCCCGGCACCATCGTCGTCGAATTTCTCGATCCACTGCCGCCGGGCCTGTCGCGCGACGACTTCCTCGCGCAGGTGTCGAGCGCGATCGAAACCGCCACCGACCGCATTGTACGGGATGGGCGCGAGGAGCAGGCACGGCTGTTCGGCCGGCCGCTTCCGGCCGACCAGCCATCGTCGGTGTGACGGATTTGCCGGCCAGTCAGTGATGCGCGGCGACGTCGCCGCGCAGCCGTGACGCAAGCTGGCGTAGCGCGGCATCGTGAATGCCGCGGGCTTCGAGCGCCTTTACCGTCGACAGCACGTAGTCGACATTGGCCCCCGAGCTGCCATGGCCCTGTCGCACGTAATGCAGCTGCTGTTCCAGGCTGAGGCGGCCGGCATACTGGTCATGGCCGCGGTCCGAGACATAGGCCAGCGCGCTGACCCGCTGCTGGGCATGGTTGTTCAGCCAGACCGAGCGTTTCACCTCGCGATAGACGCCCGTGACCTGTTCCCGGGCGCGCAGGTAGGCGATCGTCGCGGGGCGCTGCGCCGGCGCGACGCGGAACGCGGTGCCCTGGCAAGCGCCGCCGCGGTCGAGGCCGAGCACGAGGCCGGGCTTCTCGGGGGTGCCCCGATGCACGAAGGAGTAGATGCAGAGCGCGCGATGTTCCCCGATCAGGCGCGCCGGCACCTGTTCGACGAAGGCAAAGCCGGGATTCCAGATCAGGGAGCCATAGCCGAAGACCCACAGGTCACCCTCGGCGAAGTCGGCCTCGGACAGGGTTTTTGCCGTCATAGCGTCCACTTGATTGCACCCATGTCTGTGTCATGCACGGCGCGGGAGTTCAATGCCTTTAGTTGCCCGCAAATTCTGGATATGTATCCGCCCCAATGGGGCGCCCAACCGCGCCCGCGATCGAGGTTTGTTGATGCCAGTCACCGTTGCCCCGCCGCGCCGCCGCTCCCGCTGGCCGCTCTATGCCGTTCCGATCGTGGTGTTGATCCTGGCGGCGGGCTGGAGCGCGTTCTGGTTCTACGCCTCCTCGCGGATCGACAGTGAGCTCGACGGCTGGCGTGCCCGCGAGGCCCGGTCGGGGCGGATCTACGACTGCACCAACCGCTCGGTTGCCGGCTTCCCGTTCCGCCTCGAGCTGCATTGTAATGGCGCCAGCGTGTCGCTGGTGTCGCAGACCGCGGAGCAGGTCGCGAGCCGCACGCCGATGACCGTGCGCCTGGCCGACATCTTCGTGATCGCCCAGGTCTATGATCCGCAGCACATCATCGCCGAGTTTACCGGGCCGGTCAGCTTCACCGATCTCGGCCAGCAGCCGTCGTTCGTCGGCAACTGGAGCAAGGGGCGCGCCAGCGTGATCGGTCTGCCGCTCGCGCCGCAGCGCACCTCGTTCGAATTCGATTCCCCGGCGCTCGACCGCATGGTCGACGATCGCCCGGTGCCGCTGCTGCGCGCCAGTCATCTCGAATTCCATGCCCGTCTCGCCGAAGGCTCCGTGGCCGACAACCCGGTGATCGAAACAGTGTTGCAGCTCCAGGGCGCGAGCGTGCAGGGCGTGCACGCCGTGCTGCAGGAGCCGTTCAACGCCGACATCCGTGCCAGGATCCGAGGGCTCAAGGATCTGTCGCCGAAGCCGTGGCCGGTCCGTTTCCGCGAAATTCAGGCGGCGGGCGGCCGTATCGACATCACCCAGTCGCGCATCGAGCAGGGCGAGCTGTTGTCGCTGGCGGCGGGCTCGCTCGGCATCAACACCAACGGCAAGCTCGACGGCCAGCTCGAGATGACCGTCGCGGGCCTCGACAAGATCATTCCGGCGCTCGGGCTCGACCGTCTGATCGATCAGGGCGTGTCGCAGGCGGCCATCGACAAGATGGCGCCGGGCGTCAACGCGCGGGACGTGAACAACGTCATCGGCGCGCTCGACAAGATGATTCCCGGGCTCGGCAACCTCGCGCGCAAGAACGCCAATGCGGGTCTCGCGGCCGGCATCAACATGCTGGGCCAGCCGACCACGCTCGAGGGACGCAAGGCGCTCGCGCTGCCGCTGCGCTTCGTCGACGGCGCGATCTTCCTCGGGCCGCTGCAGGTCGCGCAGACCCCGCCGTTGTACTGAGCGGTGTTCGCATCACTCGACGTCGCCGTGCAATCGCAGGCCTACTCGTCCGTCTCGTCGTCGGTCTTCGGCAGCGGCGCGTGGGGCCGGCCGAAGTCAGGGCTCGCGGTTTCCTGGCCGAGGTTGACAATGCCGCGGCGGATCGCGCGGGTGCGGGTGAACTGATCGAACAGCACCTCACCGTCGCCACGGCGGATCGCCCGGGTCAGCTTCGACAGATCCTCCTGGAAGGCGCCGAGCATTTCCAGCACCGCGTCCTTGTTGCTCAGGAACACGTCGCGCCACATGGTCGGATCTGATGCGGCGATGCGGGTGAAGTCGCGAAAGCCGCCGGCGGAGAATTTCAACACCTCGGAACGGGTGACGTCTTCCAGCTCGTCGGCGGTGCCGACGATGGTGTAGGCGATCAGGTGGGGCAGGTGGCTGGTCACGGCCAGCACCAGGTCATGATGTTCGGCGGTCATCACCTCGACATTGGCGCCGAGCGTCCGCCAGAACACCGTGAGCCGTTCTACAGCGGCGGTATCGGCGCCTTCCGGCGGGGTCAGGATGCACCAGCGGTTGATGAACAGTTCGGCAAAACCGGCATCAGGCCCCGAGTTTTCCGTACCTGCCACCGGGTGGGCCGGAATGAAATGGACCGTCTGCGGCAAATGCGGCGCCATGGCGCGCAGCACCGAGCCCTTGACCGAGCCGACGTCCGAGACGATTGCGCCAGGCTTCAGGTGGCCGCCGATGTCCTGCGCCACCTTGGCGCAAATGCCGACCGGAACACAGGCAATGACGAGATCGGCATCGGTGACGGCATCGGCGTTCGTATCCGCCACCCGGTGTCCGAGCTGCAGTTCGACAGCACGCGCGCGCACCTCCGGCGAGGCATCGGTCACGACCAGTTCGCCGGCAAGGCCAAGCTGGCGGACGGCCCGTGCGATGGACGAGCCGATCAGCCCGAGGCCGATCAGCGCGATCCGAGGAAATTGCGGTTCTGTCGTCACCTCAGCGCCCCATGAATTCGGTCAGCGCCGCGATCACCAGGCGGTTGGCCTCTTCGGTTCCAATCGTCAGCCGCAGCGCGTGCGGCAGCTTGTAGTTCTTGAGCGCGCGCAGGATCAGGCCACGCTCGGTCAGGAATGCGTCGGCATCCTCGGCGGTCTTGCCCTTCTCCAGCGGGAAATGGATCAGGATGAAGTTCGCCACGCTCGGCGTCACCTTCAGGCCGAGCTTGCCGATGGCCTCGGTCAGCTTCTCGCGCCACTTTTCGGTATGGCTGCGCGCCTTTTCAAAGTGTTCGGTGTCCTCCAGCGCGGCGACGCCGGCGAGCATCGCGGGCGTCGAGACGTTGAACGGCCCGCGGATGCGGTTGACCGCGTCGACGATGTGCGCAGGGCCGTACATCCAGCCGATACGCAGTGCGGCGAGGCCGTAGATCTTGGAGAAGGTGCGCGTCATCACCGTGTTCTCGGTGGTGGCGACGAGCTCGATGCCGGTCTCGTAGTCGTTGCGTGAGACATAGTCGCAGTAGGCCGCGTCGATCACCAGCAGCACATGGGAAGGCAGGCCGCTGCGCAGGCGCTTGACCTCGTCGAACGGCAGGTAGGTGCCGGTCGGGTTGTTGGGGTTGGCGAGCCACACCAGCTTGGTGCGCGGCGTCACGGCACGCAGGATGGCGTCGACGTCGGCGGTGAAAGCGGTCTCGGGCACGATGACGTTGGTCGCGCCGTTGCTGAGCGTTGCGATCGGGTAGACCAGGAAGCCGTGGGTGGTGTGGATCGCCTCGTCGCCTGGGCCGAGGTAGACATGGGCGAGAAAATTCAGGATCTCGTCCGACCCCGCGCCGCAGATGATGCGGTTGGGATCGAGGCCGAACTTGCGGCCGATCGCGTCGCGCAACACTTGCGACGAGCCTTCCGGATAGTCCTCGAGATGCGCGGCGGCGGCGCGATAGACTTCGATGGCCCTGGGCGAAGGGCCGAACGGTGTCTCGTTGGCGGAGAGCTTGAACACCCGGCCCGAATGCCCGTTCCCGCTCTTGCCGGGCGTGTACGGGGCAATCTCGAGAATGCCGGGCTTCGGCACGGGACGGGACATCAGCTCGGACTCCAAAAAACTCAAAATCAGGCAGGGCGCCGCGTCAGGCACCGGCCTCAGCACCGTTCGCCGGCACCGTATAGCGCGTCGCGTGGCTGCCGACGAGGGCCGCCGAGCGGATCGAGGTGCCGGCAGCGACCAGCGTCGAGGTGATCCGCGACAGCGGATGCTCCCGCGACACCGACACCAGCAGGGCCGCGCCGTCGAAGGCGCCATCGGGCACCGCGATGATCTCGGCGAATGGTGACAGCGCGCGCGCGACATTGGCGTTCCAGCCCGAGACGCGGATGCTCCACATCTCGATGTCGGTGACCATGGCGTTGTCGGCGACCCGCGAGATCACGAACACCGGCAGCGCGGCGGGGTGGTCGGCACGCTCGATGAAGGGCAAGCGGGCAATGATCTTCGGTGCGCCGGCGGCTTCCAGCGGGATCCACCACGGTGAAATGCTGGCGGTTGCCGGGACGAGCGCCAGGTCACCTTTCGACTTGGCAGCCGCCTCGACCGCTGCCGGCGCGCTGAAATGCGCTGTGAACGGCACGGTGAAGCCGAAATGGAAGCGGGCGGAATCGCGCATCGCGGACTCGCCGGGGGAGAGATCGGCGTGCACGGCGAACGGTGCCTGCACATAGGTGAACGTCGCGATGATGACGCGCCAGATGCTCTCCACCGTATCGAGCGGCAGGATGCCGTGATGGCGCTGCACCAGGCGCCGCATCATGTCGGCCTCACGCGCCGGACGGAATGCCGAGCCGACTTCCTGCGTCTGCTTCACCGCGATCAGGCGATCGATGATCTCGGCGCGTTGCATCAAAAGCTCGTGCACCTGCTCGTCGATGCGGTCGATCTCGCGACGCAGTTCCTGCAGCATCGGCGGGGCGGGGGGAGCCTTGGACATCTGTGTTCAAAACCTTGCGATGGCGTTCGCTCTGCCCTGCAAGGGCCGGATCGGTCAAATTGGCAGGGTTGGCAAGGCATTGATAGGAAAGACGAGGGGCGAAAGCAAAGAAAACATGGTCAGTGCAGGCCAGCCTCGTCGCTGCCGGCCGAGGGGCGGCGATCCCCGATCTTGACGGGACAAAGCCGGGGGACTATGAGCATTACTGTTCCGTGGTCATTTGAGCCGGCCGGCTTGCAGCCACGTTAAAAAACTCGCTAAACAGGCCGGGGACAGATGAAATCCCGGCCGAACTGTGGTTCGTGCCGGTTTTTTTATGGCCGGACCCCGGTGAGATCGATCGGTTGGTCTGGAGACGCCATGTCCATGCGTGCCGCAGCAAGATTGTCCGCTCAGCCATCGTCCGGGTGCCGGCGAGGCGCACACGCCGGTGTGCGCAGGACAGCCGGCGCGCAGTGTCTCGGGGAGGTCGCATGGATACGTTGAATCAGCCGTCAGCCCGGATGGAGGCTCATGCGCGCGAGGCCGATCAGCCGAGCTCGCAGGTCGCGGTGTTCGGCAGCGACACACCGCTCCATCTTGATTGCGGCTTCGACCTCGCGCCGTTCCAGATCGCGTATCAGACCTATGGCCAGCTCAATGCCGCGCGCAGCAATGCGATCCTGATCTGCCATGCGCTGACAGGCGATCAGCATGCCGCCAACATCCACCCGGTCACGGGCAAGCCGGGATGGTGGGACATCATGATCGGCGCTGGCAAGCCGATCGATACCGACCGCTATTTCGTGATCTCGTCGAATGTGGTCGGCGGCTGTCTCGGCAGCACCGGACCGGCCTCGCTCAATCCCGCAACCGGCAAGCCGTGGGGCCTCGATTTTCCGCTCATCACCATTCCCGACATGGTGCGGGCCCAGGCGATGCTGGTCGATCGTCTCGGCATCGACACCTTGCTGGCCGTGGTCGGCGGGTCGATGGGCGGCATGCAGGTGCTGCAATGGGCAGCAGCCTATCCGCAGCGGGTGTTCGCGGCGTTGCCGATCGCCTGTGCGACGCGCCATTCGGCACAGAACATTGCGTTTCACGAGGTCGGCCGCCAGGCGGTGATGGCCGATCCGGACTGGTGTCAGGGCCGCTATTTCGAGCACGGTCTGCGTCCGCAGCGCGGTCTCGGCGTCGCGCGCATGGCCGCGCACATCACCTATCTGTCGGATGCGGCGCTGCATCGCAAGTTCGGACGGCGGCTGCAGGACCGCGCCTTGCCGACCTTCTCCTTTGATGCCGATTTCGAGGTCGAGAGCTATCTGCGCTATCAAGGCTCATCGTTCGTCGAACGCTTTGACGCCAACAGCTATCTCTATCTGACGCGGGCGATGGACTATCTCGATATCGCGGCGGATCACGACGGCGTGCTGGCGCGCGCGTTCCGCGGCACGCGTACGCGCTTCTGCCTGGTGTCGTTCACCAGCGACTGGCTGTTCCCGACCGCCGAGTCGCGCAACGTGGTGCATGCGTTGAACGCCGGCGGCGCACGGGTCTCGTTCGCCGAGATCGAGACCGACAAAGGGCACGACGCATTTCTGCTCGACGTGCCTGAATTCCACGATATCGCGCGCGCCTTCCTCAACTCGGCCGCCGTGGCGCGTGGCCTCGGCAATACGGATGCAACGACATGACGGCACAGAGCGAAGCTCTCCAGGCGACAGGCGGTCTTGTGCGCCCCGCCGATGCCTATCGCGGCGACCATCTGCTGGTCGCGGAAATGGTCGCGCCGGGATCGCGGGTCCTCGATGTCGGCTGCGGCGAGGGAGACCTGTTGCGGTTGCTGGAAAGCCGCGGCGTCGACGGCCGTGGCATCGAGCTGTCGCGCGAGGGCGTCAATCACTGCGTCGCCAAGGGGCTTGCGGTGATCCAGGGCGATGCCGACACTGATCTCGTCAACTATCCTGACGACTCCTTCGATTACGTGATCCTGTCGCAGACGCTTCAGGCGACGCGCCAGCCCAAGGTCGTGCTCGAGCACCTCTTGCGCATCGGGCGCCGCGCCATCGTCTCGTTCCCCAATTTCGGGCACTGGCGGATGCGGCTGCAGCTACTCGTCAAGGGCCAGATGCCGCGCACCGAGCATCTGCCGGCGACATGGTACGACACCGCCAACATCCATTTCTGCACCATCAAGGATTTCGTGCAGCTGTGCGACGAGATCAACGTCAAGATGGAGCGCGCGGTCGCGCTCAATCTCAACGGTCTGCCGCTGCGGCTCAATGCGCCGTGGTGGTTCTGGAACATGTTCGGCGAGCAGGGCGTCTTTCTTCTCAGCCGTGGCAGCCGTTGAACGATTAACCTTCGCTTCAGCAATCGGGCGCCAACGCGGCGTGGAACCCCACTGAATCGTCACATTGTGATCGCGACATCACCACGAAATGATTGCGCTGCGACCACATTGTGCCTTGCTCTCGTCACATCAGATTCGTCTTTCGCGCACGGATAACGGGCCCCTTAAGGGGCCCGTTGGATTTGGGGGTGTCACTAGGGATACATGATGATCGAATCGACTACGTTTCGCCTGCCGCTGCGGCATGTCGCGCTCGCGCTGTGTTCGGTGGCAATCGTCGCGCTTGCGACACCGGCTTCGGCGAGGCCCTCTCACGGCGCGAGCCGTCATTCTCACGTTCATAGCCACTATGTTCGCCACCAGGCCGTGCGGCATTCCGGCCGGCACTATCGGCATGCGCGCCGCGCTGCCGGCGCGCGGGGCGAGGCTTCGATGTCGCCTTCGATGTCGCCTTGGGAAAATCCGGCGTTCGCCGGCCCGGCGCCGAGCTTTGGTGGTTCGGATGTCGTCGCCGAAGCGCGCCGCTACATCGGCAGCGGCAACCCCACCGACCGCCGCAGCCTGTGGTGTGCGCGGTTCATGAACATGGTGCTGCAGCGTTCAGGCCATAAGGGTACTGGCTCCGACATGGCGCGTTCGTTCGCGAGCTATGGCCAGCGTGTTTCCGGTCCGCAGGTCGGCGCCATCGCGGTCATGAGCCGCCGCGGCGGCGGCCATGTCGGCGTCGTCAGTGGCGTCGATGCCAACGGCAATCCGATTGTCGTATCAGGCAATCACGGGCATCGCGTGGCCGAGGCGGTCTATCCGCGCTCGCGCGTCTACGCTTACGTCATGCCTCAGAGCTGACCTCGTCGCTCACCACGATCGGGTCGCCGCTGGCCACTTCGCCATCGGCGACCACCTCGGCATAGACGCCGCAGTCGTCATGCCCGTATTGCCGCATCATGTCATGCGGCAGGCCGAGATCGCGGAGTCCCGTCACGGGATCCACATTGATGGCGGCGCAGCGCATGATCCGCTTGGTGACCTTGAGCCGCGCTCCGCCGATCGCCAGCGTCCGGCCGATCAGGCCGAACTCGTGCCAGGCCGGCCACCCCGTCACATAGAGATTGGCGCGAAAGCGCAACGGGTGTACCGGCTGCCCGACCAGGGTGGCGAGATCAGCGACACTCGCCAGGTTGATGACCGACAGCACCTTCTTCGGCGTATCCGAGAAACTGTGGCCGGGGGCGAAGAGCACCTTCGGCGGCCCCCGCAACTCCTTGACGAATGTCTTGGCGACGAACTGTTCGATCACGGCGCGGCCTTCGTCGCTCTGCAGGTCGCCGCAGGCGACCTCCTGTCCGTGATGGCGGATGGTCAGGACGTGGCTATCTTGGTCGTAGCTGGTCTCGAACGTTGCCAGGCGCTCGTTCCGCATCAGCATCAGGAAGTTGATTTTCGGAAAATGCCGCGGATCGGCTGCCGTGAAGCCACTGGGGCCGTTCTCGATCGCGTAGCGCCGGTCGCCGGGGAGGGGCTGGCCGACGCGCAGCGTGACGCTGGCCAGCGGCTCGGGGGTGAGGCCCTTGACCGGATAGCGGTAGATGCTGGCGACAGTGCCGCTCGCGCTCATGGCTCATTGGTAGAAAATTGCGCCCCGAGTCGCCAGACCTGTTCGGATCAGATGTGGGGCCTCCGGGAAAATCCCGTCTTTTCCAGCCCCGGCCCCTTCCGCCGGGCAGCTGCAGTTCCCACATTGGGGCAGGATCGGGGCATTGACCGAACCGGAACCAGAACGACCACGGGCGTGTTGACGAACATCAACGACGCACGGGGAACACCCAATGACGATGCCAGCGAATGTGCCTCCGGGGCATTCACGGCAGGCCGAGGGAAAGGACCACTATGAATATCGAGAAGTACACTGAGCGCGCGCGGGGATTCATCCAGTCGGCGCAGTCGCTGGCGTTGCGCGAGGGGCACCAGCAGTTCACCCCGCTGCATATCCTGAAGGTGCTGCTGGACGACGGCGAAGGTCTCGCCGGCGGGCTGATCGACCGCTCCGGCGGCAATTCCCGTGCCGTGCTGCGCGCCACTGAGACGGCGCTGGCCAAGATGCCCAAGGTCTCCGGCAGCGGAGCCGGGCAGGTTTACCTTGCGCCTGCGACCGCGCGGCTGTTCGAGGCTGCGGAACAGGCGGCCGAGAAGGCCGGCGACAGCTTCGTGACTGTCGAGCGGCTGCTGCTGGCGCTGACGCTGGACAAGGATGGCGAGGCCGGCGCGCTGCTGAAGCAGGGCGGCGTCACGCCACAGAACCTCAACACCGCCATCAACGCGCTGCGCAAGGGCCGCACCGCGGACAGCGCCTCGGCGGAGAATGCTTACGACGCGCTGAAGAAATACGCCCGCGACCTGACCCAGGCGGCGCGCGACGGCAAGCTCGACCCGGTAATCGGCCGTGACGAGGAGATCCGCCGCACCATCCAGGTGCTGTCGCGCCGGACCAAGAACAACCCGGTGCTGATCGGCGAGCCCGGCGTCGGCAAGACGGCGATCGTCGAGGGGCTGGCGCTACGCATCCTCAACGGTGACGTGCCGGAGAGCCTCAAGGACAAGAAGCTGCTGTCGCTCGACCTCGGCGCGCTGATCGCGGGCGCGAAGTATCGCGGCGAATTCGAGGAGCGGCTCAAGGCCGTGCTGCAGGAGGTCACCTCCGCCGAGGGTGGCATCATCCTGTTCATCGACGAGATGCACACCCTGATCGGCGCCGGCAAGGCTGATGGCGCGATGGACGCGTCGAACCTGCTCAAGCCGGCGCTGGCGCGCGGCGAACTGCACTGCATCGGCGCCACCACGCTCGACGAGTATCGCAAGCACGTCGAGAAGGACGCGGCGCTGGCGCGGCGCTTCCAGCCGGTGTTCGTCAGCGAGCCGTCGGTCGAGGACACCATCTCGATCCTGCGCGGCCTCAAGGACAAGTACGAGCAGCACCACGGCGTGCGCATCACCGACGGTGCCATCGTCGCCGCGGCGACGCTGTCGAACCGCTACATCACCGACCGTTTCCTGCCCGACAAAGCCATCGATCTCGTCGACGAGGCCTCGGCGCGGCTGAAGATGCAGGTCGATTCCAAGCCTGAGGAGCTCGATTCGGTCGACCGCGAGATCATTCGCCTGAAGATCGAGCAGGAGGCGCTCAAGAAGGAGACCGATGCCGGCTCCAAGAGCCGCTTGCAGACGCTCGAGACTGAGCTTGTGGATCTCGAGAAGCGCTCGGCAGACCTGACGTCGCGCTGGAGCGCGGAGAAGGGCAAGCTGTCGGACGCGCAGAAGCTGAAGGCGGAACTCGACCAGTATCGCGTCGAACTCGCCAACGCGCAACGTCGCGGCGAATTCCAGCGAGCTGGCGAACTTGCCTATGGCCGGATTCCGGAACTGGAAAAACGGCTCGCCGAGATCGAGGCCAACGAGGCCAGCGGCGCCATGGTGGAGGAGGCGGTGACCGCCGACCATGTCGCGCAGGTGGTGTCGCGCTGGACCGGCGTGCCGGTCGACAAGATGCTCGAAGGCGAGAAGGAGAAGCTCCTCAAGATGGAGGACAGTCTTGCCAGGCGCGTGATCGGTCAGAGCGAGGCGGTGCGTGCGGTGTCGACCGCGGTGCGCCGCGCCCGTGCCGGCCTGCAGGATCCGCACCGGCCGATCGGCTCGTTCATGTTCCTGGGGCCGACCGGCGTCGGCAAGACCGAGCTGACCAAGGCGCTCGCCGAATATCTGTTCGACGACGAGACAGCGCTCGTGCGCATGGACATGTCCGAGTACATGGAGAAGCACTCGGTGGCCCGCCTGATTGGCGCGCCTCCCGGCTATGTCGGCTATGACGAGGGCGGCGCGCTCACCGAGGCGGTGCGCCGGCGGCCTTACCAGGTCGTGCTGTTCGATGAGATCGAGAAGGCGCACCCGGACGTGTTCAACGTGCTGCTGCAGGTGCTCGACGATGGCCGCCTGACCGACGGCCAGGGCCGTACCGTGGACTTCCGCAACACGCTGATCATCATGACGTCGAACCTCGGCGCCGAATTCCTGGTGAACCAGCCCGAAGGGCAGGACACCAGTGCCGTGCGCGACCTGGTGATGACGGCGGTGCGGGCGAACTTCCGGCCCGAGTTCCTCAACCGTGTGGACGAGATCATCCTGTTCCATCGGCTGCAGAAGAGCGAAATGGGGCGGATCGTCGAGATCCAGTTCGGCCGGCTGCAGAAGCTGCTCGAGGACCGCAAGATCGCGCTCGAGCTGGAAGCCTCGGGCCGCGATTGGCTCGCCGAGAAGGGCTGGGATCCGGCCTATGGCGCCCGTCCGCTCAAGCGGGTGATCCAGCGCAGCGTGCAGGATCCGCTCGCCGAGATGATTCTCGGCGGCGACGTGCGCGATGGCGACACTGTGAAGATCGCGGCCGGCAAGGACGGCCTAACCTTCAACGGCAAGGCCGTCGAAGGCTTCGACGACGAGGTCTTCGCTGCACGCAGCTCATCCCGCGCGACGCGCGGCAACGACGGGCCGCATACGACGCACTGAGCGACGACAGCAAGTTCACTGCAAGGGCCGGGGGATTCCCCGGCCCTTGGCGTTTCTGTCTCCGGATATGGCTAACGTTTCATAACCGCTCGCATCCGGAACCTGCGACATTCTGGGCGAAATCCTTATTTCCTTCGACCTAAAGTTGACGAAGTCGAGGGGGAAGCGCCATGCGAACGATCTTCAAGACGGTGAAGCTCGCAGGACGCGCGGCGGTCTGGCGACCGACACGCGATATTCCGGATGTTGGCGCGCGGGCGCTCCTTGGGTGGTGCTTTCTCTACCTCACGATCGATATTGCGACGCAATACGCGCGCAGCTACTCGATACTGACCTTCGATCCGTATGGTCTGAACGGTTCGATCGCTTTCCTGGCGGGTTATCTCGCCATCGTCGCGCTGTTCATACCCTCCTCGCGGAGGATGGTGTCGCTGGTGGCACTCGTGGTGCAAGGCATCATGCTGGCACTCGTTGTCCAGCTTGCGCTCAGGTTTTTTCCAGACCTGCAGTCATGGTGGCGCGACAACGCGCCCTCGTGGGGCTGGTTTCTTGCCTTCTTCGCCTGGATCGCAGGCATCTATGCGGCACTGCTGAGGAGCGGTGACAACCGACCGGGCTGGTTGCGAACGCTGACGATCTCGTTCGGTCTTGCCGTCGCAGTGACGGTATTCGGGAATATCTTTCCCTATGCTCCGACTTTCATCGGCAAGGATTACAACCAGTCGAGCTTCAATCTATGGGAGGCGATTCGCCAGGCGCAGCGGCGCGCCGCCGAGGGCGAAGAGCTGCGCCGGGTTGATCGCGCGGCTGTCGAGCTCGCTCAGGCGCGATTGATGGATGCCGCGATCGGCGGCCTGAAGCCGCAGCGACCCGGGTATGTCGATATCTATACGATCGGCGCAGCCGGATGGTCGCCGCAGGATGTCTTCCTGAAAGAGCTCGATGGCGCGTTGGGCGTATTGGGGAGCGCGCTGGATATCGAGGGGCGAACGCTGCGTCTCGTGAATCATCCGGATACGGTGGCGAATACGCCGGTCGCATCGCGCCAGAATTTCGCTGCTGCTGTTCGCGCGGCCGCGAAGACGATGGATCCGGCCGAGGACGTCCTGGCCATTTTCCTGACGTCGCACGGTTCGTCCGACGGGGTGGCTCTTCGGCTTCACGGAGCTTTCTACGGTAGTTTGTCCCCAGATGATGTCGCTGAGACGCTCAGGGCTGAAGGAATCCGGAATCGCATCATCATCGTTTCCGCCTGCTACTCCGGCATTTTTCTGAAGCCGCTGGCGGACGAGCATTCGATCGTGATTACTGCGTCGGATGAGAACAACTCATCGTTCGGCTGCTCGAATGAGCGCGAGTGGACGTATTTCGGCGACGCGCTTTTCAATCAGAGCCTTCAGCCCGGTGTCGATTTGCCGGCGGCGTTCGCGAAGGCTTCGAACCTGATTGCGGAATGGGAAATGCGCGACGGGCTGCCGGCTTCCCACCCACAGGCGCATTTCGGCAATGCGTTGCTCCAGAAACTTGCTGCCGCCGCGACGCAGGGACGAGAAGCTGCTGCGGGCCGATAGCCGTTTCCGGATCGATGCAGCGGCCGTCACAGGTCGATTATCGAGGGAAAATATGCCGGCGCTCAGCGGCTCGAGGTCGTCCCGACCGAATCGAGCGCGTCCTGGTTGGAGAAGCTGAAGCCCTGGCCCTTGCCTCCGGTCCGGGGGGGCGGAGCGGGCTGGTTCTGCGCGACACGGGCGGGGCCGCCGCGGCTGTTCATCATGCCGTCGAGGCGGTCGCGCTCCTGCTCGAAGCCCGCAAGCAGGTTGCCGTCGAGCGAGCGGCCGCGCGGCAGCTTGACGCGCATTGGGTCGACGAAGCGGCCGTTGACCAGGATCTCGTAGTGGACATGAGCGCCGGTCGAGAGGCCGGTCGAGCCGACGAAGCCGATCACCTGGCCCTGGCGTACCCGCTTGCCGGGCTCCATGCCCTTGGCATAGGCGCTCATATGGCCGTAGGCGGTCTCATAGCCGTTGGGATGCTTGATCCGGATGTACTTGCCGTATCCGCCGGACCACTCGGCCTTCTCCACCACGCCGTTGCCGGAGGCGAAGATCGGCGTGCCGTAGGCGGTCGCCCAGTCCACGCCGGTATGCATCTTGGTGTAACCGAGGATCGGGTGGCGCCGTCCGCCGAACGGCGAGCGCATGATGGCGTTGTTGACCGGCTTGCGCACCAGGAACTTCTTCGCGCTCTTGCCGCTCTCGTCGTAGAAGTCGACCACGCCGTCGTCGGGGGTCTGGAACCGATAGTATTTCTTGGT
>NZ_JBFRFW010000016.1:0-160798 GCF_052115025.1 Bradyrhizobium sp. 2TAF24 | reverse complement strand
CGTGAACCTGGTTGCTCCGGGCACCGGTCTGGCCACCGCCGTCAGCTACGATCGCGACGTCCACACCGTGAAGGCCGGTATCAACTACCGCTTCAACTGGGGTGGCCCGGTCGTCGCCAAGTACTGAGATCAGTACTGATCTTCAGTACTTCGGCACCTGATCTGTCAGGACCAGCAGAAGCCCGGCGCAAGCCGGGCTTTTCGCGTTTCTGGGGCCGTGATCACGCTGGGGCACCCTTGTCCGGCGGAGGATCCACGCCCACATGGCGATGAGCCGCATCGGTCTTTCGCCCGGTCCGGGCCGTTCGCCGCGCACCAGGGCTGGAAGCCCAGCATTGTTCCTGATATGTTCCGTGGACAAATCGACCGTTCTGAGTCCCCGGCCTTCCGGCGATCAGCCCCCGGTGTACGATAGCGGGAAGCCTCAAGCCTCCCGGTGATTGTGCTCGGCCGACGGACAGATGACGAGCGACGCTGGGTCGCGCGACCGCCGGAGACCGCCACCGCGTCGCCGGGATCGCGAGCGCAGCGAATGAAACACAACCCGACAACCGCGCGGCCGACGCGCTGGGAATGCCCTCATGGATGAAGTTCTCAAGGCGAGCCGCAAGAACAACGCCGCCAACAGCCGCGTGATCAGCGTCCGCGGCGCGCGCGAGCACAATCTCAAGAACGTCAACCTGGAAATCCCGCGCGACAAGCTGGTGGTGCTGACCGGCCTGTCCGGCTCCGGCAAATCGTCGCTGGCGTTCGACACCATCTATGCCGAAGGCCAGCGCCGCTATGTCGAGTCGCTGTCGGCCTATGCGCGCCAGTTCCTGGAGATGATGCAAAAGCCGGACGTCGACCAGATCGACGGCCTGTCGCCGGCGATCTCCATCGAGCAGAAGACGACGTCGAAGAACCCGCGCTCGACGGTCGGCACTGTCACCGAGATCTACGACTACATGCGCCTGTTGTGGGCGCGTGTCGGCGTGCCCTATTCGCCGGCGACCGGCCTGCCGATCGAGAGCCAGACCGTGTCGCAGATGGTCGACCGTGTGCTGGCGCTGCCCGAGGGCACCCGCCTCTACCTGCTGGCGCCGGTGGTGCGCGGCCGCAAGGGCGAGTACCGCAAGGAGCTCGCCGAGTATCTCAAGAAGGGTTTTCAGCGGGTCAAGATCGACGGCGCTTTCCATGAGCTCGCCGAGGCGCCGGCGCTCGACAAGAAGTTTCCCCACGACATCGATGTCGTGGTCGACCGCATCGTGGTGCGGCCCGACATCGCCCAGCGCCTCGCGGAATCGTTCGAGACCGCGCTGAAGCTCGCCGAAGGCCTCGCCGTGGTGGAATTCGCGGACGCGCCGGCGGAACCCGAGAAGAAGTCCGACAAGAAGACCGCCAAGATCCATGACAAGAGCGGCCCCGAGCGGCTGCTGTTCTCGGAAAAGTTCGCCTGCCCGGTGTCCGGCTTCACCATTCCCGAGGTCGAGCCGCGGCTGTTCTCGTTCAACAATCCCTATGGCGCCTGCCCCGAGTGCGGCGGCCTCGGCGTCGAGCAGCACATCGACGCCGACCTCGTCATTCCTGACAAGGACGCGACCCTGCGCAAGGGCGCGATCGCGCCATGGGCGAAGTCGTCGTCGCCGTACTACGTGCAGACGCTGCAGGCGCTCGGCAAGTTCTACAAATTCACCCTCGACACCAAGTGGAAGGACCTGCCGAAGAAAACCCAGAACGCCATTCTCTTCGGCTCCGGCGACGACGAGATCAAGTTCGCCTACGAGGACGGCGTGCGCTCCTACGAGACCAAGAAGCCGTTCGAGGGCGTGGTCACCAATATCGAGCGCCGCTTCCGCGAGACCGAGAGCGAGTGGGCGCGCGAGGAACTCGGCAAGTACTTCAGCGACATCCCCTGCAAGGGCTGCCACGGCTACCGGCTGAAGCCCGAGGCGCTGTGCGTCAAGATCGGCGGCAAGCACATCGGCGAAATCTCCGAGCTCTCGGTGAAGAAGGCCGGCGAGTGGTTCGAGAACGTGCCGTCGCTGCTCAACACCCAGCAGAACGAGATCGCGGTGCGCGTTCTCAAGGAGATCCGCGAGCGGCTGTCGTTCCTGATCGACGTCGGCCTCAACTACCTGACGCTGTCACGCTCGTCGGGCACGCTGTCCGGCGGCGAGAGCCAGCGCATCCGCCTCGCCTCGCAGATCGGCTCGGGCCTCACCGGCGTGCTCTATGTGCTGGACGAGCCGTCGATCGGCCTGCACCAGCGCGACAACGCCCGCCTGCTCGATACGCTCAAGCGGCTGCGCGACCTCGGCAACACCGTGATCGTGGTCGAGCATGACGAGGACGCCATCCGCCTCGCCGACTACGTCGTCGACGTCGGCCCCGGCGCCGGCATCCATGGCGGCCAGATCGTCGCCAAGGGCACGCCCGCCGAGGTGATGAGCAACCCGAAGTCGCTGACCGGCAAGTATCTCACCGGCGAGATGGCGGTCGAGGTCCCCGAGCGGCGGCCGCCCAACCACCGCCGCACCATCAAGGTGATCAATGCGTCGGGCAACAACCTCAAGAACGTCTCGGCGGAAATTCCGCTGGGGCTGTTCACCTGCGTCACCGGCGTGTCCGGCGGCGGCAAGTCGACGCTGCTGATCGACACGCTGTACAAGGCGATCGCGCGCAAGCTCAACAACGCCAGCGAGGGCCCGGCGCCGCACGATCGCATCGAGGGCCTCGAGCACATCGACAAGATCATCGAGATCGACCAGTCGCCGATCGGCCGCACGCCGCGCTCCAACCCGGCGACCTACACCGGCGCGTTCACGCCGATCCGCGAGTGGTTCGCCGGCCTGCCGGAAGCCAAGGCCCGCGGCTACGAGCCCGGCCGCTTCTCGTTCAACGTCAAGGGCGGCCGCTGCGAGGCCTGCCAGGGCGACGGCGTCATCAAGATCGAGATGCACTTCCTGCCTGACGTCTACGTCACCTGCGACACCTGCAAGGGCAAGCGCTACAACCGCGAGACGCTGGAGGTGCTGTTCAAGGGCAAGTCGATCGCCGACGTGCTCGACATGACGGTCGAGGAAGCCGCCGAGTTCTTCAAGGCGGTGCCGCGGGTGCGCGAGACTTTCAAGACGCTGCATCGCGTCGGCCTCGACTACATCCATGTCGGCCAGCAGGCGACGACGCTGTCCGGCGGCGAGGCGCAGCGCGTCAAGCTCGCCAAGGAGCTGTCCAAGCGCGCCACCGGCCGCACGCTCTACATCCTCGACGAGCCGACCACCGGCCTGCACTTCCACGACGTCGCCAAGCTGCTGGAGGTGCTGCACGAGCTGGTCAGCCAGGGCAACACGGTGGTGGTGATCGAGCACAACCTCGAGGTCATCAAGACCGCGGACTGGGTCATCGACCTCGGCCCCGAGGGCGGCGACGGCGGCGGCGAGATCGTCGCCTGGGGACCGCCCGAGGACATCGTCAAGGCGCCGCGCAGCTACACCGGCAAATTCCTCGCGCCGGTGCTGGCCAAGGCCAACAAGCCGCGGCGGCGCAAGCCGGCGGCGGTAGCGAGCGACGATGACGTGGCCGGCGAGGCGGCGGAGTAAACACCCACGCCGCCTTGCTCTTCAGCGCCGGGAATTTTCCGGCGCATGAGCTGTTGATCGCACATGACGTGTTTCCTGCAGCAGTCCGCCGCGACGGTCCGGACACTGGTCGCGGCAGCCGCGGTGATGATCGCGGCCGAGACGGCGGTGGCGCATGCCGAGGACTGCGGCTTCAAGACGCCCCCCGATATCGACGTCGCCAGGGAGCTGATGATCACCGATCTGTCGGTGGTCAATGACATGCGGGTAGACGGCCCCGACGGCGCCTGGTCGCTCGGCCGCCTGATGACCGCGCTGGCTGATGACGGCAGGGCCAGTTCCCTGGTCAAGGCCTGGCTGCAGACCTGGGACACCCCCGGCGCCGTCAACGGCTTCCCGCTGCCGGCCCGCCCCGCCGTCCGGGACAGGATCGTGCGTCCATGGATGGCGATGGACGGCGCGGCGTCGATGGAGACCTGGACGCCCAATTTCGCCCACGCCCCGTTCCGGCTGCTGGCGGTCGTCTACCGCCCCGATCTCGGCATCGTCGGCCGCGACAATGCGATCGCCAATGCCGGCGAGGCGCGGCTGGTGTTCACTGCGCTCGATCTCGCGGTGATCCCCGACATCGCCCGCGCGCCCCCGCTGCCGTTCACCCTGATCGTCGAGTACACCCTGCCCGCGACCGATCGCGATGCGGTCAGGAACTGGGCCGAGCGCTGGCACGCCCTCGGCCGCCTGCCGTTCGGCATGGCCTACAACGCCGCGCTGCAGAGCATCACGGATGCCTTCGATGGTGCATCCGCCCGCACCACCGTGCGGCTGCGGACGAATGACGGCCTGGCGCCGCCGTGGCAGTTGCGCGAGTTCCGCCGCGACAGCGGCACCGGACGGCTGGTCGACGCCGCTGTCAGCAACACCCCGCATCTCAGCCTGATCGCGACCCCGTCAGAGCTGTCCGCCTTCGTCAACGACAATCGCGGCAACGACCTCCCGCCACGCTTTCTCGGCGGCAATGCAGACATTCCCGGCCCGGATTTTCGCTGGCCGGCGATGGGCATCGCCAACAACGTGCTGCGGCACAATTTTGCGATGCTGACCTGCAACGGCTGTCACTCCGCGGAAACCGGCCGCAAGGCGGCCGATGTGGATCCCGCCCATGCGGGCTTCCGGCACATCGGTGGACGGCTGAGGGAAGAAGAAGCGACGCTGTCGGAATTCCTCACCGGAAATCCAGCGGTGGTGGCCGATCCGACCGGCAAGCTGCAGACCTTCTGCGACCTCAAGATGCGGCAGAAGGCGATGTTCGAAGCGCTGCACCCGACGCCGGTGCCAGAGGTGGCGCTGGGAGCGGCGCCGAGATCGACGCCCGATGTGGGGACACCAGGCGCGGGGATGTCACACCCCGACGACTTGTCCGTGGCGCGGTCGCGTCGAGACCGCACCGACTAGGTCGGTCGGGTAAGCTGGTCAGGCGACCGGGCGCACGGCTCCTACTGCCCGTGCCGCGCCAGCTCATCGTCGCTCAGCTCCCAGTCCTGCCACAGCTTGAGCGCTGCCAGCAAAATCACGATGCCGCCCAGGCTCGAATGCCAGTAGCGCAACATTCCCTCGCCGGCATAGCCGAACAAATAGGGCGATGTCGCCAGCCAGATGCCAAGCCCGGCTTCCGCCACCTCCTCCCAGCGCTGCAGCACGACATATTCCAGCTGCGCGAGGAAGAACACCAGGACACCAACGATGAAAGCATTGGCCACGGCCATGCGCAGGCTGGTCTGACTTGCGAACCACGGGGACAGCGCGATCAGAAGGCCGGCGAGCATGCCGAGCCAATCTTCCCAGGCGCGATGGGTACCGAAGAGACGCGTATTCAACATGTCTGCCTCCTCCTTCCGGAAGCGGCATACGTCGGAACGAACGGTCCCAGCGCCATGACTTACGAACGGCAGCCGAAACCGCTGGGCCGGCCACAACCGCAAACGTATGTCTAGAAAAGCACATAGGCGGCGGCCGCAACTTTGCAAGACGCCGGGCGCCATGGTTTGATGTCGCGCTGAACCTGAGGAGACCGCATGAGCGCCGACGTCGTCAACAATACGGACAAGCATCGCTTCGAGCTGACGGTGGAGGGCCACATGGCGGCAACCTATTACGACATCAAGGCCGGGGTAATCACCTTCATCCACACCGAGGTGCCCAAGGAGCTCGGCGGCAAGGGGGTCGGCTCCCGCCTGGTGAAAGGCGCCCTCGATCAGGTGCGGCGGGACGGGCTCAAGGTGGTGCCTCAGTGTCCGTTCGTGAAGGCCTATATCGAGAAGCACCCGGCCGAGGCCGATCTGCTGGCTTGACCCGATCCGCGGTGCGATCCCCGATGACCGACCATGCTTCCCATCCGACCGCCGGCGCGGTCCGTGACAATCCTGACCAGCGGCGCTTCGAACTGGATGTCGGCGATGCCCTCGCCTTCGCCAACTATCGCGTCGCCGGCGGCAACGTCATCATCACCCATACCGAAACCCCGCGGGCGCTGCGCGGCCACGGAATCGCCTCGCAACTGGTCGAGGGCGCCCTGCGCCTGATCGCTGCCAGGAACCAGAAGGTCGTTGCCGGCTGCAGTTTCGTGGTCGACTACCTGCATCGGCACCCGGAGTGGCGCGCGCTGGAGGGGTGATCGCGGCGCCCCGCGGGTGCCGCCTGGAATGCCTCCAAACAGCCGGGCGCATGCTTGCGGCGTGGTATCACGCCCCCTACCTCGTTGGAGTCTTGTGATGTTTTCGTCACGCGCCGGGCGCCTCCCGGGCTCGGAAACCATCCGACCATTTCTCGTCGCGCACCGCCCCGGGCGCGCCAGTCAAGGACATCAAAGCATGCTTTCCACCGAAGCGCAGGTCGCCACCGCCTCCGCCAGTCGCTACCTGCAGCAGCTCTGCAAGCACTGGAGCCACAAATTCGCGGTCGAGTTCACGCCCGAGAAGGGCCGCATCCCGTTTGCCGATGATCGCACCGCACTGCTGGAAGCCACCGCCGATACCCTGACCATGCGGATCGAGGCAGCCGACGCCGAGACGCTGGCGCGGATGGAAGGCGTCGTCGTCGAGCATCTCAAGCGCTTCTCGTTCCGCGAAGACCTCGGCGACATCCGCTGGACGCGGGCACAATAGGCCGCCACTCGCAACGTCGGCATCGCTGCGGGCACAACAATCGATCAGCCCGCTGCGCCATTCAGGGCAGCGGCTCCATGCCCTTGCCACGAATGAGTTCCGCCGCAGCCCTGCCGCGCAGCCAGGACACCACGGCTTCGGCAGCCGCGGACTGGGCGGTCGCCGCAGCGACCGCTACGGAATAGGTGGTGTAGCTCTGGATCTCCGCCGGCAGCGGCCCTACCAGGACCACGCCTTTCACCGGCAGGATTTCGCTGATCTGCTGCAGCGCGAGATCCGCCTCGCCGCTGACGATCCGCTCCGCGGCACTGCCACCCTTGACCAGCACCGCCTTGGCGCGGACCTGCGGTCCGATGCCGAGCTGATCGATCAGGAGCGAGAGATAGATGCCGCTCGTCCCTCCCGCAGCAGGATCGACATAGGCGACCGCCTTCGCCTTCAGCAGCGCGTCGCGAAACTGGCCGATGGTCGCCAGTGCAGGCCGTTCAGCGCCGTCTTTCACCCCGACGCCGACCCGCGCGAGATTGACGATACGGCTGGCAATGGCCCCGCCCGGCTTGAGCGCATCGAGCGCCTGCGGTGAAGCGACCAGTACATCAAAATGTTCGCCCTCCGAGATGCGGCGGACCAGGCCACCGACCGTATCCGCCTCGAGCTCGATCGACATGCCCGCGGCAGCCTCGAGCTGCGGCAGACCAGCGAGCAGCACCTGCTTGAACGCACCGGCGGTCAGCACCTTGAGCGTATCCGCATGACCCGGGCGTGCGCAGGTCAGCATCGCAAGGCCCAACAGCACCGCAACTGCCCGCCGTCCCGTCGTCCGCCACCGGATCATGCCGCTGCTATCGCTCCCGCCACCAGACGCAGCAGTTGAGCATCAAAGTCTACGGACCACCAGCCTGATACGTGCACGCATGCGGTGTCGGAGGGCCGATCGAAGGCACAAACGACAAGGGCCCGCGAACGGGCCCCTGCGATCAAAGATGATGCGATCAAAGATGAAACGTGACGCGACCGGTTCAGGTCTTCAGGTCATCGGGCACTTTGCCGCCGTTCTCGGCGAGCTTGGTGATCACCTGCTTGTGCAGCCAGATGTTCATCTTGGCCGAGTCGTTGGTGTCGCCATCATAGTGCAGCTCCTTGGCGAGCTCCTTACGCGCGGCGAGGCTGGAGTCGAGATTGAGCGCTTTCATCAGATCGACGATCGACGTGCGCCACTCCAGCTTCTCCTTTTGCGCGGCGACAGCCTTGTCAAGGATGGCAGCGACATCCACGGTCTGCGTGGGCGCCGCGGCACCGCCGCCTGCCGCCGGGGTCGCAGCCGGTGCCGACGCCGTCGGCGCTGCGTCAGGGGCAGCTGGCGCGGCTTCAGCCTTGGTGCCGAAAATGGCGCCCAGAATTTTTCCAAAGATGCTCATGATGTCGCTCCCAAATCACTTTGAACCGGATCGCTCCTCGATCAGGCACGACTCTGCACTTGAGGCCACGAGCATCGCGCCAGATCGCGGCAACTCTAGACGTGCCAAAATGACTTGCCAATGTGCGAAACTACGCACCCACCAAGTTCCCTGCGGACACCGGTAAGGGCGTGCTGGAATGACTGGAATTCATGCACATCGCGCCGCCTTCCATTACAATCCCATGACGTTGACACGACATGAGATTGTCCCGGACGCGACAGCGCCGACTCGCTTGCCGCTCGATGTTGCGCCTGCACAAAACAAAATCACCGAACCGTGAGAACCTTTTGGTTCCATCGGCGTTAGTCTGTTGTGACAGGTTGCGACAAGTCCTGCCCGGCAGAGCTTTTTCCGTTGCACTTGGTTGTTGTTGCCTTTGGTCCGCGAAGCTGATCCGCCGGCATCGGCTTGATCGTGATCGCTCCGGCTTAACGCCGGCAGCGCCACGGGCGGGCATGTGCGCTCGACGTTCGCGCACCAAGGGAGAAACGATCATGGGCATTCCGTATCCAGGCCATGCGCCGACGCAGGCGACAGCAGGCGCCCCGACGGCACCGGTCGTCCGCAAGATCAGCGTTGCCGATCTCGGCGACGTGCTGCAGCGGGGATGGGACGACTTCAAGGCGGTGCCAAGCCACGCCATCATGCTGTGCCTGATCTATCCAGTGCTCGGCCTTGTGATCGCCCGCCTGGTGCTCGGCCACTCGGTACTGCCGCTGCTCTTCCCGCTCGCCGCAGGTTTCGCCCTGCTCGGTCCGTTCGCCGCCGTCGGCCTCTATGAGCTGAGCCGCCGCCGCGAGAACGGCGAGGACGTCTCGGCTTCGCAGGCTCTCGCCGTGCTGCGCTCGCCTTCGTTCGGCGCCATGCTCGGGCTCGGAACGATCCTGCTCACGCTGTTCGTGGTGTGGGTGGCCACCGCCCAGGCGATCTATGTGGCGACCTTCGGCTACGCCCCGGCCGCCGGCATTCCGGACTTCATCTCCCGTATCCTGACCACCCCCCAGGGCTGGACGCTGATCCTCGTCGGGTGCGGCGTTGGTTTCCTGTTTGCGCTGGCCGCACTGTGCATCAGCGTGGTGTCGTTCCCACTGATGCTCGACCGGCATGCCAGCGCCACCGACGCCATCCTGACGTCGCTGCGGGTGGCCATGGCCAATCCGCTGCCGATCGCGGTCTGGGGCCTGATCGTGGCAGTGCTGCTGGTGATCGGCTCGATCCCCGCTTTCCTCGGCCTTGCCGTGGTCGTCCCCGTGCTCGGTCACGCCACCTGGCATCTGTACCGCAAGGTGCTGGAGCCCGACCCCAATCCCTATCGCGCGCCCCCGCCCCCGCCGCGCCAGGGGCGCCGCTATGCCGCCGATTTCCCGGCCAATCTGCTGCCATGGAGCCGCGAGAAGGATCCGTCGTAACACAGCGTCCGGGTTGATCACCGCCATCGGGTTTGGCAAGGAAGCCGCGTTGGACTCATAACCAGCGCGGCTTCATGTTTGACGCGATCGCATTCGCCGGCGGCGGCAACAGATGTTACTGGCAGGGCGGCTTCTTCGAGGCCGCCGCCGACCGGCTTGGCCTCGCACCGAAGCTGGTGGTCGGTGCCAGCGCCGGCGCATTCGCCGCCACCTACAGCCTGCTCGGGATCGGCCCCGAGGTCCGCCGCGGCGTGATCGGGGCCTGCGGGCCGCACCTGAAGAACTTCGATCTCGCGGCCTGGCGGCGGGGCGAGCCGCTGTGCCCGGTCGGCCCGATGTATGAGGCGCTGCTGGCCGAAACAGTCGACAGCGCCGCGCTCGACCGCATCAACGCGCTGACGGACTTCCATATCGCTGTGGCGCGGCTGCCGCGCGGCCTCTCCCCGGCGCTCGGCGCCGCCGTCGGGATCGGCGCCTATCAGCTCGAAAAGCATCTGTTTCATCCGGTGCATCCGCGCTTCGGCCGCGCGCTCGGCTTTCGCAGCGAATTTGTCGCCGCCCGCAGCCTCCGCGACCCGCAGCAGATGCGCGACGCGCTGATCGCCAGCGGGGGCGTGCCGCCGTTCATGCCGGTGACTCAGGTCGGCGATCGCCCCGCCTTCGACGGCGGCCTGGTCGACAATGTCCCGGTCGAACCGCTGACCGAGATCGAGATGGCCGGCGGCCGTACCCTGGTGTTGCTGACCAGGCGCTACAAGGCGTTGCCGTCGGTCAAGAACCGGCTCTATGTGCAGCCGTCGGAAACAATCACGGTGAAGCAGTTCGACATTACCGATCCCGACGGCATCCGCCGCGCGTTCGAACTCGGGTGCAAGGACGGCGACGCCTTTGCCCACACGTTCAGGAGATGACAGCGCCTTGTTTTGGCCGCCCTTGCCATCAAAATTCACACAATCCGGAGCATGATGATTTGCTGTGCAAATCGAATTGGCTTGTGAGTCGCGCCGGCTCGCGGGCCTGCTGCCATGAAGGATCGCAATGACCGTTCGCCTGCCTCTGTCGGCCACCCTGCTCGCCTCCTTCCTGCTCGCCTCCGTCCCGGCCGCCGGCGCCGCCACCGCCTGCGGCACCGGCGGCTTCGACGCCTGGCTCGCGGACTTCAAGCGCGACGCCATCTCACAAGGCATCTCGCAGCACGCGGTCGACACCGGCCTCAACGGCGTGACGCTGGACCAGGCGGTGATCTCGCGCGATCGCAGTCAGAAGGTCTTCCAGCAGAGTTTCGAGGCGTTTTCGGGCCGCATGGTGCCGCCGCGCCTGACCCGCGGGCGCAACCTGATGAAGCAGCACGGCTCGGTGCTGTCGCGCATCGAGCAGCGCTACGGTGTGCCTGGCTCGGTGCTGGTGGCGATCTGGGGGCTGGAGACCGACTTCGGCGTCAACATCGGCAAATTCCAGACCATCCGCTCGATCGCGTCGCTGGCCTATGACTGCCGCCGCTCCGAGATGTTCAGGGGCGAGTTGATGGATGCGCTGCGCATCGTCGACCGCGGCGATCTCTCCCCCGCCGACATGCGCGGCGCCTGGGCCGGCGAAATTGGCCAGACCCAGTTCATGCCGTCGTCCTACATCAAGTTCGCCGTCGACTTCGATGACAACGGCCATCGCGACCTGCTGCACAGCGCAGCAGACGTGCTGGCGTCAACGGCCAATTACCTCGCAAGCTACGGATGGAAGCGCGGCCAGCCCTGGGATCCGGGCACAGCCAATTTCAGCGTGCTGCAGCAGTGGAACAAGAGCGAGGTCTATTCGAAGACCATTGCCTATTTCGCCAGCCAGCTCGAGGCGCCGTGACGCAGCCCGCGACATCGTGACGTGGCCCGGCCAATGCCGGGCCACGCGACGATCATGCCTCAGTGCTGGTGCTGCATGGCGCCGCTCGCCCCCACGGCATTGACCGTGAAGGTGACGTCCAGCTTGCCGGCCTTCTCGAACTGCAGCGTCGTCTTCAGGCTGTCGCCCTGCTTGAACGGCTGCTTGATGTCCATGAACATGACATGGAAGCCGCCCGGCTTCAGTTCGACGGTCTCACCCGGCTTGATCTCGATGCCGTTCGGCAACGGCCGCATCTTCATCACCCCGTCGGTCATCGACATTTCGTGAATCTCGGCATGGTCGGCAAAGGCCGCGCTCACGCCGACCAGCCGATCGACTGTGGTGCCGCTGTTGGTGATCTTGAGATAGCCGCCGCCGATCTTGGCGCCGCCCGGCGTAGCGCGGGTCCATGGCGCTGACACCGTCAGGTCGCCGACCTTGTAGTTGTCGCTGCCGGCAGCCGGCATCGCCATCCCGCCATGGCCGCTGTGGTCCATCTGGGCCTGCGCGACGGTGGTCGTGTCGGCGATCAGGCGCAGCTGCGGTGCGGGGGTCTTCAGGTCATGCGGTGACTGCTGCTCGGCTGGGACGTCGATCCACCGCGCCTCACCCTTGGCGCATTTCTGGACTGTCGGGAAGTAGATCGCCTGCCCCGGCTTCAGATCGCCACTGAGGAAGCTTGCGAACACGAACTCGTCGTAGTTGTCGTCGGCGAGATTGCCGCCGGCCCAGACGATCTCCTTGACGCCCGCTTTCACGGTTTCGCCATGGCTCTGGTAGGTTCTGGCATAGTCGCCGCGGGTGGTGGTGAGCGTCCAGCCGGGCTTCGGCATCGGCTTCACGCCGATGACGCCTTCCGGAATCTGGACGCGAACCGCCTCAGTCGCCTCGCCGGCGCAGCCGTGCGGCACCTGCAGCACGGCCTTGTAGTAGCTGCCGGGGCGCGCCTCCGAGGCGGCCAGCGTGACATGGGCGAAGGCCGTGGTCTGCGACAGCGCGAGCGCCAGCGCGGCGCTGGTCGCGCCCAGCAGCGGCTTGAAGCCGCCATATGAATTGTCGGTCATGGGAATAGTCCTCTGCGATGTGATCTGAACGGTATGACGACGACGGATCAGGTCACAGAAGGAGGTGCGCGTGCGGCAAACGCGGCCGCGACGACAGTCAGATGTGGAAAATGATTGGCGCCTGGCGACAGCACCGCCGCGGCCATCATGCGGCGAGGCGCAGGCTGCGCGGTCTGCGCCGGCGCGCCGCCAGCGGCCGACAGACAGGCCTGCGCGCAGCCGTGATCATGGTCCGGGGCCGTTGGCGCCGCAGGCCCGTCGACATCGAGACGCGCGGCAAGGCCGGCCGCCGGCCGGCACAGCACCGCAAAGCCCCCCATTCCGGCTTGCTGGCCTGTGGCGCCAAGTCCCGGCCCGTTTCCAGCACCGGTCCAGCCCGCCGCGATGCCCTGCAGCGCAAGCGCATAGATCAGGGCGAGAACAGGCAGACGTCGCGACAGGGCGTGCCACAGCATGGTCTTGGCTATGCCATGTGGTGGCCCCGCCGTCCATTGGCTGGCCACTTTGATGATGCGTTGCAGCCGCGTCCTCCCGAGCCGTATCGAGGATGAAGCCTTCATTGGCCTCCAAAAAACGAATTAAAAATCATTGTTACGCCGTTCCATGCGAAATAATCATAGTGGCGACATGCCATGTATTTGATCTTGGCAACCTATTTTTGCACGTCGGCGCTTTGCCGACAGCGCGCTAAATCATGACAAAATAGTGACTACATGAATGATATTGCTTGTATAAACTATGAACTACGGGCATTTCCATGGACTGTATGAACCCTCGTTACCTCCGCCGAATAGTTAATCAGTCCTTGCCTGAGGCATGCGAATATAGCTTAGCTGCATCGCAACATAAGCTATGCTGCATCGCAGATTCGTCCCCTATATTCTTTGCAACGGAGCGGCTTCCCTCCAAGGGCTGAATCCGGATATTCGAAGGAGACTAGAACGATGTTGATGTCACTGATCCGCATGATCCAGGCGTTTCGGGATTATCAGCGCAACCTGAATGAGCTGTCTCGCTTGAGCGATCGCGAACTGGCCGATATCGGCCTCGATCGTTCGGACATTCCGCGGGTTGCCGCTGGTTCCTACAACGGCTGACCGCTTCGATCTGATCGAAGACCGGACAACGCCCGCTCCATCGGCGGGCGTTTTCGTTTTTGCGGCTTCCGCGCCCCGTGTGGGGCCGATCTCCGCACGACCGGGGACGCGAGCCCGCAGTCATCCACTGTCGAGGTTGCCTTGCCGTCGGTCAGGTTCTAGGTGTGGGCCATGACGACCGCACACGATAGTTTGGAACCCATTCATATCATCGGCGCCGGCCTTGCCGGCTCTGAAGCCGCCTGGCAGATCGCCGAGGCTGGCCTGCGCGTGGTGCTGCATGAAATGCGCCCCGTGCGCATGACCGACGCCCATCACACCTCCGGCTTCGCCGAGCTGGTCTGCTCCAACTCGTTTCGCTCCGACGACGCACAGAATAACGCGGTCGGGCTGTTGCACGCCGAAATGCGCCGGCTCGGTTCGCTGATCATGCGTGCCGCCGACGCCAATCAGGTGCCCGCCGGTGGCGCGCTCGCGGTCGATCGCAATGGCTTTTCCGCCGCCGTCAGCCAGGCACTCGAAAACCACCCTCGAATCACCATCGACCGCGCCGAAGTCGCCGGCCTGCCGCCGGCCGACTGGGCCCGTGTCATCATCGCGACCGGCCCGCTGACCTCGGCGCCGCTGGCCGAAGCGATCCGTGCGCTGACGGACGAGGACTCACTCGCCTTCTTCGATGCCATTGCACCGATCGTGCACCGCGATTCCATCGACATGAGCGTCGCCTGGTTCCAGTCGCGCTACGACAAGGTCGGTCCCGGCGGCACCGGCGCCGACTACATCAACTGTCCCCTCACCCGCGAGCAGTACGACGCCTTCGTCGATCACCTGATCGCCGGGGAAAAAGCCGACTTCAAGGAGTGGGAGACCAACACCCCCTACTTCGACGGCTGCCTGCCGATCGAAGTGATGGCCGAGCGCGGCCGCGAGACGCTGCGCCATGGCCCGATGAAGCCGGTGGGCCTGACCGACCCCAACAACCCGACGGTGAAGCCCTACGCCATCATCCAGCTGCGCCAGGACAACAAGCTCGGCACGCTCTACAACATGGTCGGATTCCAGACCAAGCTGAAGCACGGCGAGCAGACACGCATCTTCCGCACCATTCCCGGCCTCGACCAAGCGGAATTCGCCCGGCTCGGCGGCCTGCACCGCAACACCTTCCTCAACTCGCCGAAACTGCTCGACGGCCAGCTCCGCCTGAAGGCTCAGCCGCGCCTGCGCTTCGCCGGCCAGATCACCGGCTGCGAAGGCTATGTCGAATCCGCCAGCATCGGCCTGCTCGCGGGCCTGTTCGCCGCGGCCGAGGCGCGTAGCCAGGACTTTGCGTCGCCGCCGGCGACCACGGCCCTGGGGTCGCTGCTCGGCCACATCACCGGCGGCCACATCGAGACCATCGATGCGGGCCCGCGCTCGTTCCAGCCGATGAACATCAATTTCGGCCTGTTCCCGCCGCTGGCGTCGCCGCCGACGCGCAAGAGCGACGGCACGCGGCTGCGCGGCAACGAGAAGAGCATCGCCAAGAAGCAGGCGCTGTGCGCCCGCGCGCTCGCCGACATCGACCGCTGGATCGCCGAGACCCGGCATACCCCGGCCGCCGCCTGAGGGTGACGTCCGCCGCATCGTTTTTCTGAAAGTCATTGGATCACGGATGGCCCTACCGAAACAGGACATCACTGCCCTGTCCGAGCGCTGGATCGACGGGGTCCTGCTGAAGCGCGACGTGTTCTCGACCGTCGAACGCGGCCGTTTTCGCACGCCCGAAGGCGAAGTCGGCGCCGTGCTGCGACGGCTCGACCAGGTGCCGTGGTGGTCGCACCCGCTGGCGCGCCACTTGTTCCAGCGCGAGCGTTCCGCGCTGCTGCGCACCCGCGACCTCGGCATCGGGCCACCCTTGCTGTGGGCCGGCGACAAGGTGCTGGTGCGCGGCTTCATCAATGGCGTCGCGCTGCATCTCGCGCGGCCGTTCGGCGATCGCGCCTACTTCGCATCCGCCAAGCTGGCGCTGCGCCGGATGCACCGCACGGGCATCTGCCATAACGACCTCGCCAAGGAGCAGAACTGGCTGCGCGGCGCCGACGGCAAGGCTTATCTCATCGACTTTCAGCTCGCGCATGGCTTCAACCGCCGCAGCCGCCTGTTCCGTATCGCGGCCTACGAAGATCTGCGCCACCTGCTCAAGCACAAGCGCCGTTACTGTCCGGAAGCACTGACACCGAAGGAAACCAGGATTCTCGCACGCAAGTCGCTGCCGGCGCGGATCTGGCTGATGACCGGCAAGAAGGTCTACAAGGCGATCACCCGCGGGATCTTCAATTTCACCGATCGCGAAGGCGGCGGCCGGCGGCTGGTCAACGACGCGCCAGTGCTGGTGGAGCGGATCAAATCCCATCCCGAGGTGCGGGACGCCGCGATCGTCGCCTTCGCCGACCGCCGCACCGGGGTCGGCCTCTACGCCTTCGTCGAGGCCAACGCCCCCGCGATCGAAACCGAGATCAGCTCGTCATTGAACGTCACGCGTGGCCTGCCCAAGCCCCCGGAGCACATCCAGGTCGTCCCGGCATTGCCGCGTGATGCCTCGGGCGGCGTGCGGACCGAAATCCTGCAGCTCGTCGCCATGAATCAGATCGACCTGATCGAGCCGCTGCTGACCAGCGCCGACGACCGCACCTTCATGAAGAGCATCCTCGATCAACGCAAGAACCTGCGCGACCGCTTCAGCTTCTGACGCCCGCCCCGCCGCGGCGATCGCCGCTCAGGCCTGATCGCGGGCGAATATCCCGATGGTCTGCTTGAGAATGCTGTTCTCGCGCTCGAGCCGCGCGACCTGTGCGGCATAATCGATCTCCAGCGGCACAGCAGCGCGCACATGCGGCTCGCGGCCGCTGTCCGGGCGTCCTGCCGCCACCAGTGTCTTCGGATAGATCTTCTCCAAGAAGGCGAAGTCCTGCTCGTCGATGTCGGTGCCTCCGGGGATCGGCTTGCCGTCCTTGGTGATCGCGCCGGGAATTTGATAGCACATGATCGAATTCGGATCGCTGTGGCCGGTCCCCCACAACGAGCCCTCCTCGATCGGGGTCAGCACCTGCTGCACCACGGCCTCCTCCGACCAGCCCTGTGTCGCCTGGAAGAAGGTAATGGCCTTCTGCCGATCAATCCGCTCGACCAGTTCGCGCCGCATGTGCTCGTGCGGACATCCGAGCGTGTGTCCGGTCTCATGGCGCACCACACGCACGAATTCGGATTCCGGCGTCTTCATGGTGAACGCCTCCAGGTTCATGGTGGGTTCACCGGCCGGGATATGCAGGATGTCGGTCCCGACATAGGACGCGTAGCCATGCTTTTCGGCCCGCGCGATACGGACCATGGGCTCGGCCTTGCTTTCGACGAAGGCGACGTTGAGCCGCGTCGACCACGCATTCATGTGCAGCAGGATCCGCGCGCGCAGGTCGGCCGGCGGATTGTCGAGGAATCCGACCGTCAGCCGCACCCCCTTGGTGTGCCAGTATTTGCTGGTGAGCACCGAGATATACGCGACCAGCGGCGGCCCGTTGGCAATCAGCGCGGACAGCCGATGCACGGGCGCCGCATTCAGCGGATTGATCTCGATCGCAGTTTTCGCCGCGCGATCGAGCAAATTACTGGGGAGAGACTTCGGTGTGCAGATCGCGCAATCGTCCATGAGCAATCGCCTCCCGGCCAGGGGCCGACAAAGCCATCAGCACAAACAATGGGTTCCGCGCAGCGCTAAAAATCTCGGCAATAAAAACAAAACGCGCGGCAGTCGATCGCTCCGATCGACCCAGCGCAGTCTACCACGAATTGCCGATTTGAGAACACGCGCGCGCAGCCTTTCATGCGCTGCGCCCGCGCTATCCGCGCCAGGGCGCGCCCCGCGACGACCGCCACAGCGTCCAGAGCACCGCGAGGCGCGACGGCGGCTGAGGATGAAACGGATCAGCCTCGTCCTTCTCCATCTGTCGCAGCGCGCGCGACGTCAGCGCCAGTTGCAGGAACGCGGCGCGCACCGGCTGCGGCACCGTGACCAGCGCCTGCAGCGCCAGATCGCAATGTCCACGCGCCTCGCGGCGAAGATAGGCGAGCACCGTGCGCAGCTGCGGCGAAATCTTCCCGGCGAAAATGTCGGCGCGGTCGACACCGTTGAGGTCGAGCAGTTGCTGCGGCAGGTAGAGCTGCCGCCGCGCCGCATGCACCGGCAACAGCCCGAGCACACGCACCAGCCCCACGGCAAGGCCGGCGTGATGCGCCAGTGCCGCCGGCACCTCGCCGCCGCCGACCCGGGCCGCCAGCGCCAACAGCGTCGACGTGGTGTCGTGTAGATAGGCCTCCAGCGCCTCCATGGTCGGCATCGCGTCGTCATAGAGATCGAAGCGATGCGCTTCGATCACCTTCTCCAGCTCCGCGACCGGCAGGCCGAATGCCGTGACGGCCGCGAGCAGCTCGGCAGCGACCGGGTGCCCCTCGACCCCGCCATGGCCGGCGCCAGCCAGCGTGTCACTCCACCACTGCAGGCGAATCTCGCCCGGCAAGGGCTGGGAGATGTGATCGCGCACGCGTGTCACCTCGCCGTGGAACGCGTGCAGCGCCAGCAGCGCCCGACGCTGGGCCGGTGCGGCGAACAGCGTGGTCGCATACTGCCCGAAGTCGTGCGCGCGGACCTCGCCGGCGCAGAACGCTGCGGCATCGGCCTGTGGAGCCTCGCCGCTCATGGCACGGCGATCAGTGCTGCGGCGACCCGCCGCCGCTCGCCGATCATGATGTTGTAGGTCCGGATCGCGGGCCCGGTGAGCATGGCATCGACACCGACATGCAGCGCCCGCAGCGCCTCGCGCAGCGATGCGGGCGGCAGCCAGACTTCCGTGCCAGTGCCGATCAGCAGCGTATCGATCTGGTTGGCCTGATCGAAGACCCGCTGCAGCGCATAACGATCGATCTGCGCCGGGCTCGTCACCGGCCAGGCCCAGATCGAATCCGGCAGGCACAGCAGCGAGCCACGGTGCGACATGTCGGCGAAGCGAAAGCCGCCGTTGCCGTAGGCGTCGATCGGCGCGGATCTCGGGAGATGCGGCGCCTCCGCTCCGCTGGCCATCACCGTTTCGAAGGCTTGCCCGACTTGCCGGACTTGGCCGGCTTGTCCGCCTCCGCCTCCTCCTCGCCGTCGTCATCGCCGTGACGGTTCGCGCCGACGCCCAGGTAGATCAGGATGGGCGCCGCGATGAAGATCGAGGTGTAGGTGCCGACCAGCACCACGCCGAACATCATGGTGGCGGTGAAGCTGTGGATCGCCTTGCCGCCGAACAGCAGCAGCGCGAGCAGCGCCAGCGTCACCGTGACGTGGGTGATGATGGAGCGCGACAGCGTCGAGTTGATCGAGGCGTTGAGCAGCTCCGGCATCGGCATCTTCTTGTAGCGCCGCAGCATTTCGCGGATGCGGTCGTAGATGACGACGGTGTCGTTGAGCGAGTAGCCGAGGATGGTCAACAGCGCGGCGATGCTGGTGAGGTCGAAATCGATCTGCGTCACCGACATGAAGCCGAGCGTCAGCACGATGTCGTGGACGTTGGCGATCATGGCGCCGAGCGCGAACTGCCATTCGAACCGGAACCAGAGGTAGATCAGGATGCCGACGATCGCCATCATCAGGCCGATGATGCCCTTGGCGAGCAGTTCACCGGAGACACGCGGACCGACCACCTCGACGCGGCGATACTCCACGCCCTCGCCGAGCGTGGCGCGCACCTTCTGCACCGCGGCCTGCTGCGCCTGATCGCCGCCGGGCTGCTCGGCGATGCGGATCAGCACATCGGCAGGGCCGCCGAACTGCTGCAGCTGCACGTCGCCAAGTCCCAGCGACCCCAGCTGCGTGCGCAGCTGGGCGATATCCGCCGGGCCCGACTTGTTCTGGATCTCGAGCAGCGTGCCGCCACGGAAGTCGATGCCGAAATTCAGCCCGTGGGAGAAGTACAGCACGATGGCGATGATCGACAGCGCCGCCGAGATCGGGAAGCTGATGCGCCGGAAGCGGATGAAGTCGAACTTCGTGTCGTCAGGCACGATGCGCAGCGACGGAATGACGCCGTAGACGCTGAGCGCCGTCAGCACCACGATGAATACCGCCAGTAAAATGATGATCCAATGGGTCACGGCCGCAACTCTCTATCTCAAATCGGCACGGCCTGCGGCCGCTTCCACCGCACCCACCACGCCACGATCAGGCGGGTCACGGTGAAGGCGGTGAACACCGTGGTGACGATGCCGATGCCAAGGGTCACGGCAAAGCCGCGCACCGGGCCGGTGCCGATGTAGAACAGCACGGCAGCGGCGATGAAGGTGGTGATGTTGGAGTCCAGGATGGTGGCGAGCGCGCGGCTGAAGCCGGCGTCGATCGCCGAGATGGCATTCCGCCCGCCGCGCAGCTCCTCGCGGATGCGCTCGTAGATCAGCACGTTGGAGTCCACCGCGATGCCGACGGTCAGCACGATGCCGGCGATGCCGGGCAGCGTCAGCGTGGCGTTGAGCAGCGACAGCACGCCGAAGATCATGGCGACGTTGATCGCCACCGCGATGTTGGCGAACAGGCCGAACAGGCGGTAGGTCAGCGTCATGAACACGATGACGAGGATCGAGCCGACATAGGAGGCGAGCTCGCCGGCTGCGATCGAATCCTGGCCGAGGCCGGGGCCGACGGTACGTTCCTCGATGATGGTCAGCGGCGCCGGCAGCGCGCCGGCGCGCAGCAGGATGGCGAGGTCGTTGGCCTGCTGCACCGAGAAACCGCCGGAGATCTGGCCCGAGCCGCCGGTGATCGGCTCGCGGATCACCGGAGCGGAAATCACCTCGTTGTCGAGCACGATGGCGAACGGCTGGCCGACATTCTCGGATGTCGCCTGCGCGAACTTGCGTGCGCCGGAGGTGTTGAAGCGGAAGCTGACGATCGGCTCGCCGGACCGCTGGTCGAAGCCGGGCTGCGCATCGGTCAGGTCGGCACCCGACACCAGCACCTGCTTCTTGATCACATAGGGCACCTTGGGAGACTGCGCGCTCGGCAGGACTTCGGAATCGGGCGGCACCCGGCCCTGCGCGGCCTGGTCGGGCGACACCGAGGTGTCGACCATGCGGAAGTCCATCTTCGCGGTCTTGCCGAGGATTTCCTTTAGGCGGCTCGGGTCCTGCAGGCCCGGCACCTGCACCAGGATGCGGTCGACGCCCTGGCGCTGGATCAGCGGCTCGACGGTGCCGAGATCGTTGACGCGCTTTTCGATGATCTGGATCGACTGCTCGACCGCCTGGCGCAAACGCTCGGTGACGGCCGCCTGCGGCACGCTGAGCCGAATCAGGCCGCCGCCGGCGTCGGAAATCTCCACCGAGCGTTGGCCGGTCGATCCCAGCAGGCCGCCGAGCGGCTGCGACAGCTCACGCAGCTTGGTCAACGCGGCCTGGGTGTCGCCGTCGGCCACCCGCACCTCGACATTGTCGCCGCGCACGCCGATGCCGCCAATGAAGCGGATACGGGCTTCGCGCATGGCGCGGCGCGCATCGTCGGCGACCTGGTTCAGCTTGTCCTTGCGGACCGCGTTGCCGTCGACCTCGAGCAGGATGTGCGAGCCACCCTGCAGGTCGAGACCGAGCACGAGGTGACGCTGCGCCCATTTCGGCCAGGTCTTGACGGTGGCCTCGGAGAAGAAGTTCGGCACGGCGCAGAGGCACACGACCAGCGCCGTGAGCAGGATGGCCAGCGCTTTCCACCGCGTGAAGTACAACATCGGTTCGACCTGTCAGATAGGGCCAGGGGACGGCGATCGGGGCGAAGCCCGCTCAGCTCGCCGCCGAGCTGTCGTCCTTGGCCGGCTCGCCCTTGGTGCGCACGCCGGAGACCATCTGGCGCATCTGGCGCACCCGCACGCCGTCGGCGATCTCGACCTCGACCTGATCGTCGTCGACCACCTTGGTGACCTTGCCGACGAGTCCGCCGCTGGTCACGACCGTGTCACCCCGGCGCAGGTTCTTCACCAGTTCGTTGTGGTCCTTGACCTTCTTCTGCTGCGGCCGGAGCACCAGGAAGTACATGATCACGAAGATCAGGGCGAACGGCAGCAGCGACGTCAGCATGCTGGTGGTGTCGCCACCGGCAGCGGCCTGGGCATAGGCAGGGGTAATCAGCATTCGAACGATCCTCAATGGGTCGGGAGGGCGTGTCAGCGGGTCTGGCGACAGACCCCGCGGAAGGGCCCGGAAAAGGCCCGATCCGGGCAAATTCGCGCGGGACTATAGCGGCCAACGGCCCAATTGCAACGCTGCTCCGCCCGTCCCGGGCACGCCTTGCGGCAGCCCGCGGGGGTCGATTAGGGTGCGCCCGCAGAAAGGCGAAAGATGGCAAAAAAACCCAATAAAACAGGCCCTCGCAAGGCATCCAAAGCGAATCCCTCCCCCAAGCCCCGCCGCGCGACAAAACGTCCGCCGGCCCCCGCCGGCAACGGGTTCGATGAGCGCATCGTGACCGCACTCGAAGCCATCGCCGCAAGCCTCGCGGCGGCGGCCCCGAAGTCCCCCGCCGCCGATTCCCTGACCAAGGCGGACGCCTTCGTCTGGCATCCGGACGGCCATCTCGCCCCGGTTCCGCGGGTCAGCCGGGTCGACCTCGGCCTGCTCAAGGGCATCGAGCGGATGCGCGACATCCTGATCGAGAACACCGAGCGCTTCGCCACCGGCCTGCCCGCCAACAACGCCCTGTTGTGGGGCGCGCGCGGCATGGGCAAATCGTCGCTGGTCAAGGCGGCCCATGCCAGCGTCAACGCCCGGCCGGACGTCGACGGGCGGCTCAAGCTCATCGAAATCCACCGCGAGGACATCGAGAGCCTGCCGGTCCTGATGACCACGCTACGTGCCTCGAACCTGCGCTTCATCGTGTTCTGCGACGACCTGTCGTTCGACGGCAACGACGCCTCCTACAAGTCGCTGAAGGCGGTGCTGGAAGGCGGCATCGAGGGCCGGCCCGACAACGTCATTCTCTACGCCACGTCGAATCGTCGGCACCTGCTGGCCCGCGACATGATCGAGAACGAGCGCTCTACCTCGATCAATCCCGGCGAAGCGGTCGAGGAGAAGGTTTCACTGTCGGATCGCTTCGGCTTGTGGCTGGGCTTCCACAAATGCAGCCAGGACGAATACCTGGCGATGGTTCGCGCCTACTGCGCCCACTACAAGATCAGCCTCGATGACGCCGAACTGGAGCGCGACGCGCTGGAGTGGGCCACCACCCGCGGCTCGCGCTCCGGGCGCGTGGCATGGCAATTCGTGCAGGACGTGGCCGGCCGCAAGGGCGTCAGGCTGACGGCAAAGGCGCCCTGACCGCGACGCCGTTCGGCCCAGCCCGAAAGCACGAAAAGGCAAGAGCCCCGGTCCGAGAGGACCGGGGCTCTTTCGCTTGATGAACGGTCACGAGGGGGGCTATCAGGCGCCGTTCAGGAACTGGAGCGGATCGACCGGCGACGATCCCTTGCGGATCTCGAAGTGGAGCTGCGGCGACCCCACCTCGCCCGTCTGGCCGGACTTGGCGATGACCTGGCCGCGCTTGATCGCCTCGCCACGCTTCACCATCAGCTCGCTCGCATGGGCGTAGGCGGTCACATAGCCGTTGGAATGTCGCACCAGGACCAGGTTGCCGTAGCCCTTCAGCTCGCTGCCGGAATAGGCCACGACGCCGTCCTCGGCCGCCTTGATCGGCGTCCCCTCGGGCACGGCGACGTTGATGCCGTCATTCTGCTTGCCGTTGTTCTTCGCGCCATAGGCGGTGATCACACGGCCACGCACCGGCCAGCGGAACGACGGCAGCCCGCTGGTGGCATCCGCCGTCTTCACCGGTTCGGCCTCTGCGACCGGCGCGGTCGGATTGGCGAGCAGCGCCTTCTGGGTCGGCTCGGCGGCCGCAACCTTGGTGGGCGCAGCGGACACGGGCGCAGCGCTCGCGGGCCTCGCCTCGGCGACGGCCGGCGCAGCGGCTCCGCCCGGCTGACCAACCGGCGCGGCCTCGGCGGTGCGGGCCGGAACGTTGATCTTCATGCCGATCTTAAGCTGCGAGTTGGCCGGCAGATTGTTTGCCTTGGCAAGCTGCGACAGCGGAACGTTGTTGCGGCGCGCGATGCTCATCAGCGTATCGCCGCGATTGACCACGTGCACGGAGGCAGGGACCGCCGCTGCACGGGTGGCCGGCGCCGGCGCCAGTGCCGGCGGCGCGGCAGCAACCGTCGGATGCGGAATGATCAGACGCTGGCCGGGCTGCAGCGCGCGCGGCCCCGACAGACGATTGGCCTGCAGGATCGCCGCGGGCGACACATTGTAGCGGCGTGCCAGCACATCGACGGTATCGCTGGTACCGACAATGATCGCCGTTCCGGCGGCCGGCGCGGCCGCGACCGACCGTGGTGCCACCGTTGCAGTGGTCTCGATCGGCTTGGCCGGCGGAGGCATGTAGGCGGCTGGCGGCGTATAGGACGCCATGCCATGCCCGCCACCGCCCGACGACATACCGCTCGTCGGATAGGACTGCGGTGCTGCAATCGGCGGCATCGGGGCTGCCGAATACTGCGGGCGGTTGTATTGCGGCAGCTGCCGGCTCTCGACCGGGCCCGGCGCGTACTGCGGCTGGGCGTATTGCGGCTGCTGATACTGGGGCTGGGCGTACTGCTGCGGAACGGAGCCCGTGGCCTCCTGCCCGCGCCAGCCGAATCCACTCTGCGAGAAGCGCGACGAGGTGTCCGCGCTACATCCGGCAAATCCAACTGAAACCAGCGCCAGTGCCGCGATCTGGGGCACACGGCGCGAGCGAAGCAACTCAACAACGCGGGACATGGTTACTCACTCGGTACGCAACTCACATGAAATTGAGTAAACACAATCCCAGTAAACAACCGCTTAAGCCTGCCGCGATCGGCGGCAAGTTTGCTTGCTGGCGCAGCGGCTTATTGACATGCATCGGCGACACCAACGGCCGCCAAATGCGTGATTCCAACGCGTTTTCGGCGTCGGCGTGGCCCTGTGCTGCAATGCACAGATCATGCTGCCGCAACATCGGCGAGGTCACGGACCGTCACCTGCCCGGATGCCGAAACCGTTGCTCCGGCGGACCGCGACGGGCCGGCCCGACCATCAATTCGCTACATTTCCCTGGCGATGCCCGGCAACGCCGGCACGAACCGCACCCCGATCAGGTTGGTGCGCTCGAAGCCATCACCGGTGCCGCGCAGCCTGACCAGCACCTGGCTGCCGGACGGCGGCCCGACCGGGGCGATCAGCAAGCCCTCCGGCGCGAGGTGGCGCAGCAGCCCCTCCGGAATGTCCTCCATCGCCGCCGTCACAATGACGCGATCGAACCGACCGGCGCTGTCGGGAACGTCGAAGCCGTCGCCGATCAGGACCTCGACATTGCCACAGCCCAGTGCCGCGAGCCGGGACTTCGCCCGCTCCGCCAGGAAGCGGAAGCGCTCCAGCGTCACGACGTCGCGCGCAAGGCGCGACAGGACCGCGGCCTGATAGCCCGACCCGGTCCCGATCTCGAGCACGCGATGATAGGGCTTCAGCTGCAACTGTTCGGTCATGTAGGCGACGACGAAGGGCTGGCTGATGGTCTGACCACAGGCGATCGGCAGCGCCGCGTCACGATAGGCGTACCCCTCGTCGCCCTGCTCGACGAATGCCTCGCGCGGGATCGCCTCCATGGCGCGCAACACAGCCTGATCGCTGATGCCGCGGCGGCGCAGCGTCAGCTGGAATGCCATTTTTTCGTGCGGAGCGTGTCGTGCAGAGATCATCATTGTCGTCCCCCACGGACCACGAAAACCGAACGGCGCTTCCCTGGCAAGCACGAACCGGTGATCATGCGATCCCTAACAGCAGCCTCGCCACACACCGCCGGCCTTTGTCGCAATAATGCTTATTGCCAATAGGCTGACGCACCGACATAGTCAGGCCACGTTCAGTGGCAGCGGGAACATTCCACCGATGACGGCACCGGCGCCATCGCGCGGCTCGGTTTTTCTGGTCGAAGACGAGACCATGATCCGCATGCTCGTGGCCGACATGCTGTCGGATCTCGGTTATATTGTTGCCGCTGAGGCGGGTGACCTCGACCAGGCCATCAAGCTGGCCCAGTCGACCAAGTTCGACCTTGCTATTTTAGACGTCAACGTCAACGGCAAGAACATCTCGCCGGTCGCCGAAGTGGTTGCGCTACGCAATCTGCCGCTGGTGTTCGCCACCGGCTACGGCGCCGAAGGCCTGCCGGAAAAATACCGCGACTATCCGGCGCTGCAGAAGCCATTCAAGATCGAAACGCTGCAGGAGGCGATCGAGGACGCCTTGCAACGCAAGACCAATTAGCGCTGCGGTGTTACCTGGCCGGTGCCGGGCCACGGCGAGTTTTCACAACCGGAAATGGTCGGGCGAGCGCTGAACGCGCAGGCGTCGCAGCTGATCTGCCGTGCAGCCCTGCGCGGGCGCCACCCGCCGCAGAACGGCTATTTCAGCACCTCGGTCAGCCGGCCGGAAAACCCGGCAGAGGTCATGTCGAGATGCAGCGGCGTCACCGCCACCTGCCGGTTCGCCAGCGCCGCGAGATCGGTGCCCTCGCCCGGCGGGTCGATGTTGGCGAGACGCTCGAAGCCGATCCAGTAATAGGGATTGCCGCGGCCGTCGCGGCGTTCGTCGATCTTGAGAAAGCCCTGGTTGCGCTTGCCCTGCCGCGCCACCGTGACGCCCTGAACATCCTCAGCCGCGCAGTTCGGGAAGTTGATGTTGATCACGGTGTCGGCAGGCACGCCGGCGGCCAGCACCTTGCGGATGATGTCGGGACCAAGCTTGCGGCCGGTGTCCCAATGAGGGTTGCGGCGGCTGTCGACGCCGAACTCCTGCGACAGCGCGAACGAGGGAATGCCGAGGATCACGCCTTCCATCGCACCGGCGATGGTGCCGGAATAGATCACGTCCTCAGCGACGTTGCGCCCCTTGTTGACGCCGGACAACACGAGATCGGGCTTCTTGTCGCCGAGAATGTGGCGCGCGCCCATGATGACGCAGTCGGTCGGCGTGCCGCGCACGGCGAAGTGGCGCGGCCCCACCTCGCGCAAACGCAGCGGATCGTTCAGCGACAGCGAGTGCGACACGCCGGACTGATCGAGCTCGGGCGCCACCACCCAGACGTCGTCGGACAGCTCACGCGCGATCTCCTCGACGATCTTGAGGCCGTAGGCATGAATGCCGTCGTCATTGGTGCAGAGGATGCGCATCGCCTTACATGCCCTTCTCGATGATCTTCAGTCCGCCCATATAGGGCTGCAGCACCTCAGGCACGGCGATCGCGCCATTATCCTGCTGGTAGGTTTCCATCACCGCGATCAGCGCGCGGCCGACGGCGGTGCCCGAGCCGTTCAGCGTGTGGACGAAGCGCGGCTTGCCGTCCGGACCGCGCGAGCGCGCATCCATGCGACGGGCCTGGAAATCGCCGCACACCGAGCACGACGAAATCTCGCGGTACATGCCTCCCTCGCCCTGCCCGGGCATCCATACCTCGATGTCGTAGGTCTTCTGCGAGGTGAAGCCCATGTCGCCGGTGCACAGCGTCACCACGCGGTAATGCAGGTCGAGCTTGCGCAGCACTTCCTCGGCGCAGGCGAGCATGCGCTCGTGCTCGTCGCGGCTGGTCTCCGGCGTCGTCACCGACACCAGCTCGACCTTGGTGAACTGGTGCTGCCTGATCATGCCGCGGGTGTCGCGCCCGGCGGCCCCCGCCTCGGCGCGGAAGCACGGCGTCAGCGCCGTCAGGCGCAGCGGCAGCTCCTTCTCGTCGAGGATGGACTCGCGCACGAGGTTGGTCAGCGGCACCTCGGCGGTGGGAATGAGCCAGTAGTTCACCTCCGGCGGCAGGTCCTCGATCACCCGCATCTCGAATACGAAGAGATCGTCGAGCTGCAGCTCGGCCGCCGGCTTGTTGAGCTCGCGCACCGCCATGTCGACGGCCTTGGCGCGGATCTGCTCGTAGACCTCGGCCTTGTTGACCGGCGGCGCGGCGCCGAACTGGTCGTCACGGAATTTCGGCAGCTGGCCGGTGCCGAACATGGCGTCGTCCTTGACCAGCAGCGGCGGGTTGATCTCGGTGTAGCCGTGAGCGGTGGTGTGCAGGTCCAGCATGAACTGGCCGATCGCACGCTCGAGCCGCGCCAGCCCCTTCTTCAGCACCACGAAGCGCGCGCCCGACAGCTTCGCCGCCGCCTCGAAGTCCATGAAGCCGAGCGCCTCGCCGAGCTCGAAATGCGGCTTCGGCGCAAAGGCGTAATTGCGCTTCGCGCCGAACTGATGGTGCTCGACATTGCCGTGCTCGTCGGCGCCATCAGGCACCTCGTCGAGCGGCAGATTGGGAATGGCGCCCAGCGCCTCAAACAGTTCCGCCTCGGCCAGCTTGGCCGCAGCTTCGAGCTCCGGCAGGCGGGACTTGAGCTCGCCGACCTCGGCCATGAGCGCCGCCGCGCGGGCGTCGTCCTTGGCCTTCTTGGCATCGCCGATTTCCTTGGAGGCGGCGTTGCGGCGGGCCTGGGTGCGCTCGGCCTCGGTGATCGCGGCACGGCGGCGGTCGTCGATGGCGAGCAGCGCGGCAGCCACGGGCGCGAGCCCGCGCCGTTTCAGCGCGGCGTCGAACGCGGCGGCATTGTCCCGGATCGATTTGATGTCGTGCATGGCAAGCTATCCCAACGAGTTCATCCGCGAGCGGGCATCAAGTACCGCGAACCTGCGACGATTGAAACCGCCAACGCCGCAGGGCGGCCAACCGCCCCGCGTCGCGGCGAGAATCGCCGCAATCTGAGTAATTTAGCAGACGGCACGAAGCGCCGTGTCAGGATGTCGACGAGGCGTCCGACGTGTCCGCCGGCGGGGTCGTGGAGTTCTGGGCCGCGGCAGCCGCCGCCTTCTTCTCCACCATCGCGACCGCGATGATCGACCCCTCGTAGAGCGCCAGCAGCGGGATCGCGAGCGACATCTGACTGATCACGTCCGGCGGGGTCAGGACCGCCGCGATGGCAAACGCAGCGACGATGAAATAGCGCCGCTTCTCGCGCAACTGCTTGGCGGTGACGACCCCGATACGACCGAGGAGCGTGAGCACGACCGGCAACTGAAAAGCGATGCCGAAGGCAAAGATCAGCGACATCAACAATGAGAGGTATTCGCCAACCTTGGGCAGCAGCGCAATTTGCGCGGTCTCTGCGCCCGCTGTCTGCTGCATGCCCAGCGAGAACCGCACCAGCATCGGCAGCACGATGAAATAGACCAGCAGCGCCCCCAGCGCGAAGAAGAACGGCGTCGCGATCAGATAGGGCAGGAAAGCCTGGCGCTCGTTGCGGTAGAGGCCCGGCGCGACGAACTTGTAGATCTGGGTGGCGACGATCGGAAACGAGATGAAGCCGGCACCGAACATCGCCAGCTTGAGCTGGGTGACGAAATATTCGAGCAGCGCGGTGTAGATGAATTTCGAGTTTTCAGGCCCCGCCACCCACACGAATGGCCACACCAGGACATTGTAGATCTGCTTGGCGAAGAAGAAGCAGACGACGAACGCGACGCCGAAGGCGAGCAGCGCCTTGATCAGACGGCCGCGCAGCTCGATCAGGTGCTCCATCAGCGGCGCCTTGGTGGCGTCGATGTCTTCCTGGCTCATGGCGCCTTCCCGGCTTCGGGTCCGTCCTGCGGCACCACCGGCGGAGCGATCTCGGGCGTGTGCGTCGTGGTCTCGATGAGCGGCGGCGTCGGCTCCGACGTGGCCGGTGGGGTCGGTGGCGGAGTGGTCGCGGGCGGAGTGGTCGCGGGCGGAGTGGTCGCGGGTGGAGTGGTCGCGGGTGGAGTGGTCGCGGGTGGATCGACCCGCAACGCATCCTCTACATCCTTGGTAACAGATGAGAGAATATTGCGGGCGGAGAATCCCTTGGCAGCCTCGGACACGTCGTCAAACGACTTCTTCAGGTCCGCCATCTCGGCTTCACGCAACGCCTCGTTGAACTGGCCCTGAAACTCCGATGCCATACGGCGCGCCTTGCCGACCACCCGGCCGACCGTGCGCAGGACTCCCGGGAGCTCCTTGGGGCCGATCACGACCAGCGCAACCACGCCGATCACGACCATCTCACCCCAGCCGATGTCGAACATACAGAATCCGCTTGCGGGCTTACGTCCCGCTCCTCACAGATGAACCCACCGGAACGAGACGTTAGACTGCTCAGACAGCCTTGCTGCCGACGTCTGTGCGCGACGCTGGCGTCGACGGCGCGCTTTCGATGCGCTTGACCGGCTCCGGCTGTTCAGCGACCTCGTCGTCAGCCAAGCCTTTCTTGAACGACTTGATGCCCTTGGCGAAGTCTCCCATCAGGTCGGAGATCTTATTGCGGCCGAACAGCAACAGGACAACGACCAGGAGGATGAGAATGTGTGGAAAGCTCAAACCCATTTGAAAACCTCCGAACGCGAACCGCCACTGCGGCCAAATCTGACCGGAAAATAGGCTGCAGAGGTGTCAAAAACAAGGACTTAACGCGCGCGCTCGCCGGGTGAAGCGACGCATTGCGCGCGAGCGTTAATCCATGGCAGCCGGCGCGGACCGAAACGGCCGCCCCCGCCTGTTTCAGCCTTCCTCGTCGCCGCTGCTCTCCGGCTTCGCCGCGGGTTCCGGCTCGGGCTCCGGCTCCACGGCCGGTGCCAGCGTGAGCTCCAGATCGCCGGGCTCCAGCGGTTCCTCGTCCTCGCGCAGCTGTGGGTCGTCCGACGGCGACGGCACGCTGAATCCTGACGGCAGGCGGGTGTCGAGCAGGCCCGTCCCCTTGAGCTCCTCCAGACCCGGCAGGTCGGTCAGCGCCTCGAGGCTGAATTGTGACAGGAACGTTTCCGTGGTACCGAAGGTGAGCGGCCGTCCCGGCGTCTTGCGGCGGCCGCGCGGGCGGATCCAGCCGGTTTCCAGCAGCACGTCGATCGTCCCCTTGGAGGTGACGACGCCGCGGATGTCCTCGATCTCGGCCCTGGTCACAGGCTGGTGATAGGCGATGATCGCCAGCACCTCGATCGCCGCACGCGACAGCTTGCGCGTCTCGTGGGTCTCGCGGGTCATCAGCCAGGACAGGTCGCTGGCGGTCCGGAAGCTCCACTTGTTGCCGACCCGCACCAGGTTGACGCCGCGCATCGCGTAGTCGGCCTGCAGCTGTTCCAGCGCCGCCTTGACGTTCACGCCCTGGGGCATGCGCTTGGCGAGTGCCGACTGATCGAGCGGCTCGGACGCGGCGAACAGCAGCGCTTCCAGCAGCCGCAGCTCTTCCGGACGGCTGGCCGCGGTGGCCGCGGCCTCGGCCGGCTCGGCATCCGCTTCGGCCCTGCCGACCTCCTGAGGCTCTGCCGGTGTCTCGTCGGCCGCGGCGGCCGCCGCTTCGACCAGCTCGGCGGCGTCGGCATCCGCCGGCAATTCAGCCACGGCCTCGTCGACGGTGACCTGCTCGTCGTCACCGTCCTCGGTCGCGTCGACTTCCTCGTCTTCGTCCGAGGCGTCCGCTTCGTCGACGACATCGTCCTCGTCGACCTCGTCGTCGTCCTCGTTGTCGACGTCCAGCGCCTCCGCCTCGATGGCTTCGGCGTCCTCGACCGTGTCGCCATCGGCCTCGTCTTCAGCAAACCCGACCTCGGCCGCCTCGATCACTTCGGCTTCCGCGAGCTCGGCTTCGACGGCCTCGACATCCACGCCAGCATCGGCCGCTTCGGCCTCGCCTGCCTCGGCCTGCTCGGTCTCGGACGCCTCGATCTCGACGGCTTCGTGATTCACCCGGGCCTCGACGGCCTCAGGTTCGTCGGCAGACACATCCGGCACCGCCTCGACCGAAACAGGTCGCGGGGACGCGTGCTTGGTCTGCTTGGAAGAAACGGGTTCGGAAGGCTCGTCGATCTCGACGATGCGTCGTTCCGCCAGGCTCGCCATGGCTCGGTCTCCTTCTTCCACTTACTCTGCCGACAGGTCCGGCGCCGACACGGCGTCGGCGGCGACCTGCGCCCGGCGCTTGCGAAAATAAATTGGGGCGAAAGCTTGCTTCTGATTGATCTCGACCTCGCCCTCACGCACCAGCTCCAGCGCGGCGGCGAAGCTCGACGCGAACACGGTGGCGCGCTGGGTCGGATCTGCGACGTACCCGATTAGATACTCGTCGAGGCAGCTCCAGTCCTCGGCCATGCCGACCAGGCGCTCGATGGTGGCGCGCGCTTCCGCCAGCGACCATACCGTACGCTTGGCGAGATGCACCGACGCCAGCACCCGCTGCTGGCGCTGCACCGCATACGCGGAGAGCAGGTCGAACAGCGTGGCGGTGAATTTCGGCTTCTTGATCTCGGCGATCTCTTCCGGCTGCCCGCGCGGGAAGATGTCGCGCATCAGCTGCGGCCGGGTCATCAGCTGGTTGGATGCCTCGCGGATCAGCTCCAGACGGCGCAGCCGGCTGGCGAGCGCGGCCGCCATCTCCTCGGCGGACGGGCCGCCGCCTTCGGCGCTGGCCGGCTCGGGCAGCAGCAGGCGCGATTTGAGGAACGCCAGCCACGCCGCCATCACCAAGTAGTCGGCGGCGAGCTCGAGGCGGATCTTGCGGGCCGCCTCGATGAACGAGAGATACTGGTCGGCCAGCGCCAGGATGGACATCTTCGAGAGGTCCACCTTCTGCTGCCGCGCCAGCGCGAGCAGCAGGTCCAGCGGCCCCTCGTAGCCTTCGACATCGACGACCAGCGCCGGCTCATCGGACGCGTTCTCGGCGGCCGGCAGGCCGGTCTCGAAGGACAGGATTTCTGCGGTCATGCGCTCAACCCTTCTGCCCGGGCGAGGAGGTCGTTCAGCTCCGCCCGCGCGGCGGCACGGTCCAGCGGCTGCGCCGGCTTGCGCGCGGCCCGAGCCGCATCCGCGCGCTGAAGCGGCAGGCCGGCGAGGAGCGGCGCCGCAGCGGCGACCTCGCGCATCTCGTCCAGAATGCCGTTGCAATGCAGGGCGATGTCGCATCCGGCGGCGAGCGCTGCGCTGGTGCGCAGCGCGATGGTTCCCTGGAGCGCGTTCATCGACACGTCATCACTCATTAACAAACCCTGGAACCCGATCGATCCGCGAATCACCCGTTCAATCATTGTCGCAGAAGTCGTCGCCGGTTGGGTGGCATCCAGGGCGCTAAACACAACATGTGCGGTCATGGCCATCGGCAGGTCCGCAAGCGGCCGGAACGCGGCAAAGTCGGTCTGGTCGAGCTCCGCGGCGGGGGTGTCCACCACCGGCAGGCGATGATGGGAATCGGCGGTGGCGCGGCCATGCCCCGGGATATGCTTGAGCACCGGCAGGACACCGCCCTGCTCCAGCCCGTCAGTCACCGCCCGGGCGATCACGGCAACCTGGTCCGGCGTCGTGCCATAAGCCCGGTTCCCGATCACGGCATCGGCGCCCGCAACCGGAACATCAGCCAGCGGCAGGCAATCGACGGTGATCCCGAGATCAGTGAGATCCGCCGCGATCAGACGGCTGGCCAGGAACGCGGCGCGGGTGCCCGCTTTCGGGTCGGCGCCATAGAGCATCGCGAAGATGGCGCCCGGCGGATAGACCGGCCAATGCGGCGGGCCGAGGCGCTGTACCCGGCCACCTTCCTGGTCGATCAGGACCGGGGCGCCCTCGTCATCGATCGAGCGCCTCAATTCATCCACCAGGCCAGATACTTGCGACGGGCTATCGATATTTCTCTTGAAGAGAATGAAACCCCATGGCCGCGCGGCGCGCAAAAAGGCGCGCTCGTCCGCGGTCAGAACGAGGCCGGAAACCCCAGTGATGAAGGCGCGCGAGGTCATAGTCGGGCGATTAGCCCGCGCCGGCCATCAGGGTCAAGGAAACGGCGATTAATTCCTTTGGACGACGCACTGTCCGCCGGCACTTTTCAGGCTGCCGCAGACCTGTGACGCCTCCTCAGGGCTCCCGAACGGGCCCACCATGGCGCGATAGTAGATGCCCTTGTCGCCCAGATCCGCCCGCTTGATCAGCGGCGGACGAGACCCGAGCACGTTCGGGAACTTGTTCTGCAACGCCCGATAGGACGCCTGGGCGTCCGCCTCGCTGCGCTGCGACGAGATCTGCACCACATAGCCGCCGGACATGCCCGTGCTGCCGGTGGCCGCCGCCGGCGTGTTGGAGGCCGTGCGGGTCTGGGCCGGAGCCTGAGGCGTCAGCGACATCGGCGCGCTGGCGGCAGCCGCGGCGGGCGCCGGAGCAGCAGCCCGGGCGGGAGGCGGCGCCGGACGGGCGGGCGCGCCGTCCGCCTGGTCGGGCCGGATCGCAAGCGTGCGGACCCTGCGCGGCTCGTCACCGGCGAAATTGCCGCTGGCAGCGCCCGCGGCGGGCCGTTGCGGCGGCATCGCCGGGGTCGACGCACCAGCCGGATTGGGATTCGGGTTCTGAGCCAGCGGCGGAAACACCACCCTCGGCCCGGTCGCCTTGGCGGTATTGACGTCGACCGGCTGCTCCTCGCGCGACACGATCCGCTCTGCGCCGGGTGTCGTGTTGACACGATCCTGGATCGGCTTGCTGGCGCTGTCGGACGCCTGCTGGGTCGGCGGCACGATCTTGTTCGGGCCGGTATCGGCCTTGATGATCGGCACCTCACCGCTGCGCGGCGTGCCGGAGAACGTGCGATAGGCATAGGCCGCCGCGGTGCCGACGAAGGCCAGCGCCAGCACGACGATCACCGTCACCATGCCGCCGCGCTTCTTGGGCGCTTCAGCCCCCTCGTCGTAACCCTCACCATAGGCGCCGTCCGGGTAGCCCCCCTCCTGCGCATAGTGCTGGCCATGCGGATCGTCGGACGGCCCGTACAGCACCTCGTCATAGCGCGCGGGATCGGCGTGCTGATCGTAGACCGGATCATGGCCATGGTCTGCGGCCGCATAGCCCGGCGCCGCCGCGGCGCCCTGATGATAGGGATCGTCCGGATAGTGGGCGGCCTGATAGTGGCCCGCCTGATAAGGATCGGCCGGATGCTGCTGGGCGTAGGGATCACCCGGCGGCTGCACCACCGGTGCCGGCTCGTCATAGCTGTCGTGGTGAGCTTCGCGCTGGGCAACCCGCTGCATCCAGGACGGACGTCCAGGGCGCACGTCGAAATCCGCCTGCGACGCGCCTTGCGTATCATCTTCGGGCAGATCGTCGTGTGCGCCCGCCGGCGGCTGCGCCGCGGCCCGGGCATCGCGAGCGAATGTCGAGAACGGATCGGTCTGGCCGATCAGACGCGCCAACTCCGCAAGCGGATCGCTCTCCGACGCCTGCGGCGCCTGATTGCGTGCGCGGTCATAGCCGTCGTCCGCACGATATGACCTGTTACCCTGGTATCGATCCGCCATCGTGATGTTGCGTACCCTTCGGGCAAACCGCCGAACGCCATTCAAGAATTATCTTCTTGAACCAGGAGCGGCTGCCGCTGACCGCCATCACAGTCCCCGTGTGACCGGCGCATCCCCCTTGCTTATCGCATTTCGTCCGGTGCCTGGACGCCGAGCACGGCGAGACCAGATGCCAGCACCGAGACGACGCCCTGAACCAGAGTCAGTCGCGCGAGCATCATTTCTGCATCATTAGTTATAATGAAGCGTAAATGAGGCAAATTGGCCCCCTTGGTCCAGAACGCGTTAAACTCGCCGGCCAGATCATACAGGTAAAACGCGATTCGGTGCGGCTCATGCGCAAGCGCCGCCGCCTCCACGATCCGCGGATAGAGCGCCAGGCGGCGGATCAGGCTGAGCTGGGCCGGATCGGTCAGCTGGCTGACATCGGCACGCTGCAGCAGCGCGATCCGCGCGGCCTCATCCTCCGGAAAGTCCGGCATGGCCTCCTGGCGCACCCTGCGGAAGATCGAGTGGCAGCGGGCATGACCGTACTGCACGTAGTACACGGCATTGTCGTTCGTCTGCTTGATCACTTCCGCCAGATCGAAGTCCAGCAGCGCGTCGTTCTTGCGGAACAGCATCATGAAACGGACGGAATCGCAGCCGACCTCGTCGACCACCTCGCGCAGGGTGACGAAGTCGCCCGCGCGCTTCGACATCTTCACCGGCTCGCCGTTGCGCAGCAGCCGCACGAGCTGGACGATCTTGACGTCGAGCGAGCCCTTGCCAGCGGTAACCGCATTGATCGCGGCCTGCACGCGCTTGATGTAGCCGCCGTGATCAGCGCCCCAGACGTCGACCATGTTGGCGAAGCCGCGGTCGAACTTGTTCTTGTGGTAGGCGATGTCCGAGGCGAAATAGGTGAAGCTGCCGTCAGACTTCTTCAGCGGGCGATCGACGTCGTCACCGAACGCCGTGGCGCGGAACAGCGTCTGCTCGCGATCTTCATAGTCCTCGACCGGCGCGCCTTTCGGCGGCGGCAGGCGCCCCTCGTAGACGTCGCCCTTGGCACGCAGCCCCTCGATCACGGCTGCGACCTCGCCGCCGTTCGCCCCCTGCAGCGAGCGCTCCGAGAAGAACACGTCATGGCGGACGTTGAGCGCGGCGAGATCCAGGCGAATCTCGTCCATCATCATGGCGATGGCCTTGTCGCGCACCACCGGCAGCCACTCGGCTTCGGGCTGCTTGGTCAGGCGGTCGCCGTACTCCTTCGCCAGCTCGGCGCCGACCGGCTTGAGGTAGTCACCGGGATAGAGGCCCTCCGGGATCTCGCCGATGGTCTCGCCGAGCGCCTCGCGGTAGCGCAGGAACGCCGAACGCGCCAGCACGTCGACCTGGGCGCCGGCGTCGTTGATATAGTACTCGCGGGTGACGTCGTAGCCGGCGAAGTCGAGCAGGCTCGCCAGCGCGTCGCCGAACACGGCGCCGCGGCAATGACCGACATGCATCGGCCCGGTCGGGTTGGCCGAGACATACTCGACGTTGATCTTCTCCTGCGCGCCGATCTGGCTGCGGCCATAGCCGCGGCCGGCAGCGAGTATCGCGCGCAGCGCATCCGCCCAGGCGGCCGGCTTCAGCGTCAGGTTGATAAAGCCGGGCCCCGCGATCTCGACCGCCTCGACGAGCGCATCCGCGCGCAGCCGCTCGGCGACCTTCTCGGCGAGGTCCCGCGGCCTGGCCTTGGCGTCCTTGGCCAGTACCATGGCGACGTTGGTCGCCATGTCGCCATGGCTGGCATCGCGCGGCGGTTCGACCACGACGCGGGACAGGTCCGCCGTCTCCGGCAGCGTCCCCTCGGCGATCAGAGCGCGGCAGATGTCGTGCACCCGCGCCTGCACGTCGGCGAAAATGTGAGCGGTGGAAGTGGTCATGGTCGTCGGTCATCCCTTCGGCCAGGCGGGGCCGATGAGCCGCCGCCTAACGCAAATCCGGGGTCGAGTCAAAGAGGCGGGCGTGCTCGACCATGGCGAAACGGTCAGTCATTCCGGCAATGAAATCGGCAATCCGGCGGGTTCGGTCGGCCTCCCCGGCAGCGCCGGCAAAGGCCAGCCATTCCGGTGGAAGGTCCCGCGGGGTCTTCTGGTAGCGGGCGAACAGCTCGCAGATAATGTCCTCGGCGTCGCCCATGATCCGCATCACCCGGGCATGGCGGTACATGCGCTCGTACAGGAAACCCTTGATCGCGGTATCCGCTGTGGCCGCCGCCGCCCCGAAGGCGACGAGCGCAGCCGGCTGGTTCCGCACCTCTTGCGCCGACGCCGGACGCGCCCCCGCCAGCCGCCGGCGGGCTTCCGCCACCACCGACTCGATCTGAAACGAGATCAGGTCGCGCACCAGTTCCGCCCCGCGCCGCCCCTCGTCGAGGCCAGGATAGCGCCGTCCGATCCGCTCGATCATGTCTGCGATCGCTGGGATCGCCTTGAGGTCGTCGACGATGAACAGGCCCGCGCGCAGGCCGTCGTCGATGTCGTGCGCGTTGTAGGCGATGTCGTCGGCGACCGCCGCGATCTGGGCCTCGAGGGAGGCGAAGCTCCACAGCTCCAGATCGTGCCCCGCCACATAGTTGGCGATATCGAGCGGGATGCCCTGGTCGCGGTAGCGGCCGGCCGGCCGGCCGTCACGCTCCGCCAGTGGCCCGTTGTGCTTGACGATGCCTTCGAGCGTCTCCCAGGTCAGGTTGAGGCCGTCGAACAGCGGATAGCGGTGCTCGAGCTGGGTCACCACCCGCAGCGCCTGCGCGTTGTGGTCGAAGCCGCCATGCGCCTCGAGACAGGCGTCGAGCGCGCGTTCGCCGGCATGGCCGAACGGCGGGTGGCCGAGATCATGGGCCAGCGCCAGCGCCTCGGTAAGGTCCTCGTCGACGCCGAGCTGGCGGGCGATGGCGCGGGCGATCTGGGCGACCTCGAGCGAATGGGTCAGGCGGGTGCGAAAATGATCGCCCTCATGGAAGACGAACACCTGGGTCTTGTGCTTGAGGCGGCGGAAGGCGTTGGCATGGATCACCCGGTCGCAGTCGCGGCGGAACGGGCTGCGGGTGCGGCTCGGCGGCTCGGCAACCAGCCGTCCCCGGCTGTTGTCCGGGTCGCAGGCATAATCCGCGCGGGGGGCAGCCATTCCGACGGACACGGTTTTTCCCTTCTCCAGCATTTGATTCCGGGTCGTTCCGCACTTAACTATGAGTTGCGGGAGATTCAAACCTTGCCATCTCGATCCCCGCGCGAAGATGACGGAGCACCGCATGACCGGCAGCGTGACAATTTCCGAGCGGGCCGCGAGGCGGATCGGAGAGATTCTGAAATCCGAGGGCGGCGGCGCCATGCTGCGGATCAGCGTCGAGGGCGGCGGCTGCTCGGGCTTCCAGTACAAGTTTGACATCGCCCGCGACAAGGCGGACGACGACCTCGTGATCGCACGCGACAGCGCGGTGGTGCTGGTCGACCCGACCTCGGTGAATTTCCTGTCAGGCTCTGAGGTCGATTTCGTCGACGACCTGATCGGCGCGTCGTTTCGCGTCAACAACCCCAACGCCACCGCGTCCTGCGGCTGCGGAACCAGCTTCTCGATCTGATCTGTTTGAACTGACGGCTGGAGCGGCCGCCCTAGCGCAGGCCCACCGGCCGCAGTCGGCTGCTTGTTATACGTCGGCCGCGACCTCGCCGAACAGCAGCACCCGCAGCGCCTCGGGCGCAGCGCCCTTCTCCGCCAGGAAATCGTCGATCGCAAATTCATCGACGCCGGCATGCCGCGCCGTCTGCCATTCATGACAAACCAGCAGGCGCGCGCACGACTGATCGAAAATCAGCCGCCAGGTGTCGACGTCCTCGGGGGCCGGTCCCCGCGCCTCACGGTAGAACTCGCGCTCGATCGTCGCCATGCTTGGCTCCGTCTTTCACTCCGCACGCGCGCCAGTATACAGCAAGCGTGCGGTCGAGGCGACGCTCATTCCGCCGCGACGATACGCGGCTGCTCCGCCTCCTGCATCTCCCGTAGTTCCGGATCGAGCCGCCGCTTGAGACGACGATCGATGCGATCGAGGTAGATGTAGATCACCGGCGTGATGAACAGCGTCAGGATCTGCGACACGCACAGACCGCCGACCACCGCGATGCCGAGCGGCTGACGCAGCTCGGCGCCGGCGCCCGCGCCGAGCGCGATCGGCAGCGTGCCGAAGATCGCCGCGAATGTCGTCATCATGATCGGCCGGAACCGGAGCAGCGCCGCCTCGCGGATGGCGTGCTCGGCGCTGAGGCCGGCGCGCCGACGCTCCAGCGCGAAATCTACCATCATGATGGCATTCTTCTTGACGATGCCGACCAGCATGACGATGCCGATCATCGCGATCACCGACAGGTCCATGTTGAACGCCATCAGCGTCAGCAGCGCGCCGATGCCGGCCGACGGCAGGCCCGAGATGATGGTGATCGGATGGATGAAGCTCTCGTAGAGAATGCCGAGGATGACGAACGCGGCGAACACCGCGGCGAGGATCAGGACCCCCTGCCCGCGCAACGATTCCTGGAACACCTGTGCGGTGCCCGAAAATCCGGTGGCGATGGTCAGCGGCAGGTTCGACGCCTGCTCGAGCGCGGTGATCTTGTCGACCGCGTAGCCCAGCGACACGCCGGGCGGCAGGTTGAACGAAATCGTCGCCGCGGGCTGCTGGCCCTGATGGTTGATCTGCAGCGGCCCCACGGTCGGCACCAGCCGCGCCACCGCGTCGAGCGGAATGACGCGGTTGTCAGCCGTCTTCATGTAGAGCTTGGACAGGTCGGTCGGATCGATCCGGAACCGGGGCTGGACCTCGAGGATGATCTGGTAATCGTTCGTCGGCATGTAGATGGTGCCGACCTGCCGCGCGCCATAGGCGTTGAACAGCTGGTTGCGCACCTGGTCGGCGGTGACGCCGTAGACCGCCGCCTTCTCGCGGTCGATCTCCACCGTCATCTGCGGGTTCTTGATGTAGAGGTCGTCGTTGACGTCGAGCAGCCCGGGGATTCCAGCGATGCGGTCACGCATCTCCGGCGCCAGGCGATACAGCGCGGCGGTGTCGCTGCTCTGCATCACATACTGGTACTGTCCCTTGGACACCCGGCCGCCGATATTCAGGTTCTGGATGCTCTGGAAGTAGGCCCGCAGCCCAGGCACCTGCGTCGCCTTCTGACGCAGGCGCGCCATCACCAGCGGCGCCGGCTCGCGCTCGTTCATCGGTTTCAGCGCCACGAACAGCCGTCCGTAGTTCGCGGTGGTGTTGGGACCGCCGGAGCCGACGGTGCTGTTGACGTACTCGACCGCCGGATCCTGCTTGAGGATACCCGCGAGCACCTGCTGGCGCGCAGACATCGCTTCGAACGAGGTGTCGGTCGCGGCCTCGGTGATGCCGGTCAGAAAGCCGGTGTCCTCCTGCGGGAAGAAGCCCTTGGGCACCACGATATAGAGCCACACCGTGCCGGCGAGCGTGGCAAACGTCACCAGCAGCATGGCGAATTTGTGCGCGAGCACACGGTCGAGCGCCCATTCATAGGCGCGCAGCCACTGGGCGAACATCGCCTCGAAGGCACGCAGCACGAGGTTCGGCCGCTGCGCGGCGTCGTGACCCTTCAACAGCCGGGCACACAGCATCGGCGTCAGGGTCAGCGAGACGAAGCCCGACACCACGATCGCCATCGAGATGGTGACCGCGAACTCACGGAACACACGCCCGACGATACCGCCCATCAGCAGCACGGGAATGAACACCGCGATCAGCGAAAAGGTGATCGACAGGATGGTGAAGCCGATCTCGCGCGCGCCCTTGAGCGCGGCCTCATAGGGCCGCATGCCCTCCTCGATATGGCGAACGATGTTTTCCAGCATGACGATGGCGTCGTCGACCACGAACCCCACCGACAGCGTCAGCGCCAGCAGCGTCATGTTGTTGATCGAGAAATCGAGCAGGTACATCGCCGCGAAGGTGCCGACCAGCGAGATCGGCACCGCGAGCGCAGGAATGAACGTCGCCGAGGCCGAGCGCAGGAACAGAAAGATCACCAGAATCACCAGCGCGATCGCGATCAGCAGCGTCTCCTCGACGTCGGTCACCGCCTGGCGGATGGAGACCGAGCGGTCCATCATCACATTGACCTCGACCGACGGCGGAATCTGCGCGCGCAACGACGGTAGCCTCGCCCGCACGGCATCGACCACCGCAACGGTGTTGGCGTCCGGCTGCTTCTGGATCGCCAGCACGATAGCGCGCTTGCCGTCGAGCCAGGTCGCGATCTTATCGTTCTCGACACTGTCGTAGACCCGCGCCACCTCCTCGAGCTTGACGGGCGAGCCGTTGCGCCAGGCCACCACCACCTGGCTGTAGTCCTGCGCCTTGTCGAGCTGGCCGGAGGCCTGCAACGCGATGTCCTGCTGCGGGCCGTTCAGCGTGCCGACCGGCGTCGAGGAGTTGGCGCGCTGGACCGCGGCACGGATGTCCTCCAGTGACAGGCCGCGGGCGGCCGCGGCCTCGGGATCGGCCTGGACGCGGATGGCGAATTTCTGGCTGCCATAGATCAGCACCTGTGCGACGCCCGGGATCTGCGACAGCGCCTGCGCCATGGTGATGTCGCCGTACTCGTTGACGCTCGACAGCGGCAGCGTGTCCGAGCCCAGCGCGATGAACAGCACCGGGAAATCGGCCGGATTGACCTTCCGGAAGCTCGGCGGGGTGATCATCTCGACCGGCAGACGGCGCTGGGCGATGGTCAGCGCGGTCTGCACATCGAGCGAGGCCGCGTCGATGTTGCGGTTAAGATCGAACTGGATGGTGATCGAGGTCGCGCCCTGCGATGAGGACGACGACATCGAGGAAATGCCGGCGATGGTCGAGAGCTGGCGCTCGATCGGGCCGGCCACGGAGGCCGCCATGGTGTCGGCGCTGGCGCCGGGCAGCGTGGCCGTGACGGCGATGGTCGGAAAATCCACCTTCGGCAACGCCGACACCGGCAGCAGGCGGAAGGCGAACACGCCGAACGCGATGATCGACGCCGTCAGCAGCGTCGTCATCACCGGCCGGCGGATGGACAGCTCCGACAGGTTCATGGCGTTACGCTCCCGCCCGGCGCGGCCGGACCTCGACCCTCGTGCCCTCCAGCAGCAAGAGCTGCCCGTCCACCACCACCTGCTCGTCGCCGGCCAGACCGGTCTCCACCACCGACAGGCCCTGGGCGGTACGGAGCACCGTCACCGGCTGCACCCGCGCGACATTATCCTTGATCACGAAGACGAAGCTGCCGGTCTGGCTGCGCTGGATCGCGACCGAGGGAACCACCACCGCATGCTCGGTGCGCACGATCAGCTTGCTCGACACCAGCGTGCCGGGCCACAGGGTCTCGGCCGTGTTGTCCATGATGCCGCGGACCGTGATCATGCCGGTGGTCGCATCGACGGTGTTCTCTACCATCGCCACCTTGCCGGTCTCGGAGCGTTGCGTGCCCGGAATGGTCGCGACCACCCGCGATGCGCCCGCGTCCATGGCATCGCGCAGCTCGCCGAGCGTCCGCTGCGGGATGGCGAAGGCGACGTAGACCGGCGCGATCTGGTTGATGGTGGCGAGTGGCGCGACATCCGCCGGACGGACGAAATTGCCCACCTTGACCGCGGCAGCGCTGATCCGGCCGGAGATCGGCGCCCGGATCACGGTGAAGCTCTTCTGGACCCGCAGGTTGTCGAGCGCCGACTGGTCGGCCTGGATGGTCGCCTGCAGCACGTCGACCTGGGTCTTGGCATTGTCGAGATTGACCTGGGTGGTCGCCCCCTTGGCGACGAGGTCGCTGTAACGGCGCAGATCACGCTCGGCGCCGGCGAGCTGCGCCTGGTCCCGCGCCAGCGAGCCCTCGGCCTGGGCGATCTGGGCGTCGAGCTGGCGGGCATCGAGGGTGAACAGCAGGTCGCCTTCCCGCACCGGCGCGCCATCCTCGAAATGCACCGCGACAATGGTGGTCTCGAGCCGCGACTTCAGGGCGACACTGGCGACCGGGGTCACCGTGCCGATGGCGTCCACCTCGACAGGAACCGTCCTGCGCTCGGCCCGCGCCACCTCGACGGAGACGCTCCGGGCCTTCGCAGGCCCCGGAGCCCGCTCGGAGCTTCCCAGCCATGACGCGCGGGTGACCACCGCGCCCAGCCCGATCGCCCCGATCAGGCCCGCCGCAACCAGCAGACGATGTGTTTTCATGCGCTTGTTTTTCTTGAATGCCCGCTCGGCCAGCCCCGCTCACGCAGAACGGCCGACGCCCCCAATGGTGGTGTTATCCGCAGAAATCACGGCCTCGTCCCCGCGAACTGCGGCGTCCGGCTTATCACATCCGTTTCAGTCGTGGTACGCCACGGCACCTGCCATTCATCGAGCGCGAGGCGGCGCACAGACCCATGCGGATAGCAACCTGGAACGTCAATTCGGTCCGGCAACGGCTGGACCACCTGCTGACCTGGCTCAAGGAGACCTCGCCGGACATCGCCTGCCTGCAGGAGATCAAGTGCCTCGACGACGCGTTCCCGCGCGAGCCGATCGAGGCGCTCGGCTACAATGTCGTCACTCACGGACAGAAGACCTTCAATGGCGTGGCGCTGCTGTCACGCCTGCCGTTTGACGAGGTGCAGCCCGGCCTCGCCGGCGATCCGGACGACGTCCACGCCCGCTTCCTCGAAGGGATCGTGTCGGTGAAGGGCGGCAGCCTGCGGGTCGCTTGCCTCTACCTGCCCAACGGCAACCCGCCGGATACGGATAAATATCCTTACAAACTCAAATGGATGTCACGACTTCTTGAGTATTCGAAGAAGCACCTTCAAGCAGAAGAGCAATTCATCCTCGCAGGTGACTTCAACGTCATCCCGCAGCCGCGCGACGTCCACAACCCGGCCGCCTGGGCGTCCGACGCGCTGTTTCTGCCGACGACGCGCGAGCGCTTCCAGGCCCTGCTCGACCTCGGCCTCACCGACGCGCTGCGTGCGGTGACTGACGAGCCCGGCCAGTACACCTTCTGGGATTACCAGGCCGGCGCCTGGCCGAAGAACAACGGCATCCGCATCGACCACCTCCTGCTGTCGCCCCAGGCCAGCGACCGTCTGACCGCGGTCGGCATCGATCGCCACGTCAGGGCCTGGGAGAAGCCGTCGGATCACGTGCCGGTGTGGATTGATCTCGATCTCGATGCCGCCTGACCGCGGCAACGGGTCGCAGCGGCCTGACGTGCTCCACGGACGCGCAAACGACGGTCGGGGCGCCTGACGGCAGCCCGGCGACAGCGCTCAGGCCTGGATGGGGGTGGAGGCGGAACGCGCCGGCAACAGCCACAGCAACGGCAACCCAAGGGGGCCGACGGTGGCCGCAACCACCATCCACCCGTGCACCGAGCGGCCGCGCCGCCGGGCCATGCCGGCCGACAGGTGCATCGACGGAATGGTCACGAGAATGGCGACGGCGGTCAACATCGGCATGTCTCCGTTCACCTGAACGCCCAATCACCTGAACGCCAAGTCACGTGAACGCCAAGTCACTTGAACGCCAAGCCACCCGGTCAGTCGCGGCGGCCCTGGACCCAGCGCTCGAGCATCTGCAGCGCCATGGCGCGGTCGTTCTCCGAGGCCTTGGCGAGCGCCGCGTTGTAGCTTTCCTTGATCCAGCCCTCGTCCGCGGTGGCACTGTCGCGGGCAAGCGTCAGCCACATCAGCCCACGCGCCGCCTGCCGCTGCAGGTTGACGCCATTGAACAGCATCTGCCCGAGCAGGGCCTGGGCCTGATGCTGCCCCTTCTGGGCCGCAAGGCCAAGCCAGCGCACGCCGTATTTCGGATCCTTGGGGATGCCGACGCCATCGAGGTAGAGCCGCGCCAGATTGTACTGCGCATCCGCATTGCCGAAATAGGACGCCGCGTAGGAGAACATCTCGCGGGCGCGCTCCGGGTCCGACTTCACGCGGGTATTGGGGATGCCGTCGAGATAGTAGCGGCCGAGCGCGACGAAGGCATTGGCGACAATCGCGGCCTGCGGCGCGGATGGGCTGTCCTCGGCGTGCGCATTGGCGATCTTGCTGAAATAGTCGAACGCACGCAGGTCGTCCTGGGCGACACCGTCGCCGGTCGCGTACATCTGACCGAGCTTCCACTGGGCCACCGGATGGCCGCCCTCGGCGGCATACTGCAGCGACGACAGCGCGGTGGGCTGGGTCACCGGCGCAACCGCTTTCTTGAGTGTCGCAGCACCATTCGGCTGCGCAGCGACCACCGGAAGGGCGGCGTCCGCTCCGCTGACCGCCGTACCCTCGAACGCGAGCGCCGGCGCCGCGCACAGCACGGCTGAGATCAGCGCGACGGCGGCGATATGGTCAGATGTCCGCATATTGCTGCTTCTCTGCGGCGCCACCGGGATGCGTCACGGCGCCGTTCACGGCGGATCCCACCTGCTGGGCATATTTCCACAGCACGCCCGAGGTATGGCTGGTCGCCCGGGGCACCCAGCTCGCCTTGCGTGCGTTGAGCTCGGCATCTGACAACCGGACGTTCAGGTTGCCGGCTTCGGCGTCGATCTCGATGATGTCGCCATCCTGAATGAGCGCGATCGGGCCACCGATCGCAGCCTCAGGGCCGACATGGCCAATGCAGAAGCCGCGGGTCGCGCCCGAGAAACGGCCGTCGGTGATCAAGGCGATCTTGCCGCCCATGCCCTGCCCGGTCAGCGCCGCGGTGGTCTGCAACATCTCGCGCATGCCGGGGCCGCCGCGCGGGCCTTCGTAACGGATCACGATCACGTCACCTTCGCGGTAGGTGCGGTTCTTCACCGCGGCGAACGCATCCTCTTCGCGATCGAAGCAGCGCGCCGGTCCGGTGAACTTCAGGTTGGCCATACCCGCGACCTTCACGATCGCTCCCTCCGGAGCGAGGTTTCCCTTCAACCCGACGACGCCGCCTGTGACGGTGATCGGCGCATCAGCCGGGCGAACCACGTCCTGATGGGAATTCCATTTCACGGACTTCAGATTCTCGGCGATCGTCCGTCCGGTGACGGTCAGGCAGTCGCCGTGAAGATAGCCGTGATCCAACAGGGTTTTCATCAGAAGCGGTATGCCACCAGCTTCAAACAGATCTTTGGCGACATAACGGCCACCCGGCTTCAAATCCGCGACATACGGTGTCTTTTTGAAGATTTCGGCAACGTCGAACAGGTCGAACTTGATGCCGGCTTCGTGAGCCATCGCCGGCAGATGCAGCGCCGCGTTGGTGGAGCCGCCCGAGGCCGCGACAACGGCGGCAGCGTTCTCCAGCGCCTTGCGGGTGACGATGTCGCGCGGGCGAATGTTGGCGGTGATGAGCTGCATCACCTGCTCGCCGGCGGCCATGCAGAAGGCGTCGCGGATCTCGTAAGGCGCGGGTGCGCCGGCCGAGTATGGCAGCGCGAGGCCGATCGCCTCTGAAACCGTCGCCATGGTGTTCGCGGTGAACTGGGCGCCGCAGGCGCCGGCGGACGGACAGGCGACGCGCTCGATCTCGTCGAGGTCGGCGTCCGACATGGCGCCGACCGAGTGCTTGCCGACCGCCTCGAACATGTCCTGGACCGTGACCTGCTGGCCGCGGAAGGTGCCGGGCAGGATCGAACCGCCATAGATGAAGATCGACGGCACGTTGAGGCGGATCATGGCCATCATCATGCCCGGCAGCGACTTGTCGCAGCCGGCAAGGCCGACGAGCGCGTCATAGGCATGGCCACGCATGGTCAGCTCGACGGAGTCGGCGATGCACTCGCGCGACGGCAGCGACGAGCGCATGCCGTCATGGCCCATGGCGATGCCGTCGGTGACGGTGATGGTGCAGAACTCGCGGGGGGTGCCGCCGCCGGCAGCGACGCCCTTCTTCACCGCCTGCGCCTGGCGCATCAGGGCGATGTTGCAGGGCGCGGCCTCGTTCCAGCAGGACGCGACGCCGACGAAGGGCTGGTGGATCTGGGCCGTCGTCAGGCCCATGGCGTACAGATAAGACCGATGGGGGGCGCGCTCGGGCCCCTCGGTGACATGGCGGCTGGGCAGCCTGCCCTTGATGTCGGTCTTCGCGTCCATCACGCTTGTTTCCCCGGCCACCCGCTGGACCGCCTCCCTTCGGAGGAGGATCTTCCACAGCGCTTGTTGTTGTCGCAGCGTTTGGCCTGCAACTTACGCTTCATGGAGGGGTGTGGCTAAATCGCGGCGGACACAAGCGCGACATGCGCCCAAGGTTAAATGTCCAATGAGTGTGGCAGACGCGCAACATCCGTTGCCGCCGAGCAACCTTTAACGCAACCCCTCCTCGGCAGTCTCAGGGTACGTCCGCCGGACCGGCCGAAAGGTTCAGCCCCGCAGCGCCCGGGCAGGATGACCGCCCCGACCAAACACACATGGCAAAGGCGATCGATGCCGGGCGGGCTGGAGACGGGCGGCGCGGCGTTGATGCGCTCCTCTCCGCGATCTCGCCGGCAGGCCGCCCTCGCGCGGACCGTCAGCGCGGCTCCGCGAGCGCGCGCGCAAGACGCTCCTGACCGTCGATCGGCACGCTCTGCGGCTCGGCGCGGGTCAGCTTGGTCGGTGCCGCCTCGCCACGGATGCGGGTCCCCGTCCCCATGGTCCGATACGCCGGATTGTCGACGTGGGAATTGAACAGATAGGTGAAATCGAGCGGAATGCGCGGCACATCCGTCGGCCGCTCCACATCCGGCCGGAAGTAGTCCGACGGCACCGTGATGTCGGTGTGGTAGAAGCCGGTGTACGCACAGTGGTTCTTGTCGGCGAGGAAGGCTGGCAGCGCCACCGGGCAAGCCGGCAGCCCCTCGGACCGCGGCAACAGTTCGGTCGCCTTGCCGGACACGGCGGGCGAGGCGTTGGCGATGGTGCGCATCGCGAACTCCAGCGCCTTCTCCAGGGTATCGACGGTGCCCTGCGCGAACGGCTCACTGCTGTCGTCGAACGCCGCGTCGAGCGCCTTGGTCGCTTCCGCCAGCCGCCCCGACTTCACCATGTGGCCGACCGAATTGACCGAAAAGCCGAGACCGCCGGGAATGCGGTGGTCCTGCCACCATCGTTTGTCGGCGGCGGCGGCGAACACGTTGACCCCCGTGCGCCACATCCACGTCGCCCGCTCCTTGCCCGGCTTCTCCAGGAAGATCTGGTCGAGCAGAATGGTGTCGGTGGTGAACTCGTCCAGCAAGTACAGTTCGCACAGCCGCAGCGCGAAATCCTGCATCGCCTTGTCCGGCTCGGCCTCGGCGAGACGGCGCGACACCGCCAGCACGACAAAGCCGCTCTTCTTGCCCTCATAGCCCTCACGGGTCCAGCGCTGACGGGCCGCCTGGATCTTGCCGCGGATCGTCTCGTCGTCCGACTGCAGGTCCTGCTCGGTCAGGATGCAGTAGCTGAGAAGGCTGGACTTGGCGGCGATGCGGCCAAACAGGCAGGGCTGGAATTTGCCGAGCCAGATGCGCAACGCCGCGATCGCCTCGGCCTCGTCGCGCGCGGCGTACAGCTTGTCGTTGGCCTCCAACATTTCCTGGCTGAACGGCGCCGCAGCGCGCCAGGGATCGGGCGACAGGCGCGCAAGGCATTCGGCAATCGTCCGGGTCATGGCATCGTCTCCTGTCCATGGCGTCCGCCCGGCCGGGCATCCGCCCCCTCCGCCGGTCGCATCACGGCGGCGCGCAGCTCGTGCGTCGCCCATTCGGGAAAAGTCTCCGTCGGCGTCAGCGAAAACGCCCGGGTGCGCGCCGTTAGCCAGCCCAACACGTTGCGCGGCGGCCGCCCCGTTCCGCGCGTCGCCACGCTCCGCCATGCCGGCTGGTCGAACAGCGTCGGATCGAACGGCTCGGTGCTGACGAACAGCTTGAGCACATCGCGCACTTCCGTGCGCCCGGCTTGCCACTTGTCGTCGGGAATGGAGGCGTAGATGTCGCGTCCGTTATGCAGGGCGAACAGCCGCTTCGCCGGAATGAACTCGGCGCCGCCCGGCATCAGGATCGAACTGATGGAATGGTCCTCGCCGAGCCACACCAGCGCGCAATACAGGTCGTGGTCGGTGTCGTTGCGCAGCGCAAGGCGCAGCCGCGGCTTCTGCCAGTTGCCGCCGACCTGCCGATAGACGAGCCGCAGGCCGGCGGTGGCGTTCGCCTCGGTCCAGCTCTCGGCGCCATTCGTCGCGACCGGCAGATGGACCACGATCTGCACCGCCTGCGGACCGAGCAGGCTGCCGGGATTGTCGATCCCGGCGACCAGCTCCCAGCGCGCGAGATGGGCGATCAGCGCCGCGGCACGTGCCGCATCCGCCACCTCCGCAACATCGTCGTTGGCCGCAGCCGACCGGCGCGGCGAGACGTGGCGGATGCGATAGACCCCGCCTGCCGCCGTTGCCTCGATGGTGGCATCGGCGGCCTCGCCCTCGCGGACCATCGCCGACCAGTCATCGCGCGCTGCAAATGCGGCACGCAGCGCAGCCGTGGCTTGCGCGTCACCGCCGACCCGGACCGCCACCGGCGGCCGTGGCGTCGATACCAGCGTCGCATGATAGGTCGTGCCGGGATCGAGCATGCCATCGCCCGCCTGCGCCGTCGGCAGGCCGGGGGGCGGCCCTTGCGCGATCTCGACCTGGCTCAGTTCGGGCCGCACCGCCGCCACCCGCGCATAGGCCTGAACGCCCGAGGACACGGCGGCATCAGCCGCAATCGCCGTGATCGCGAACCATGCGGTGTCCGCGCCACGCGGCCAGGTCACCCCATGGATGGCGCCGGCGTCGACGACCCATCCCATTTGCGTGTCATAGCGCAGTGTGAACGCAAGCCGGTCCGCCGCGGCCGGACAGCCGAGGAACCCCTTGAGCAGATCGGTCGGATCGGTCGCCTCGGCCCGCGGCACCTGCTGGCTGGCAACGCGCCGGACCTCGCTCTCAACGCGCTTGATGAGGTCGTGATAGCCGATGCGGCCCTGCGCCTGTTCGAGCGCGGCAAGGAGCGCGACCGTGAAGGCGCCGCGCGGCACCCCGCCCGCGATCACTTCCTTGGCCGTCTCGTTCGCGCGGCACGCCGCGAGCAGTATGTGCCGGCCGGTCGGCCACGCGATCCAGCCGCCGGGCGCCGCCGCGTCGCCCTGCTTCAGCCGCGCCGCCAGATCGCCATCGAGAAACGTCGCGAGCGGGCGCTCGCGCAGATGGGCCGGGGCATGGCGGATGCCATGCTGCTCATCTGCCGCATCGCGCGTGCCGCTGCCGGAATGACAGCAGTCGAATACGCACAGCACGTGACAGCCCGTGCGCGCGACATCGCTGATCAGAAACGCCAGTTCCTTATCGGCGAGATCCCAGTTGTCGCCGCCGCGGCTGTCGTGACAAACCAGCGTTTCGTTGAGGCGATCCGGCTCGAGATGCCACAGCTCAGGCGGGGCTTTCTCCTGCGAACCATGGCCGCAGTAATAGAACAGCGCGACATCGTCGGCGCCGGCCTGTCCGAGGTGCTCACGAAACTGGCGGATGACGGCGGCGCGCAGCGCCTGCTCGTTGGTCAGGCGGACGAGACGCAAATCGAAGTCGCCGCGTCCTGCGAGACCACGCAGCAACGTCTCGACACATTCGATATCATTGACGCAGCCATCGAGCTGCGAGACCGGCCCGCGATACTTGTCGATGCCGACCAGCAGTGCGTACAACGCCCTCGCCATCCCTGCACCACCCGCACTGCACGGGATGCTTCCCATGCCCCACAGCCAGGAGTAGAATACAGCCTTCCCCGCACGCGGGAAAGCACTTTGCACTGTCGTTTCCGAACACTCTTGTTTCCGAACACTGTCGTTTCCGAACGGAGTCGTCATGGCCGTGCAACGCGAGGATGCGAAAGTCCGTGCTGTCCTCGCGACCGCCATCATGAGGCGGCAATCGGGCGACCTGCGCGGCGCGGCCTTGCTCTACCGCGAGGCGAGTGCACTGGCGGGAGCAGCCGGCGACCACAAGGCGATTTCCATCGCCCACGACAATCTCGGCAACATTCTCGCGGATCTCGGCGATTTCGACGCGGCGCGCGCCAGTTATCGCGAGGCGCTCGCGCACGAAACCGATCCGCGGATCCGCCGCATCATTCGGTCCAACGATGCCCGCGTGCTCGGCGACATCGGCGAATTGCGGCTGGCCGCCAATGTCTTGCGCCAGCAGGTGGACGATCTCGATGAGATCGGCGGAGGCCCCGAACTGCCGATCGCGCTCGACAACGCCGCCATGGCGCTGTCGCGCCTCGGCGACCACGCCACGGCCAGGGCGCTGCTGACGCGCGCTGAGGTGCTGCTGCGCGACGGCCCCGCGGACCAGCGCGCCGTCAACGCGCTTAGCCTGTCGAACATCAACGTCACGCTGGATGATCGCCCGGCGGCGGCGACCTGGTTCGGCACCGCCTATGATCTCTATATGACCGCCGCGCGGCAATCGATCGACGTCGCGCACTACCGCCGTGGCTTTGCCCGCGCGCTCAAGCAGCGGCTGGCGGACGGGCATCCGATCCACAGCCTGTTCTTCGACGGCGTCCTCACCAAGGACACCGACCGCTGGGAAGAGAGCAGAGCGGCCTTCCAGCGCGGCGCACGGGATGCACGCATCGCCGGCGATGTCGCCCTCGCCTTGCGCTTCATGGCCAACGAAGCCGCCATGCTGTCGGACAGAAACCGGCTCGGCCCGGCGCTGGCTCTGATCCAGCGGATCCGCACCGAGGCGAGCCAGCTCGGCCTCGCCCGCTCCGAGATGATGGCGACGGGCACGCTGGCGTCGATCCTGCTCGGCGGCGCCGACACATCCGATCCGCTCGGCCCGCTTGGACTTTACGCCCGTGCGAAGGTGCTGCACGAAACCCATGTCCGGATTGTCGCCGAATATCCTGTCGATGCGCCGACACGCCTGCTCGAAACCGCGGATTCCGGCGCGGTCGCCGCCCAGCTCGCCAAGATGGCCGCCGAACATCACGCCGACGATCTCGCCATGCAGTTCTTCCAGGAGGCGATTCCGATCGCCCGGAAGAATTACCAGACGATGGTCCAGTTCGCGCAGGGCAAGCGTCCGACAATTCCGTTCGAGCTGCCCAACCGTCTCGCCGGCCTGTGGGCGGCGGCCCGCGCATCGGGTCAGAGCACGGTCGCGCAGCAGGCCGCCGACGAGATCGAGACGCTGCAGCAACAGGGCGAGATGACCATCCGCGGACGCCTCGTCGCCCAGCGCATGCTGGGCGACCACTACACCGACAGCGATCCGCCGCGGGCCATCCGGCACTTCCGCGACGCCTGCGCGGCGGCGGAGGCGCTCAAGCAACAGGTGCTGATCGGCGATGGCCGCTCCGACGTGGCGCGCGGCCATGCCGATGTGTTTCCCAAGCTTGCACGTCTGCTGCGCCTTGCAGGCCAGCCGGACCAGGCGTTCGAAACGCTGCAGGCCATCAAGGCGCGGCGGGTCGGCGAAGCTGCCGCCAAGCGCGCCGGAGCGGCATCCGAGACGCTTCCCCGTGTCGCCGACGCGATCCGCCTGCTCGCCGACCTCGGCGGCGCCGCGCCGACCGTATTCGCCGAGCTGTCAGTCGAAAAAGATGGTCTGACCGCCTATCTCGTCGATGCGGCCGGGGTGCGCGCCGTGCATGTGGCCGCCAATGTCGCGGCCGGCCACCAAGCCGATCGCGGCGACATCAACGAGCGTCCACGTCGCCTGGTGCAGTATTGCCTCGAGGACCCGGACCTCCGCGCCTTTGTCGGCGCCATTGCCGCCGCGCTGCCCGAGCGCTGCCGCGTCCTGCTGTCGGCATCGGGCTTCCTCGTCAACGTCCCGCTACATCTCGTGCCGCTCGACGGCCGGCCATGGTGCGAACGCTTTGCCATCAGCACCATCCCGGCGATCGGCGTGCTGCAGTACGCGGCAAGAGACGTCTCGCCGCGCGATCTCACAACGGTCGGCGGCGACTCCCGCCACGACCTGCCCCACGCCGCGCGCGAGTGTGCGGCCATCGCCGACCTGCTGAAAACCGAGCCGCTGGTCGGCGGCGACTGCAGCGCCATCAACATCCGGGCGCGCCTCCAGGCGGGCCATCATCAGTTGCTGCATCTCGCCCTGCACGGACGGGGCGATGCCCGGCGCGGCGCCCGCGCCAGCGTGCTGCTGGCCGATGCCGACGGTCCGCGCTGGGTGGGCCTGCATGAGCTGTTCACCCGCGACGTCTCGATCCGTCTCGCGGTGCTGTCGGGCTGCAGCACCGCCGTGGCCGGTCCGCTGCATGGCCACGAACTGACCGGCGTCGCCGGCGCCGCCGCCGAGGCCGGCGTCTCCAGCATCATCGCCTGCCTGTGGCCGGTCGAGGACGCGGTCGCCGAGCACTTCATGACGGAGCTGTATGCGATCATCCTGCAGCAGCGCGACGACGGCGTCATCGACCTCGTCGCGGCGATGGATGGAGCCCGCACCGCCCTGCGCCAATGGATGGCCGGCGCCGGCGAACGCGGCCAGCGCCGCAACGGGCGCGACCTGTCGCTCGGCCCGCTCGACGACGAGGCACCAGCCGCGACGGTCGCCGACGCGCTGGCGTGGGCGCCGTTCGTGCTGATCGGCCGCCCGGTGCTGACCGTGACGGCCTGACGATCGCACCGCCGGCCGACGCCGCCCTTCCCACCACCGAAGCTGTGTCACGATGGTCGCGCCGACGCCGACCGGGTGTTGCCACCGCCCGTATTTTGGTCTCGCGGGACGCCCGTTGCCTGATGTATACTTGCACAATGCAAGCATTATGCAGAGACTCATGACGCGCCCAGCCGCCCGCCATCCGGCTCGCCCCCGGCCCGACCTGCCGCTGCGCCTCGGCGCGTGGCTGCCTTATCGCCTGTTCATCGTCGCGGCGCAGATCGCCCGCCCCCTCGCCGCGTTCTATGGCGAACGCTTCGGGCTCAGTCAGGCCGGCTGGCGGATCCTGGCGGCCATCGCCGAGCACGACGGCGCGAGCGCCGCCGACATCGGCCGCGCATGTGGCCTCGATGCATTCGCGGTCAGCCGCGGCATCGCGCAACTGGTCGAACTTCGCTTCGCGACCCGTGGCAGTGCCGGGCGCGACCGCCGTGTCGCCAGCCTGCGCATCACCGCGCGTGGCCGCAGCGCCTTTGCCGAGATCGCGGCGCTCGGCCACGCGATCGAGGCCGATCTGCTGGCACCGCTGACGACCAGCGAACGTCACTGCCTGGATGGCGCGCTGGACAAGCTCGAGCAGACCAGCCGGCGCATCGAGACCGACGGCTGGCAGGCGCTGGCGCAGCGCACAGGCCGGCGATGACCAGTCTCCTGTTCGCCATCACCGCCCTGCTGTGGGGCGGCGGCGCGCTGGCGACAGCCATGCAGGCCGGCATCACGCCGGCCTCCTGGTCGGTCGCCTTGCGCATGGCGCTCGCCGGTATGCTGCTGCTTGGCTACGGCCGGCTGCGCGGCCTGTCGCTCGGCATCCCGGGCCGCGATCGTATCTATGTGGCGCTGCAGGGCGCGCTGTTCTTCTCGCTCGCCTTCGTCGCCTTCTACGAAGCCGTGCACCACATCCCCAGCGGCCTCGCCGCCGTGATCCTGTCGCTGTCGTCGCTGTTCGCCGCGCTGCTGGGGCGGGTCGTGCTCGGCTCGCCGCTGACGCCCGGCTTCCTGTGGGGCGCCGGGTGCGGGGTCGCCGGCGTCGCCATCATCGCCGCGCCGCAGATCCACGGTGCCGACACCGGCGACGCCGCGGGGTATCTGTGGGCCCTCGCCGCCGCGATCGCGACCGCGGGCGGCACGGTCACGGGCGCACGCAACCAGCGCGCCGGACTGCCGCCGGTCGCCGTGCTCGGCTGGGCCGCGCTGGTTGGCGCGGCCACGAGCGCGGCGTTCGCGCTCGCCACCGGCACGCCGCTCCTGCTCGACGGCTCGCTCCGGTATCTGGCGAGCCTCGCCTACCTCACCGTCGCGGGGTCGTGCGTCGCCTTCATGCTGTACTTCGAGCTGGTGCGGCGCACCGGGCCGGGTCAGGCCGCCTACGCCCTCGCCGTCGTTCCGGTGATCGCGCTGGGATTGTCGGCGCTGTTCGAGGGCTTGCACCTCGACACACGCATCCTCGTGGGCGCAGCCTTCGTTCTGGCCGGCAACCTGTTCGTGCTGCGCCGCTGAGGCACAGCGCGCCTCCCGAAGAGGAGCACGCCGTTCAGTGTCCCGCGATTTGCGGAACGGTGCCGCGATAGCGCGCAGCCTCGTCGAGCGCCGCCGCCGGCACCGGCGGCCGCCACGCATCGTAGGCGTCCCGCGTGCGGGCGCTCGGCGAACGCTGCTGAGAATCTGTTGTCACGTCGCCACGCGTCCTACGCGCATCGCCACGATCGCCCGCCGTGGCAGAATGCGCCGCCGCGATCAGCAACGCCGCGGCCGAAAGAACCGTAAAAGACCTGTACGTCATGGAGAATCTCCACCCTGTCACCTGCGCCCGGCGCGCAGGCAGCCGCGCAGCGGACATGTCCTGCGCGCTCGTCCGACAGATAGGAGCTGAGGTCGCCGCATGGCATGCGACACGGCGACGTTCGCGCCATCTTTGACGCGAACGTGAACGGCTTGATGATTTTGCAGTCAGGCGAGCCCGACGGCTACATATTCAGCACGCGGCCGTAGGCGTCGAGCACAGCTTCCTTCATCATCTCCGACAGGGTCGGATGCGGGAAGACGGTGTGCATCAGCTCTTCCTCGGTGGTCTCGAGGTTCATCGCCACGACATAACCCTGGATCAGCTCGGTGACCTCGGCGCCGACCATGTGGGCGCCGAGCAGCTGTCCCGTTTTCTTGTCGAAGATCACTTTGACCAGGCCCTGATCCTCGCCGAGCGCGATCGCCTTGCCGTTGCCGATGAACGGGAAACGGCCGACACGGATCTCGCGGCCGCCTTCCTTGGCCTTCGCTTCGGTGAGGCCGACGGACGCGATCTGCGGGTGGCAGTAGGTGCAGCCCGGGATCATGTTCTTGTCCATGGCGTGCGGGTGCAGACCCTTGATCGCCTCGACACAGATCACGCCCTCGTGCTCGGCCTTGTGCGCCAGCATCGGCGGACCGGCGACATCGCCGATGGCGTAGATGCCCGGCACGTTGGTCTTGCCGTAGCCGTCGATGACAATGCAGCCGCGGTCGGTCTTGACGCCGAGCTTCTCGAGCCCGAGGCCCTCGATGTTGCCGACGACGCCGACGGCGGAGATGACACGATCGACCTCGATGGTCTCGGTCTTGCCCTTGCCATCATCGAGGGTGGCGACCACGCTGTCGCTCTTCTTGTCGAGCCTGGTGACCTTGGTATTGGCGCGGATCTTGATGCCCTGCTTCTCGAACGCCTTGCGCGCGAAGGTCGCGATCTCGGCATCCTCGACCGGGAGGATCTGCGGCAGCACTTCGACGATGGTCACCTCGGCGCCCATGGTGCGGTAGAACGAGGCGAACTCGACACCGATCGCACCGGAGCCGACGACCAGCAGCGACTTCGGCATCTTCTCCGGCACCATGGCCTCGAAGTAGGTCCACACCAGCTTCTTGTCGGGCTCAAGGCCCGGCAGCACGCGCGGCCGCGCGCCGGTGGCGACGATGATGTGCTTGGCGTCATAGCTGCCGGCGCCAAGCGCCCCCTTGGGCGCGGCGACAGACGACGCCTTCACCGTGAACTTGCCGGGCGCGTCGATGACAGCCTCGCCCCAGATCACGGTGACCTTGTTCTTCTTCATCAGGAAGCCGACGCCGTCATTGAGCTGCTTCGACACGCCGCGCGAACGCTGCACCACGGCCTTGGGGTCGTAGGCGATGTTGTCCGCCGACAGGCCGTAATCCTTGGCGTGCTTCATGTAGTGGTAGATCTCGGCCGAGCGCAGCAGCGCCTTGGTCGGGATGCAGCCCCAGTTCAGGCAGATGCCGCCGAGATACTGCTTCTCGACGATCGCGGTCTTGAAGCCGAGCTGCGCAGCGCGAATGGCCGCAACATACCCGCCCGGCCCCGAGCCGATGATGACGACGTCGAAGGATGTATCGGCCATTCTCTGGATCTCTGTCTGGCTGGATCTTGGTCAGAAAGGTCTGAAGGCAGGAAGGTCTGAGGGGGAGAGAACCCGCCGAAGCGGGCTCACACCACCATCATGATCGGGTTCTCGATCAGCGCCTTGAAGGCGGCGACGAGTTGGGCGCCGAGCGCACCGTCCATCGCGCGGTGATCGCACGACAGCGTGACGCTCATGACGGTCGCAATCTCGATCTTGCCGTTGCGCACCACCGCCCGCTCCTCGCCGGCGCCGACCGCGAGAATGGTCGACTGCGGCGGGTTGATCACGGCAGTGAAGTCCTTGATGCCGTACATGCCGAGGTTGGACACCGAGGTGGTGCCGCCCTGGTACTCTTCCGGCTTCAGCTTGCGCGCGCGGGCGCGCGCCGCCATGTCCTTCATCTCGGCGGAGATCACCGACACCGGCTTGATATGCGCGTTGCGGATCACCGGCGTGATCAGGCCGCTCGGGATCGACACCGCGACGCTGACGTCGGACACCTTGTGACGCAGCATGGCGCCGTCGGTGAATGTGACGTTGGCATCCGGCACGCGCTGCAGGGCCACCGCCAGCGCCTTGATGACGAAGTCGTTGACCGAGAGCTTGTAGGCCGGCTTGCCGTCCTTGTCCTTCGGCGCGGCCGCGTTGATCTCCTCACGCGCGGCGACGAGCTTGCCGATATCGCAGTCGGTGGTGAGATAGTAGTGCGGGATGTCGCGCTTGGCTGCGGTCAGGCGCTGGGCGATCACCTTGCGCATGTTGTCGTGCGGGATGACCTCGTAGCTGCCCTCGGCGAACAGCGCGCGGACCTGCTGGTCGGTCGGCCCCGCGGGCGGCGCGGAAACGCCGGCAGCCGGTGCAACCGCCGGCTTGAGGCCCTGGCCGGACTTCGCCGCGTCGATATCGCGCGCGACGACACGGCCATGCGGACCGCTGCCGAGCACCCGCGACAGATCGATGCCGAACTCCTTGGCGAGGCGACGCGCCAGCGGCGAGGAGAACACGCGCTGGCCGGTGGCCGGAGCAGCGGCTGCCTGCGCCGCCGCAGCCGCGGCCTGCGGTGCAGCAGCGGGCGTCGGCGCAGCGGCCGGGGCCGCCGGCTTCGGCGCTTCAACCTTCGCCTCCGCCTTCGGGGCTTCGGCCTTGGCGGCGGGCGCGGCCGCAGCACCGGATGCTGCCGCCTTGACGTCCTCGCCCTCGCCGGCAAGCACGGCGATGACGTTGTTCACCGGCACGTCGGCGGTGCCTTCCGGCACCAGGATCTTGGCGAGGGTCCCTTCGTCCACCGCCTCGACTTCCATCGTCGCCTTGTCGGTTTCGATCTCGGCGATGACATCGCCGGACTTCACCTTGTCGCCCTCTTTCTTGAGCCACTTGGCGAGGTTGCCCTTTTCCATGGTCGGCGAAAGAGCGGGCATCAGAATATTGATCGGCATGGGAACAGCCCTGCTCTGTCAGCGATAACAAACGGCCTTGGCAGCCTGGACGACATCGTCGACCGACGGCAGCGCCAGCTTCTCGAGATTGGCCGCGTACGGCATCGGCACATCCTTGCCGGACACGCGCGCCACCGGGGCATCGAGATAGTCGAAGGCATGCTCCATCAGCCGCGCGGCGATCTCGGCGCCGACGCCGCTCTGCTGCCAGCCTTCCTCGACCGTCACGGCACGGCCTGTCTTCTTGACCGATGCGACGAGGGTCTCGGTGTCGAGAGGACGCAGCGTGCGCAGATCGATCACCTCGGCCTCGATGCCGTCCTTGGCGAGCTGCTCGGCGGCCTTGAGGGCGTAGGTCATGCCGTTCGACCACGAGATGATCGTGACATGCTGACCGGCGCGCGCGATGCGCGCCTTGCCGATCGGCAGCACGAAGTCGTCGAGCTTGGGCACTTCGCCGCTGTGGCCGTACAGAATCTCGTTCTCGAGGAAGATCACCGGATTGGGATCACGGATCGCAGCCTTCAGCAGGCCCTTGGCGTCGGCCGCCGAATACGGCGCGATCACCTTGAGGCCGGGAATGTTCGAGAACCAGGCCGAATAATCCTGGCTGTGCTGCGCGGCGACGCGGGCAGCCGCGCCGTTGGGGCCGCGGAACACGATCGACGACCCCATCTGGCCGCCGGACATGTACAGCGTCTTGGCGGCGGAGTTGATGATCTGGTCCATCGCCTGCATGGCGAAGTTGAAGGTCATGAACTCGACGATCGGCTTGAGGCCGGCGAAGGCAGCGCCCACGCCGATGCCGGCAAAACCATGCTCGGTGATCGGCGTGTCGATCACGCGGCGGTCGCCGAACTCCTGCAGCAGGCCCTGGGTGATCTTGTAGGCGCCCTGATATTCGGCGACCTCCTCGCCCATCACGAAGACATCGCCATCGCGACGCATCTCTTCGGCCATGGCATCACGCAGCGCTTCGCGCACCGTCATGGTCACCATCTCGGTGCCCGCCGGAATATCCGGATCGGAGGCGACCACCGCGGCCGGCGCCGCCGGTGCTTGGGTGGCCGGCGCAGGCGCCGGCTTGTCGGCGGCGGGAGCCTCGGCCTTGGYCGGCGGCGCAGCCGCCGGAGCTTTGGCGAGATCGTCGGCGCTCTCGCCGTCACCGAGGATGGTGGCGATCGGCGTATTCACGGCGACATCGGCGGTGCCTTCGGGCACCAGGATCTTGCCGAGGGTCCCTTCGTCGGTCGCCTCGACCTCCATGGTCGCCTTGTCGGTCTCGATCTCGGCAATGACATCGCCGGACTTGATGGTCTCGCCTTCCTTCTTCAGCCACTTGGAGAGGTTGCCCTTCTCCATGGTCGGCGAGAGTGCAGGCATCAGAACTTGGATCGGCATGGGGCTCTCGTGCGGGCTGATCAGCGATAGACGTCGGTGTAGAGCTCGGACGCATCCGGCTCCGGATCGGTCTGTGCGAAGTCGGCGGAGGCGTTGACGATCTCGCGCACCTCGGCGTCGATCGCCTTGAGCTCCTGCTCGCTGACCTTCAGTTCGAGAAGGCGATTGCGCACCTGCTCGATCGGATCCTGGTCGTGGCGAACCTTCTCGACTTCCTCGCGGGTGCGATACTTCGCCGGATCGGACATCGAGTGGCCGCGATAGCGGTAGGTCTGCATCTCGAGGATATAGGGGCCCTTGCCCTCACGGCACCACTGCACCGCAGCATCGGCCGCGGCCTTGACCGCGCGGACGTCCATGCCGTCGACCTGCTCACCGGGGATGTTGAACGACACGCCGCGCTTGGAGAAATCCTGCTGCGCCGAGGAGCGCGACACCGAGGTGCCCATGGCGTAGCGGTTGTTCTCGATGACGTAGATCACCGGCAGCTTCCACAGCTCCGCCATGTTGAAGCTCTCGTAGACCTGGCCCTGGTTGGCAGCGCCATCGCCGAAATACGCGACCGAAACGTTGTCGTTGCCACGGTAACGGTTGGCGAAGGCGAGACCGGTGCCGAGCGAGACCTGGGCGCCGACGATGCCATGACCGCCGTAGAAGTTCTTCTCCTTGCTGAACATGTGCATGGAGCCGCCCTTGCCCTTGGAGTAGCCGCCGCGCCGGCCGGTCAACTCCGCCATGACGCCCTTGGCGTCCATGCCGCAAGCCAGCATGTGGCCGTGATCACGATATCCGGTGATGATCTGGTCGCCGTCCTTCAGCGCCATCTGCACGCCGACGACAACCGCCTCCTGGCCGATGTAGAGATGGCAGAAGCCGCCGATCGCGCCCATGCCGTAGAGCTGTCCCGCCTTCTCTTCGAAGCGCCGGATCAGCAACATCTCGCGCAACGCGCTGAGTTCCTGCTCCTTGGTGAACTTGAGATTTGCGATGGGACGGGCGCCATTCCCCGCCTCCTGAGCGACGCTTTTCTTGGCAGCGGCCATGATCAATCCGGATGAGAGAAGAAGACTGTGGGTGAGTCCTCTCTACCTTAACTCCAATCGGCGTGAAAGCCGTGTATGCCGCCGCGCGGACAACTCATCTCGCAGTGCAGCGACGACAGCGACGCACCGCACGCAATTTGTGCAAGCAATTCGATGGCTTTTTGAAATTTAACGCACGCCCCTGCGGTGAGGCGACGCAGCCACCCAGCACGCGGGATCATTCGCACGCATACGAAACAGAATCCTGCCGGATCGCAAAATTTCCGTCGCACGTCAGAGCAGGCATGCGCGACGATATGCGCCGCGGCCACGCCGGACGATGCGAAGGCTTAGTGGGTCACCATGCGCACGAGATCGCGCGGGTTGGCGTAGTCGAGCTGGAAGCGTGCGCGCTCGTCGAGCATGTCCGGATCGAGCCGATCGGAACGCAGCAGCGAGACGCGCTGCTCGGCGTCGGCGCGCTCCCTCTTGAGACGCGCGAGCTCGTTGGTGAGTGCGACGATTTCCTGGTCGAGCTCGACCCGCGCGGTCAGGCCGTACCGCCCGGTGTAGGCGTTGATGCCGAAATACGCGATCATCGCCGCCGCCATCGCATAGAGGGCGAGCCCGGTCATGATCGCTTTGAGGCGGGTACGGGAAACCATGCCGGTACGATGCCGCGGCGCAGTTAACGTTCTCTGAAAGCGCGTCAGAAAAACAAAACGGTGATCGCGCTGTGCGCGACCACCGCAGGAAGACGTCATCCGGCCGTCACGCGGCCGGCGGAGCGGGCTTCAGTTCTTGCCGAAACGCGCCGCAGCACCCTTGATGGCCGCGAGCCCGCCGTAACGCGCCTGGGTTCCCAGCTCCTGCTCGATGCGCAGCAGCTGGTTGTACTTGGCGGTACGGTCGGAGCGCGCCAGCGAGCCGGTCTTGATCTGGCCGCAGCCGGTGGCGACCGCGAGGTCGGCGATGGTGGAGTCCTCGGTCTCGCCGGAGCGGTGCGACATCACCGCGGTGTAGGCGGCCTTGTAGGCCATCTCGATTGCCGCCAGCGTCTCGGTCAGGGTGCCGATCTGGTTGACCTTGACCAGGATCGAGTTGGCGCGGCCGTGCTTGATGCCGTCGGCGAGACGGGTGACGTTGGTGACGAACAGGTCGTCGCCGACCAGCTGGCACTTGCTGCCGACGATGTCGGTGAGCTCCTTCCAGCCGTCCATGTCGTCCTCGGACATGCCGTCCTCGATCGACACGATCGGATAGCGCGCGACGAGGTCCGCGAGGTACTGCGCCTGTTCGGAACGGGTGCGGGTCTTGCCCTCGCCGCCATAGACGTACTTGCCGTCCTTGAAGAACTCGGTCGAAGCGCAGTCGAGCGCCAGCATGACGTCCTCGCCGGCCTTGTAGCCGGCCTTGCCGATGGCGCTCATCACGAACTCGAGCGCGGCGTCCGCCGACGGCAGGTTCGGCGCGAAGCCGCCCTCGTCGCCCACATTGGTGTTATGGCCGGCTTTCTTCAGTTCGCCCTTCAGGGTGTGGAAGATCTCGGCGCCGCAGCGCAGGCCCTCGGCGAAGCTCTTGGCGCCGACCGGCATGATCATGAATTCCTGGAAGTCGATGGGATTGTCGGCGTGGACGCCGCCATTGATGATGTTCATCATCGGCACCGGCAGGGTACGCGCCGAGGTGCCGCCGACATAACGATAGAGCGGCAGGGCGCTGGCTTCCGCCGCCGCCTTGGCGACCGCCAGCGACACGCCGAGGATGGCGTTGGCGCCGAGCCGGCTCTTGTTGGGCGTGCCGTCGAGGGCGATCAGGGTCTCGTCGATCAGCACCTGCTCCTCGGCGTCCATGCCGCCGATGGCCTCGAGGATCTCGCCGTTGACCGCCGCGACCGCCTTCTGCACGCCCTTGCCGAGATAGCGGGCCTTGTCGCCGTCGCGCAGTTCCACCGCCTCGTGGGCGCCGGTCGAGGCGCCCGACGGCACCGCAGCCCGCCCGAGCGAGCCGTCCTCGAGCACCACGTCGACTTCGACGGTCGGGTTGCCGCGGCTGTCGAGAATTTCGCGGCCGATGATGTCAATAATGGCGGTCATGGAGATCCCTTTGGAGCTGCAAGGTCGGAAAACGAGGGTGCTTCTACAGGAAGCGCCGCAGGCGGAAAAGGCCGCCGGCCACGGTCCCCCGTGACCCGGGCGTTTGGATTGGGTATCAGGGCTTTACGGAGACCATATGATGCCACGCAAGCCACGTTCAGCCGCCCCCGCGCCCACCCCTGCGCCCCTGCAGCTCGGCCGGGAAACCCACCTGCCCAACTCCCCGGACGAGGCCAGGCTCGACCGCATTCCCAATCCCCAGGCCGACACCGACTACCTGGTGCGCTTCACGACGCCCGAATTCACCTCGATCTGCCCGGTCACCGGCCAGCCGGACTTCGCCCACATCGTCATCGACATGGCGCCGGGGCCGTTTCTCGTCGAATCCAAATCGCTGAAGCTCTACCTGCTCAGCTTCCGCAACCACGGCGCGTTCCATGAGGACTGCACGGTTGCGATCGGCAAGCGGCTGGTGAAGGAGATCAAACCCAAGTTCCTGCGGATCGGGGGCTACTGGTATCCGCGCGGCGGCATTCCGATCGACGTGTTCTGGCAGACCGGCAAGCTGCCCAAGGGGCTGTGGCTGCCGGACCAGGGCGTCACGCCCTATCGCGGCCGCGGCTGATCCGCGGGCCGCTCGCCTTCCACCCCCTTACTTCGATCCCGACTTGGCGAGCTGGTCGAACGCCATCAGCGTCCTGACCAGCCCCTCGAACTCCCTGAGCGGCACCATGTTGGGGCCGTCGGAGGGCGCATGGTCGGGATCGGGATGGGTCTCGATGAAGACGCCGGCGACACCGACCGCGACGGCGGCCCGCGCCAGCACCGGCACGAACTCGCGCTCGCCGCCCGAGGATCCGCCCTTCCCGCCGGGCTGCTGCACCGAATGGGTGGCGTCGAAGATCACCGGCGCGCCGGTGGTGCGGGCGAGGATCGGCAGCGCCCGCATGTCGGACACCAGCGTGTTGTAGCCGAACGAGGCGCCGCGCTCGGTGACCATGACATTGCGGTTGCCGCCGCTGGTCAGCTTGGTCACGACATTGCTCATGTCCCAGGGCGCCAGGAACTGGCCTTTCTTGACGTTGACCACCTTGCCGGTGGCGGCGGCCGCCAGCAGCAGGTCGGTCTGGCGGCACAGGAATGCCGGGATCTGCAGCACGTCCACCGCCTCGGCGACGCGGGCGCACTGCTCCGGCTCATGCACATCGGTCAGCACCGGCAAGCCGAGCGAGGCGCGGATCTCGGCGAAGATCGCCAGCGCCTGGTCGAGCCCGACGCCACGAGCGCCGGACAGGCTGGTGCGGTTGGCCTTGTCGAACGAGGTCTTGTAGACGAGGCCGACGCCGAGCCGCGCCGCGATCTCCTTGAGCGCGGACGCGACTTCCAGGGCATGCGCCCGGCTCTCCAGCAGGCACGGCCCGGCAATGATCGACAGCGGCAGCGCATTGCCGAACTGGACGGATCCGACGGCGACCACGGGTGCTGCGGAGACGGTGGCGTTCACGGGCGATCCTTTCCGGTACGAGCTATCTTGCGCGCGACGCGCTCACTTCACCGCCGAGAACGCGGTCGGCGCCAGGAACTGGTTGGCGATGCGATCGACGATCTGGCCGTCCTTCTCGGTTTCGGCGCGGGCGGTCGTCCACTCCGGATCGACGACGAACGCATTCCAGCGCTTCTCGCGATCGGCAAGCGACTCCCACGCAAGCAGATAGGTCAGCGTCTGGTTGGATTCGCCGATCAGCGTGGTGAAGAAACCGGCCTGGCGAATGCCGTGCTTCTCGAAAAGCTTCAACGTGATGGTCTCGAAACGCTTGAGCAGCGCCGGCAGACGGCCGGGCACGCAGTGATAGGTGCGCATTTCGTAAATCATCGGGCTTTTCCCCTTGTTCTGATGGTTCGACGACCATGGATGCGGCACCGGACCATCCGGCGCAGGCGCGCTGTTGTCGCAGCAATCCGCGGAACCGTCAAAGGCGCCGCGAAACGAGCACCGTCAGACCAGGCGGCTCTGCACCACCGCGGCCTGGATGAAGGAGGCGAACAACGGGTGGGGCTCGAACGGCCGCGACTTCAGTTCGGGGTGGAACTGGACGCCGATGAACCAGGGATGGTTCTCGTACTCGACGATCTCCGGCAGCAGGCCATCGGGCGACAGGCCGGAGAACCGCAGGCCGTGCTGCTCCAGGCGATCCTTGTACGCGGTGTTGACCTCGTAGCGGTGGCGGTGGCGCTCGAAGATCTCCAGCGCATTGTCGTAGATCGACGACACCCGGCTGCCGCGCACCAGCGAGGCCGGATAAGCACCAAGGCGCATGGTGCCGCCGAGATCACCGGCCGAGTTGCGCTTCTCGAGTTCGTTGCCGCGCAGCCATTCGGTCATCAGGCCGACCACCGGCTCGGTGGTCGGGCCGAACTCGGTGGAGTTCGCCGCCTCGATGCCGCCGAGATTGCGAGCCGCCTCGATCACCGCCATCTGCATGCCGAAGCAGATGCCGAAATACGGCACGCGCCGCTCGCGGGCGAACCGCGCCGCCCGGATCTTGCCCTCGGCGCCGCGCTGGCCGAAGCCGCCGGGCACCAGAATGCCGTTGACGTGCTCGAGGAACGGCGCCGGGTCCTCGTTCTCGAACACCTCGCTCTCGATCCAGTCGAGATTGACCTTGACCTTGTTGGCGATGCCGCCGTGGGCGAGCGCCTCGATCAGGGATTTGTAGGCGTCCTTCATGCCGGTGTACTTGCCGACGATGGCGATCGTCACCTGGCCTTCGGGATTGCGGACGCGCTCATTGATCTCGTGCCAGCTCTTGAGAACCGGCGCACTCTTCGGCGTCATGTGGAACGCGGCCAGCACCTCGTCGTCGAGGCCGGCGGCGTGATAGGCCTCGGGCACCGCGTAGATGTTGTCGACGTCGCGCGCCTCGATCACGGCGCTTTCGCGCACGTTGCAGAACAGGCCGAGCTTGCGCCGCTCCTCTTTCGGAATCGGCCGGTCGGTGCGGCACAGCAGGATGTCCGGCTGGATGCCGATCGAGCGCAGCTCCTTGACCGAGTGTTGGGTCGGCTTGGTCTTCAGCTCGCCCGCGCTCGGGATGTAGGGCAACAGCGTCAGGTGGATATAAATCGCCTGGTCGCGCGGCAGGTCGTTCTTGATCTGGCGGATCGCCTCGAAGAACGGCAGCCCCTCGATGTCGCCGACCGTCCCGCCGATCTCGCACAGCACGAAGTCGTAGTCGTCGTTGCCGCTGCGGATGAAGTCCTTGATGGCGTTGGTGACGTGCGGCACCACCTGGATGGTAGCGCCGAGATAGTCGCCGCGGCGCTCCTTCGTCAGGATGTCCTGGTAGATGCGGCCGGTGGTGATGTTGTCCTGCTTGCTCGCCGGTCGGCCCGTGAAGCGCTCGTAATGACCGAGATCGAGGTCGGTCTCCGCGCCGTCGTCGGTGACGAACACTTCGCCGTGCTGGTACGGCGACATCGTTCCGGGATCGAGGTTGAGATAGGGGTCGAGCTTGCGAAGGCGGACCTTGTAGCCTCGCGCCTGCAGCAGGGCGCCGAGCGCCGCCGATGCCAGGCCTTTTCCGAGCGAGGAAACCACGCCGCCGGTGATGAAGATGTACCGCGCCATGGGACCTTACCTTTAACGCTCCGCGCGCGATTCGCAAAACGAATCGCGCTTTGCCGTGACCAGAATTCTACGCTGTGGGTGACTTCGAAAACGAAGCCATTTCAAGAAATTCGGGCGACCTTTTCAGATCGCCCGGAACCAGGACAACCGATGGCTGCAATGCGTTATTGCGAGCGCGGCGGTTGCGGCGCCGACGGGGCCGGCGCGGGCTCCTGCTTCTGGAGCTGGTCGAGAATGCCGCCGCTCGTCGGCGGCGCCACCGGCGTCGCCGAACCGGGCGCCGAGATCGGCGCCGGGCCGGGATTGATGATCGACGACGGCTTGCGGTCGTAGCTCGCGAGCCACGACAGGAACAGGCTGGTCACGAAGAAACCAGCCGCCAGGATCGCCGTGGTCCGCGTCAGCAGATTCGCCGTGCCGCGGCTGGTCATGAAACCGCCGCCCCCGCCGATCCCAAGGCCTCCGCCTTCCGAGCGCTGCAGCAGCACGGCCCCGATCAGGGTAGCGACGATCATGAGATGAATGACGATAATGACGGTCTGCATCGGATCCTTCCGTCACACACGATTCTCCGCCGTGACGTCGGCGATCAGAAACGCTTGCGGGAGTTTGAGGTTGCGCGGTGTCTACACGATGGAAGCCGCGATGGCCACCCCTCACGCACGAAACGCGACGCTGGCCACCGGTTTTCCGCCGGCCCCCTTCATCTAGGGGCAGGCTTTTGCAATCGCAAGGAAATCGGCAGCCTTCAGGCTGGCGCCACCGACCAGGGCGCCATTGACATTCTCGACCGCCATCAGCTCGGCGGCGTTCGATGGTTTCACCGAGCCGCCATAGAGGATGCGGACGCCCGCCCCCTCCTTGCTCAGGCGCTCGTTGAGCTTTTTACGGATAAAGCCATGAACTTCCTCGACATCTTTCACTGTCGGGGTCAGCCCTGTCCCGATCGCCCAGACCGGCTCGTAGGCGATCACCAGGTTCCCCGCCGTGGCACCGTCCGGCACCGATCCGGCAAGCTGGGCGCCGACCACCGCGAGCGCCTCGCCGGCGTCGCGCTGCTCCCGTGTCTCACCGACGCAGACAATCGCGACCAGACCGGCCCGCCAGGCGGCCTGCGCCTTGGCCTGAACCACCGCATCGCTCTCGCCATGATCGGTGCGGCGCTCGGAGTGGCCGACGATCACCGCCGTAGCGCCGGCATCCGCCAGCATCTCGGCCGAGACGTCACCGGTGTGGGCGCCGGAGGCCGCGGCATGGCAGTCCTGGCCGCCGAGGGTCGCCTTCGATCCCGCCACCACGCCAGCCGCCCGCGACAGCAGGGTTGCCGGCGGGCAGATCATCAGGTCGACCTTGCGGCCGAGATCGTCTGCGCCCTGTGCAATCGCCGCCAATTCCACGGCCGACGCCTTCAGCCCGTTCATCTTCCAGTTTCCCGCGATCAGCGGACGCAGCGTGGCGGTCATGGCGGCTCCTGATGTGTTCCGGCTGTCAGCTAGCAGACCCATCCCCACCGCGCCAGAGTGGCGCAGCCACCGTCCACGACCGGATTCCGCCCGACCCGAAGCCGGCGAGCGCCGCCGAACGACACGGGCAAATCCATGATTTCAGTACCGCTTTTCAAGCCCGCGCTTCCCGGAAAGAGACATCCGGCGTGGCGCGCGAGCCAACGCGGGAGACGTCATGAGGTTGCGGGGGGTAAAGGCCGTCTTTATGATGCAAAACAACGTGCTGGCGCGTATAAGGCGCCCCGGTTCCCTGTTCTCCAGACAAGACGGTTGCGATGCTTCGAGGAATGCGAAAAGCCTCATCCAATTGGCTCGGCAAGACCATCATGGCCACGGTCATGGGTGTGCTGATCATCAGTTTCGGTATCTGGGGCATTGCCGACATCTTCCGCGGCTTCGGGCAGTCCAAACTCGCAACGATCGGCGGCGTCGAAATCTCGACCGAGCAGTTCCGCCAGCTCTATAACGACAAGCTGCAACAGATCAGCCGCCAGTTCGGCCGTCCGCTGACCTCGGAGCAGGCTCGCGCCTTCGGCCTCGACCGCCAGCTGCTGCAGCAGACCATCGCGGAGACTGCCCTCGACGAGGGCGCCCGGCGCATGGGCCTTGGCCAGTCCGACGCCGAGATCATCCGCAGCATCCACAACGACCCCAACTTCAAGGGCGCCACCGGCAGCTTCGACCCGGCCCGATTCGCCCAGATCATCCGCCAGTTCGGCTATTCCGAGCAGCGCTACATCGCCGAGCAGCGCAAGGTGTCGCTGCGCCGGCAGATCGCCGCGACCTACAACGCCGACCTCGAGCCGGCCAAGACCCAGCTCGACGTGCTGAACCGCTATCAGAACGAACAGCGCACGGTCGACTTCCTGCGCCTTTCCGCGGCACAGGTCGGCGCCATCGAGGCGCCCTCGCCCGAGGCGCTGGCGAGCTATTTCGAGGAACACAAAGCCGCGTTCCGTGCGCCCGAATACCGCAAGATCGCCGTCGTGATCGCAACGCCGGATGAGCTCGCCAAGTGGACGGCGGTGTCCGACGAGGACGCGAGGAAAGCCTATTCGGAGCGGCTCGACAGCCTGTCGACCCCGGAGAAGCGGCAGGTGTCGCAGATCGTGTTCCCGAACGCGGACGAAGCCAAGGCGGCGCGCGAGCGCATTGCCGGCGGCCTGTCGTTCGACGACCTCGCCAGGGAGCGCAAGCTCAGCGCCGCCGACGTCGATCTCGGCCTCGTGGCGAAGTCGGCCATCATCGACGCTGCGATCGCCGATGCCGCGTTCGCGCTCAAGGCCGACGAAGTCAGCCAGCCGGTGCAGGGCCGCTTCGGCGTCGCCCTCGTGAAGGTGAGCAAGGTCGAGCCCGGCACCACACCGAGCTACGAGCTGGTCGCCCCCAAGCTCAAGCGCGACCTCGCGCTCGATCAGGCCAAGGCTGCGATCAGCAATCTCTACAACAAGATGGAAGACGAGCGCGGCGGCGGCGCTGGCGTGGTCGAGGCGGCGCAGAAGGCCGGGCTGAAGGCGATCACCATCGACGCCGTCGACCGCTCCGGTCGCACGCCGAACGGCCAGCAGGTCCAGGGCCTGCCCCAGGGCTTCGACCTCGTGAGCGCCGCCTTCGCCAGCAACGTCAATGTCGAGAACGATCCGCAGCAGTACAATGGCGGCTACCTCTGGTACGACGTGCTGGACGTCACGCCGTCGCGCGACCGGACGCTGGACGAGGTCAAGGCTGAGGTCGAGACCCGCTGGAAGGACGACCAGATCGCGAGCCGCCTGCGCGACAAGGCCAAGGACATGGTCGCCAAGCTCGAGGGCGGCGCGACCCTTGCCGATCAGGCCACGGCCTCCGGCGTCAAGGTGGAAACGTCGGCACCGCTGAAGCGCGATGCTCGCAGCGAGGGCGTGCCGGCCACGCTGGCCGAGGCCGCCTTCCGCACGGCCAAGGACGGCTATGGGCAGTCGCCGGGCGCCTCGTCGACGGAAATCATCGTGTATCGCGTCACCGCGATCGGCGTGCCGACCCTCGACCTCGCGGCCGATGACCTCAAGAAGATGAAGGACGGCCTGCGGCAGACGCTCGCCGACGAGCAGATCGGTCAATACATCGCTCGCCTCCAGACCGACCTGGGCGTCACCATCAATCAGACCGCGCTCGCAGTCGCGACCGGCGCAGCCAACAGCAACTGATCCCATGGACGATTTCAAAGCGATCATCGGCAAGGTGGCGACCGGCGCCACGCTGTCGCAGCAGGAAGCCGCCGTCGCCTTCGACCGCATGATGTCGGGTGAGGCCACCCCCTCGCAGATGGGCGGCCTGCTGATGGCACTGCGGGTGCGCGGCGAAACCGTCGAGGAGATCACCGGCGCGGTGTCGGCGATGCGCGCCAAGATGCTGCGGGTGAAGGCGCCGCCGGATGCGGTCGACGTGGTCGGCACCGGCGGCGACGGCTCCGGCTCGGTCAACGTCTCGACCTGCGCTTCCTTCATCGTCGCCGGCACCGGCACGCCTGTCGCCAAGCACGGCAACCGGGCACTGTCGTCGAAATCCGGCGCGGCCGACTGCCTCGCCGCGCTCGGCGTGCGCATCGACCTCACCCCTGATGACGTCGGCCGCTGCATCGCCGAGGCCGGCATCGGCTTCATGTTCGCGCCGACCCATCATCCGGCGACCAAGAACGTCAACCCGACCCGCACCGAGCTCGCCACACGCACCATCTTCAACCTGCTGGGACCGCTGTCGAACCCGGCCGGCGTCAAGCGCCAGCTGGTCGGCGTGTTCTCCCGCCAGTGGGTGCAGCCGCTGGCGCAGGTGCTCAAGAACCTCGGCTCCGATGCCGCCTGGGTGGTGCACGGCTCCGATGGCCTCGACGAGATCACCCTCACCGGCCCGACCTTCGTCGCCGCGCTCGAAGGCGGCGAGATCCGCACCTTCGAGATCACCCCCGAAGAGGTCGGGCTGTCTCGCGTCGAGCCTGGCGCGCTCAAGGGCGGCCAGGCCGAGGCCAACGCCGAGGCCCTGCAGGCGGTGCTCGACGGCAAGCCCGGCGCGTATCGCGACGTCGCGCTGCTCAATGCGGCGGCGACGCTGATGGTAGCCGGCCGCGCCAACACGCTGGCCGAAGGCGTCACGCTCGGGCAGCAGTCGCTCGATAGCGGGGCGGCGCTGCGCAAGCTCGAGCACCTCATCGCCGTTTCCAACGCGTGACGCCGCCGATGTCCGACATCCTGACAAAGATCGAGACCTACAAGCGCGAGGAAATCGCCGCCGCCAAGCGCGCCCGGCCGCTCGCCGAGGTGGAGGCAGCCGCCAAGGCCGCCCCTGCGCCACGCGGCTTCGCTGACGCGATCCGCCGCAAGCTCGCGCGCGGCGACTATGCCCTGATCGCCGAGGTCAAGAAGGCTTCGCCCTCCAAGGGCCTGATCCGCCCCGACTTCGATCCGCCGGCGCTCGCCCGCGCCTACGAGGCCGGCGGCGCCGCCTGCCTGTCGGTGCTCACCGACACGCCCTCGTTCCAGGGCCATCTCGACTTCATGGTGGCGGCGCGCGCCGCGACGCAATTGCCGGTGCTGCGCAAGGATTTCATGTTCGACACCTACCAGGTGGTCGAGGCGCGCGCCCATGGTGCCGACTGCATCCTGATCATCATGGCGGCGCTCGACGACGCGGCCGCGCGCGACATCGAGGACACAGCGCTCGCGCTCGGCATGGACGTGCTGCTCGAAGTCCACGACCGTGCCGAACTCGACCGTGCGCTCAAGCTGCGCTCGCCGCTGCTTGGCGTCAACAACCGCAACCTGCGCACCTTCGAGACGACGCTGGCGACCAGCGAGGCGCTCGCGCCGCTGATCCCGAACGACCGCATCGCCGTCGGCGAGAGCGGCATCTTCACGCCGTCGGACCTGTCGCGCCTCGCCCGCGTCGGCATGTCGACCTTCCTGGTCGGCGAAAGCCTGATGCGCCAGCAGGACGTCACCGCGGCGACACGCGCCCTGCTCGCGCGTGATGCCGCAGCTCGCGCCGCCGCTCACTGACGGTTGAAACGATGACCAACGCGCCCAAGGCCGGCCTCACGCACATCGACGCCAGGGGCGAGGCGCGCATGGTCGACGTATCCGACAAGCCGGCGACCGAGCGCCTCGCGGTCGCCGAAGGCTGTGTCGTGATGTCGAAGGACACACTCGATCTCGTGGTCTCCGGCCAGGCGAAGAAGGGCGACGTGCTCGGCACCGCGCGGATCGCCGGCATCATGGCGGCGAAGCGGACTTCAGAGCTCATTCCGCTGTGCCATCCGCTGGCGCTGTCGAAGGTCACCGTGGACATCGAACCGGACGCCGCGCTGCCGGGCTGCCGTGTTACTGCGACCGTCAAGGTGACGGGGCCGACCGGCGTCGAGATGGAAGCGCTGACGGCGGTTTCGGTTGCCTGCCTGACGATCTATGACATGATCAAGGCGGTCGAGCGGGGCGCGCGGATCGACGCCATCCGCTTGATCGAAAAGCAAGGCGGCAAGTCCGGGCATTACAAATCTGGCCAAGACTAGTTTGGTCACGACGAGTTCGGCCACGATCCGTTCAACCGGACCTGATCCGCGCCGGACCCGAAACTGGCGCGCCCGCAGCCCGATCAGATCGGCGGCAGTGGTCGCCTCACCCACGAGGGAGTTGAACGATGGCGCTGATGCCGGTTGCGGACGCGCTCGCGGCGGTGGTGTCCGGTGTCGAGCCGCTGCCCGAGGAAACCGTCACGCTCGACGACGCCTATCACCGCGTGCTGGCGCGCGATGTGGTTGCGCTGCGCACCCAGCCGCCGGCGGCGATGTCGGCCATGGACGGCTACGCCGTGCGTGCGGCGGATGCCGCGAGCGTGCCGGCGCGCCTGACCGTCACGGGCGAGATCGCCGCCGGACGGCCGTTCGCAGGTCAGTTGGGTCCGGGCGAGGCGCTGCGCATCTTCACCGGCGGCGTGGTGCCTGACGGGGCCGACGCCATCGTCATCCAGGAAGACACCGCACGCGACGGCGATACCGTCACCGTCCAGGAGGCTGCGGTGGCCGGCCGCCACATCCGCCCGGCCGGCGTCGACTTTCGCGAAGGCGACGTGCTGCTGCGCGCCGGGACCCGCCTCACCGACCGCGCCCTGTCGCTGGCGGCTTCCATGAACCACACCGCGCTGCCGGTGCGCCGCCGGCCGAAGGTCGCGCTGGTGGCGACCGGCGACGAACTGGTGATGCCCGGCGGCCAGCCCGGCCCCGGCCAGATCGTCTACTCCAACGGTTATGCGCTGCGCGCCCTGGTCCGCGCCGAGGGCGCCGACGTCCTCGACCTCGGCGTCGTCGGCGACACCATGGAGGCGACCCGCGCAGCGATCCGGCAGGCCCGTGACAGCGGCGCCGACGTGCTCGTCACCACCGGCGGCGCCTCGGTCGGCGACCATGACGTGGTCAAGCGCGCGCTCGACGCCGAAGGCGTCGACATCGCGTTCTGGAAGATCGCGCTGCGCCCCGGCAAGCCGATGATGCACGGCCGGCTCGGCGGCATGCGCCTGCTCGGCCTGCCGGGAAACCCGGTGTCGTCCTATGTCTGCGGCTTCCTGTTCGTCGTGCCGCTGCTGCGCGCCCTCGCCGGCCGCAGCGAGTTGCACACGCCGCTGGAACCGGCAGTGCTCGGTTCCGACCTGCCGGCCAACGACCAGCGCCAGGATTACCTGCGCGCCCGCCTCGAACTGCGCGCCGATGGCCCTCCCGTGGCCACGGCGGTGCGCCAGCAGGACAGCTCGCTCCTCGGCCACCTCGCGGCCGCCGGCGCCCTGATCGTGCGCCCGCCGTTCGCGCAAGCCGCCCCGGCGGGCTCGGCGTGCGTCATCCTTAAGCTTCCCCTGTAGGCCGCCGGTGTTTTGTTGACGTCAAATTAAGAGGTTGCGGAACACATATCGAACATATAGGGTCCGTTCATGATTTGTTTCGAGCGAGTCCTTACCGCCCGAGACGTCTGACGGTCAGCGTTCGCAGCACCGTATTTGGGGGATTGGTTAAGATGCTCACACGCAAGCAGTACGAACTTCTCCGCTTCATCAATGAGCGGCTGAAGGAAGCGGGCGTGCCGCCCTCATTCGACGAGATGAAGGATGCGCTCGACCTGCGCTCCAAGTCCGGCATCCACCGTCTGATCACAGCCCTGGAGGAGCGCGGCTTCATCCGCCGCCTGCCGAATCGCGCGCGCGCCATCGAAGTCATCAAGATGCCCGAGCAGGCCGCCTCCGGCGGCGGCGGCGCCCGCCGCGGCTTCACCCCCAGCGTGATCGAGGGCAACCTTGGCCGTGTCGTGCGTACCACCTCCGAGGATGAAGGCGGCCGTCCCGTCGCAATCCCGGTGATGGGCCGCATCGCCGCCGGCACGCCGATCGAGGCACTGCAGACCCGCAGCCACACCATCAACGTGCCGCCCGAGATGCTGGGCTCCGGCGAACACTATGCGCTGGAAGTACGCGGCGACTCGATGGTCGAGGCCGGCATCCTCGACGGCGACATGGCGCTGATCCAGCGCACCGAGAGCGCCGACACCGGCGACATTGTCGTCGCCCTGATCGACGAGGAAGAGGCGACGCTGAAACGCTTCCGCCGTCGCGGCGCCTCGATCGCGCTGGAGCCGGCCAACGCCGCCTATGAAGTGCGGATCCTGCCGCCCAACCGCGTGCGCATCCAGGGCAAGCTGATCAGCTTGTACCGTCGCTACTGAGGCCACCTCAGTCATCAGACTGGCGATCGGCCTCGACCGGCGTCGCATCGACGGGCCACCAAAGCCCGGCGCCGCCTATCAAATCCTTGTCGCTGAGCACCTCCAGCGACGGCGGCCAATCCCGCCCTTTCGGCTTCAGGGTCTCGACCGCAAGCGCCGGCCGCCACAGGCCGCCGACGTCAGCGGCCCAGTTCCCGATCAATCACATTTCTGGATTCTGTTGACGCTCCCAGCTAAGCGCCGTGAGGGGGACATGGAGATCTCTGAGAATCCGGCGAACAAGATGCGTGATGCGCTCCACGTCCCGCTGCCGGCTGTCGATATAGATCGTCGCGGTATCCTTGGGATGGCCACGATAATGGCGAACCGCAACTTCGATACCGTTGTCCAGCCTGAACGATGCTCCTTCAAAGTGGTCGAGATCATCGACCCCTTGCGTGATCTTGGCTCGTCCTGAAAGAATTTGATCAACCGGCAACGAAATGATCGCCTGCGGGATGACCTCGACGCTGAGACACTCGATTGGCTTGATCATTTGAGTCCAATCCAGTCACGGTTGGCCATTCACGAACCTCGACAGCGGGATTGCAGCACATGTCGTGCCATTCGCGTCTGTTCGTTGCAGCACCCCCGAAGTTCCAAGATACCATCTCGCTTCAAATGGGGTTCCAGACCCGGGGGTGGGACTGACCGGCGTGTCGAATTCAACACCCCGCTTCCCACTTGGCAAGCTACTCTTGTAGGCCTTAACCGCAGGTAAGCTGCTTTGGGCCGTATTCGATCCCGGCTTACCCCAAATTTCCATGGAACTTTGTTGGGCCTGCGCGTCAGCTACCGTTTGAGTCGGCGATTCCAAGCGATGAAGCGGTCCTGGCACGACTCAATCCCCCCACTGAGCGACACCCCGCCAGATACTGTGTTCCACCTGTAATTGTGTCAACGCCAGCCATGCGCGCATGACTGGTGCACTGAAACCTGCCGCGGAGCCGCGTGCGCACCCCACGGCAGGCTGATCAGCCTGTACCGCGGTGACTAACGCCCATCAGTCATCGGACTGGCGATCGGCATCGACCGGCGTCGCATCGACAGGCCGTCCTGCCGCAATCGGGCCGGCATTGTCCTCGCCAGCCACTTCCGGCGACCATGGGCGGTCACGCCCCGTCGGCTTCTGGGCGTCCGCAGCAAAGCCCACGTCGGTCCGCCGCAGGGCCAGCGCTCCGAAGCGACGGATCCGCGCCTGGTCGATCACCTGTGCCGCACAGCTCGGCGGCGGGCGGGCGCGCGAGACCATCAGGCTGGCCCGGACGCAATCGTCCGCCCAGCCGTCAGGCCGGATCGACAGCGCCACCAGGGCGCCGTCACGCAAGGCCGTGATGCACCCCGTCACGTCGCAGGAGACGCCCTCGCCGAGCGACGGATCGGTGGGGAGGCGGGCGTCCGCGTCCGCCGCGAGCCACTCCTTGAGCAGGAACGCGTCCTTGCCGAGCCGCATCAGGTGCAGCCGACCGTCTCTGCCCCGCACGGCAACATTCTGCCCGTCCGACGACACCAGCACGTCCGGCTGCGGCGTCACGAGCGCCCAGACTGTTGCCCCCACCATGACGGCCACGCCGCTCCAGCGCAGCGCCGTGCGGCACAGCGCCAGCACCAGCATCCCCGCTGTCGCCAGCAGCAGCGGCCCGGTGCCGAACGCCGCCATGCGCCCGATCGCCCCGGGCAGCGCCGTCACCCACTGCGCCACGAGGACCATCCAGGCGATCCCCACATCCATCAGCGACCAGAAGATGCCGTCGAGCCCGAACGGCATCGCCACCAGCCCGAGCAGGCCGGCCGGCATGACGAGCCCGGATACCACCGGCATCGCGGCGAGATTGGCGAGCACGCCATAGGGCGTGATGCGATGAAAATGGAATGCGGCATAGGGCGTGGTGGCGAGCCCTGCCACGAAGGAGGCAAACAGCAGCACCACCAGCTCGCGACCGCCCCACAGCGCCACCCGCGCGACAAGCGAGTTGTCGGCCGTCGCAAACAGCCGCGGCATGCCATGGGCGACCAGTGCCACCAGCCCCAGCGTCGCGGCGAACGACATCTGGAAGCTCGGATGCACCAGCGCCTCGGGTGCGACGACCAGCACCACCATCGCCGCGATCGCAAGCGTGCGGAAGGTGATGGCGCGACGATCGACCATGATCGCCAGCAGCACCACCGCCGTCATCAGGAAGGATCGCTGCGTCGCCACCTCCGAACCCGACAGCACGAGGTAGAACGCGGCTCCGAAGAGCGCGACGCCGGCCGCCCATTTCTTGATCGGATGGCTCGCCGAAAGCTGTGGGATCAGCGCCAGCAGCGCCCGCACGATGCCGAACACCGCACCGGCGACCACGGCCATATGGTAGCCGGAGATCGACAGCACATGGCCGAGCCCGGAAATGAACATCGCGTCGTTGACCGGCGTCGTGATCGCATCACGCCGCCCGGTCAGCAGCGCAGTGGCGATCGCCCGGGAGTCGCCGCTCAGTGTGGTGCCGATGCGTGCATCGATCGCATCGCGCATGCCCTGCAGCGCCGCGGCATAGCGTAGCCACAGCCCGCCGCCTTGCGGCGGCGCCTGCGTCACCTTGATCGCCCCCATGACGAATCCAGAGGCGCCGATCCCCTGGAAAAACAGGTCGCGCGCGAAATCGTAGGAGCCGGGCCGCAGCGGCGCGATCGGCGGCGACAGCCGCGCCTTGAGTTCGACGAAACTGCCGACGGCCGGTCCCGCTCCCTTGCGCACCGAGAGGCGGACGCGAGAGAGCGTCGTCTCATGCCGCGGCACCTCCATCTCGGTCACGCGCAGCACGAAACGATCGGTGCGCTCGCGCACCTCATAGGTTTCGACGAAGCCCTTGATGCTGAGGGCGGCCGTCGGCCGCGTCAGGACCGGATGGGCGACGCGCGCGGTCCTGATGGTCGCGTTGGCAAACCCCGCCGCGACCGCCGCCAGCATCACCATCAGCGGAAACACCGCATGGCGACGCAGCAGGATGCAGGCAATGGCGAGCGCGACAGCCGTCGCCACGGCGATCCACAGCACCGGCTCGTGATCCGCCGCGAAATAGATGGCGATGCCGGTTCCGAAGGCGACGGGAACCCAGGGCAGCAGCCGCCCGGGTCCGGCTTCGGCGCGAACGAGGTCGAGCAGGCGGCTGAGCCACGCCGTCCAGGGTGTGACGCCGGCGCCGATGCCGACGACCGCCGGCACGACCGGGCCGGTCGGCACCGGCCACGTTCGCGTGCGGCTGCGTCCCCTGCCCCCTTGCGGCGCCATGACCGTCCGCCGATCCCCAGACTGCCCGAGGAGGCGATGCTATCTCAGCAGCCGGCGCCCGCCAGCCGCATCTGGAGACGGCCGGCGATTTTTTCTCCGGACGGCGCTCAGCCAGCCCCGCCGCCCGCCACCTTGGCCCAGGTATCCTTGAGGCCCACCGTGCGGTTGAACACCAGCCTGCCCGGCGTCGAATCCCGGTCACGGACAAAATAGCCCTGGCGCTCGAACTGCACGGCGGCTTCGGAATTGTCGGTCGCCAGCGCCCGCTCGACCATGCAGCCCTGCAGCACCTCCAGGGAGTCCGGATTGAGCTGGGAGGTGAAGTTCGCCCCGTCCGGCGACGGATCGCTGAACAGCAGGTTGTAGAGCCGCACCTCGGCCGGCACCGCCTCGGCGGCGCTGACCCAGTGGATCGTCGCCTTGACCTTGCGGCCGTCCGGCGCATTGCCGCCGCGCGTCGCGGGATCGTAGGTGCAGCGCAGCTCCACCACCTCGCCGCTCGCGTCCTTGATCACCTCGCGGCAGGTGATGAAATAGCCATAGCGCAGCCGCACCTCACGGCCGGGCGCCAGACGGAAGAACTTCTTGGGCGGATCTTCCATGAAGTCGTCGCGCTCAATGTAGAGCTCGCGGCCGAAGGTGATGCGCCGCGCGCCCTGCGCGGCGTCGTCGGGATGGTTGACGGCCTCGACCTCCTCGGTCTGGCCTTCCGGATAATTCTCAATCACCACCTTGAACGGCCGTAGCACCGCCATGCGGCGCGGCGCGGTCTTGTTCAGCGTCTCGCGCACGGCGAAATCGAACATGCCGATGTCGACGGTGCTGTTGGCCTTGGCGACGCCAATGCGCTTGACGAACTCACGCAGCGCCGCCGCCGGCACGCCGCGCCGCCGCAGGCCGGCGAGCGTCGGCATCCGCGGATCGTCCCAGCCCGTGACGCGCCCGCTGCGCACGAGCTCCGTCAGCACCCGCTTCGACAGCAGCGTGTGGGTGACGTTGAGGCGGGCGAACTCATACTGCCGCGGCCGCGACGGCACCGGCAGGTTCTCCAGGCACCAGTCGTAGAGCGGCCGGTGATCCTCGAACTCCAGCGTGCAGATCGAGTGGGTGATGTGCTCGATGGCATCCGACTGGCCATGGGCGAAATCGTAGCTCGGATAGATGCTCCAGGCATCGCCGGTGCGCGGGTGGTGCGCATGCAGGATGCGGTACAGCACGGGGTCGCGCAGGTTGATGTTGCCGGAGGCCATGTCGATCCTGGCGCGCAGCACCCGCGCGCCGTTCGGGAACTCACCGGCGCGCATGCGCGCGAACAGGTCGAGGTTCTCGTCCACCGAACGATCGCGGTACGGGCTGTTGCGGCCGGGCTCGGTGAGCGTGCCGCGGCTGACGCGGATCTCCTCCTGGGACTGGTCGTCGACATAGGCCTTGCCGGCCCGGATCAGATCCTGCGCCCAGGCATAAAGCTGCTCGAAATAGTCGGACGCGAAGTGCAGGTGCGTGCCCCAGTCGAAGCCGAGCCAGCGCACATCATGCTCGATGGCATCGATGTATTCCTGCTCCTCCTTGGTCGGGTTGGTATCGTCGAACCGCAGGTGGCAGCGCCCGCCGAACTCCTCGGCGATGCCGAAGTTGAGGCAGATCGACTTGGCATGGCCGAGGTGCAGGTAGCCGTTGGGCTCCGGCGGGAAGCGCGTCACCACACTCCCGGTCTTTCCGGAAGCAAGGTCCGCAGCGACAATATCGCGGATGAAGTCGCGGCCGGCTTCAGATCCCGTTTCGTCCGTCATCGTATTCCTTTCAAGCTGGGACCTATGTGCCAAATCGGCGGCCCCGCGCCAAGTGCCGGGACCGCACGGCGCAGCCCGTGGCCGGGCCGGGGAACAGGCAGGCCCGAAGCACGCCGCACCCGGCGCGCCGGCGTCGCCCTGGGCGCGCGGCAGCTGCGTATTTCACGATTCGGGCGCGGAGTGGGGCAACCAGCATTCGCTGTGAGACAGGGGGGAACGGTTGTGGTACATGCCGCGAAACCCCGTCTCCCGAGATCGATTTATCGCCGAAATGACAGCTCCCATCGTTACCCGTTTTGCCCCCTCGCCGACCGGCTTCCTGCACATCGGCGGGGCACGCACCGCCCTGTTCAACTGGCTCTACGCCCGCGGGCGCGGCGGCAAGATGCTGCTGCGGATCGAGGACACCGATCGTGAACGCTCCACCGAGCCCGCGATCGCGGCGATCCTCGACGGCCTGAAGTGGCTGGGCATCGAATGGGACGGCGAGACGGTCTACCAGTTCGCCCGCGCGGCGCGGCACCGCGAGGTCGCCGAGCAGATGCTCGCCGCCGGCAGGGCCTATCGCTGCTACGCGACCACCGAGGAACTCGCCGAGATGCGCGAGAAGGCACGTGCCGAGGGCCGCGCCAAGCTCTATGACGGCCGCTGGCGCGACCGCGACCCGTCCGAGGCGCCCGCCGGAATGAAGCCGACCATCCGCCTCAAGGCGCCGCTGACCGGCGAAACCGTGATCGAGGACCAGGTCCAGGGCCGCGTCGTCTGGCAGAACGAGAATCTCGACGACCTGGTGCTGCTGCGCAGCGACGGCAACCCGACCTACATGCTGGCGGTGGTGGTCGACGACCATGACATGGGCGTCACCCATGTCATCCGCGGCGACGACCACCTCATCAACGCCGCCCGCCAGAAGCAGATCTATGATGCGCTGGGCTGGGACACCCCGAGCATGTCGCACATTCCGCTGATCCATGGCCCGGACGGCTCCAAGCTGTCCAAGCGCCACGGCGCGCTGGGGGTCGATGCCTACCGGGCGATGGGCTACCTGCCGGCGGCGCTGCGCAACTATCTCGTGCGCCTTGGCTGGAGCCATGGCGACCAGGAGATCTTCTCGACGCAGGAGATGATCGACTTGTTCGACCTGCCGGCGATCGGCCGCTCGGCCGCGCGGTTCGACTTCGCCAAGCTCGAGAGCCTCAACGGTCACTACATCCGCAACAGCGACGACGCGGCGCTCTTGAGCGCGTTCGAGGACGTGCTCGCCTACATCCCCGGCGGCGAGGCCACCACGGCCAAGCTCAACCAGGCCACCCGCGCCCAGCTGCTGCAGGCGATGCCCGGCTTGAAAGAGCGTGCCAAGACGCTGGTCGAGCTGGTCGACAGTGCCGCGTTCCTGTTCGCCGAGCGGCCGCTGCCGCTCGAGCCCAAGGCGGCGGCGTTGCTGACGCCGGAGGCGCGGACGCTGCTGGGCGAGCTGCGGGACGCCTTCGCCGCCGTCACGCCCTGGACGGCGCAGGCCACCGAGGCCGCGGTGCGGGTTTTTGCCGAGCAGCGCGGGCTGAAGCTCGGCGCCATCGCCCAGCCGCTGCGGGCCGCCCTGACCGGCCGAACCACCTCGCCCGGCATTTTCGACGTGCTGGCGGTCCTTGGGCAGGCGGAATGCCTGGAACGGCTGGCAGATCAGGCTCACCTTAAGGTGTAAAGCAGCCGATTTGTCCGCATCTTGCAGTGCACACAGCAATAAGCTACCCATTCATCCCGGCAATCTGGCTGGCTCGCCGTGCTCCGTTCTGAAGCTCCCGAGCTCGTCGCGTTTCTAACGATCACATCCGGGGACAATCACGATGGATGCAAAAAATACAAAGCAGGCGACGCTCACGGTCGATGACAAGAGCTTCGAATTCCCGGTCTATGGCGGCTCGGTCGGCCCTGATGTGATCGACATCAGCAAGCTCTACGCCCAGACCGGAATGTTTACCTACGACCCCGGCTTCACCTCGACGGCGAGCTGCGAATCCAAGATCACCTATATCGATGGCGACGCCGGCGTGCTGCTGTATCGCGGCTACCCGATCGAGCAGCTTGCCCAGGGTGACTTCCTGGAGACCTGCTATCTGCTGCTGTATGGGGAGCTGCCGACCCCGGCGCAGAAGAAAGACTTCGACCACCGCGTCACCAACCACACCATGGTGCACGAGCAGATGGCCCGCTTCTTCCAGGGCTTCCGCCGCGACGCGCACCCCATGGCGGTGATGGTGGCCTCGGTCGGCGCCCTGGCGGCGTTCTACCACGACTCCACCGACATCAACGATCCGAAGCAGCGCATGATCGCCTCCATGCGCATGATCGCCAAGGTGCCGACGCTGGCCGCGATGGCCTACAAGTACGCCGTCGGCCAGCCCTTCGTGTATCCGAAGAACTCGCTCGACTACACCTCCAACTTCCTGCGGATGTGCTTCGCCGTGCCGTGCGAGGAGTACGTGGTCAATCCGGTGCTGTCGAAGGCGCTGGACCGCATCTTCATCCTGCATGCCGACCATGAGCAGAACGCCTCGACCTCGACGGTGCGCAGCGCCGGCTCGTCGGGCGCCAACCCGTTCGCCTGCATCGCGGCCGGCATCGCCTGCCTGTGGGGCCCGGCGCACGGCGGCGCCAACGAAGCGGCATTGCAGATGCTCGCCGAGATCGGCACCGTCGACCGCATTCCGGACTTCATCAAGGCGGTGAAGGACAAGAGCAGCAAGATCCGCCTGATGGGCTTCGGCCATCGCGTCTACAAGAACTACGATCCGCGCGCCAAGCTGATGCAGCAGACCTGCCACGAGGTGCTGAAGGAGACCGGCCACCAGGACGACCCGCTGCTCAAGGTCGCCTTGGAGCTGGAGAAGATCGCGCTCAACGACGAGTATTTCGTTTCGCGCAAGCTCTATCCGAACGTCGACTTCTACTCGGGCATCACCCTCAAGGCGATCGGCTTCCCGACCTCGATGTTCACCGTGCTGTTCGCGGTCGCCCGTACCGTGGGCTGGATCAGCCAGTGGAACGAGATGATCCAGGAGCCGAACTACAAGATCTCGCGCCCGCGCCAGCTCTACCTCGGCGACACCTCGCGGAACTACGTGCCGCTCGACAAGCGGACCTGATCCCTCGATCCGATCGATCGACGACAAACGGCCGGCGCCCATGCGCCGGCCGTTTGCTTTTGCCGCCGGCTCACGCCCGCAATTCACAATGATCTGGAATAAGACGGCCGATGCCGTCAGGCTGCCGCAGAACGCAGGCTCGCGAGCACGATCTCGGCGGCGCGCTCGCTCGGCGACTGCGCCCCGGTCGACATGATGGTATCGAGCCGGGCGAAGGCCTCGACCTGACGACGGCGCGCGTCGGTGTAGCCGAGCACGTCGCGCAGCGCCGGCAGGAGGCGCTCGGGCACGCAATCCTCCTGCAGGAATTCGGGCACGACACTGTCGCCGATCACGAGGTTCGCAAGGATCACGGTCGGCACACGGACCATGCGCCGCGCCACCCAGGCCTCGAACGCGCTGCCCTTGTAGGCGGTGACCATCGGCACCCCGGCGAGCGCGAGCTCGAGCGTCACCGTGCCCGACTTGGCAAGCGCCGCACGCGCAGCGCGAAAGGCGGCGCGCTTCTCGGCGTCGTCGACGACAAGGCGCGGCTGCACCGGCCAGTCGGCAAGCGCGGCCGTGACGCTGTCGCGGAGGTGCGCCGTGGTCGGCAGCACCGCCTCGAATGGCACGCCCTCGGCGCGCAGGCGCGCCAGCGTCTCGCCGAACACCTGCATGTGATGGCGAATCTCGACCCGCCGGCTGCCGGGCAGCACCAGCAGCACCGGCGGCGACGCATCGCGCCGCGCCTGCTCCAGAGCATTCGGCCGCAGGGTGTCGAGCTGCTGGATCAGCGGATGGCCGACATAGGTGCACGGCGGTCCGCCGAGCTCGCGGTGGGCCTGTGGTTCGAACGGCAGCAGCGCCAGCACATGATCGACATAGCGGCGCATGACCCGCGCCCGCCCCGGCCGCCACGCCCACACGGTGGGCGACACATAGTCGACAATCGGGATCGCCGGATTGGCTGCCCGCACCCGCCGCGCCACACGATGGGTGAAGTCCGGGCTGTCGATGATCACGAGCGCATCCGGCGGCCGCGCCAGCACGGCATCCGTGGTCTCGCGAATGCGGCGCAGGATCATCGGCAGCTTTCGCGGAATCGAGAGCAGCCCCATGATCGACAGCGCCTCGATGGGAAACAGCGACACGAGGCCTTGGGCCGCCATGTCGCGACCGCCGACGCCGACCATCTCCAGCGTGTCACCGCAGCGCGCCCGCAGCGCCGCCATCAGCGCCCCGCCGAGACGATCGCCCGATTCCTCCGCCGCCACCAGGAATATCCGGCGTTTCGCGCTCATGCGGCGACACCGGTGACGAACAGGCCGGCCTTGTCGGCACTCGCGATCATGGCCTGCGGCTCGGCGACGATGGCGCGGCCGGCGGTGATCGCGACGCCGCGCAGGCCGGCGGCGATGGCGCCCTCGATGGTGCGTGGGCCCACGGTCGGCAGGTCGAAGCGCAGGTCCTGACTGCTCTTGGGCGCCTTGATGAGCACGCCGGTGCCGGCCTTGGCACGGATGCGGCCCTGGTCACGCAGCCGCGCGACGCGGGCCAGCAGCCCATCGGTGCCCTCGATGTCCTCGACCGCGACGACATGGCCGTCGATCACCACCAGCGCCTGGCCGATATCGAATGGGCTCATGGCGTGAAGCGCCGCGAGGCCCTTGTCGATGTCGGCGCGGGCCGCGACATCCGGCGTCGCACGCGTCAGAGCGCCCGCCGGCATCAGGAGATCTGGCGCGATGTCCTGGACGCCGACCAGACGAAAGCCATGCTGCTCGAAGATGCGCGCAATGCCCGTCAACAGATGGTCATCGCCGCCACGCAGCGCCGCGGCAATGCTCGGGATGACTTTCAGCGTACCCCAGTCGAGACGGATTTCGGACAGTCCCGGACGCACCAGGCCGCCGATAAACAGGACGTCACGGCAGCCCTCGACGCGCAGCAGGCGCGTCAGGCGTCCGACCTGCCCCAGCGCGACCCAGTGATGGCGGTAGGCGGTGACGCGTGCGGCATCGCAGAATCCGCGGATGGCATAGAGCACCGGGGTACGTCCCTGCCCACGCAACGACTCCGCCACCGCGAACGGCAGGCTGCCCGCACCCGCGATCACCCCGACCGACGCGGATGACGGCGGCGTGCTCATTGCGTCTCGGCGGTCGTCCGGTCGCTGGCCGTGCCATAAACCTCGGACGGCATGCACAGCGGGCGCTTCTTGCCTGCATCGATGAACGCCAGGATCTCGGCGATGGCGGGATCCTCGCCGGCGCGAGACTGCGCCCGTGCGAGGCGCTCGGCAAACACGCCCGGCGCGTGGAACAGGTCGTTGTAGAACGAGCGCACCAGCTGCAGTCGGGCGTGGGTGAACTTGCGGCGGCGCATGCCGACGACGTTCAGGCCCTCAAGATGCGCGAACTGGCCGCTGACCATCGCGTAGGGAATGACGTCGCCACGCAGGCCGGACACGCCGCCGATCATCGCCTGCGGACCGATGCGCACAAACTGATGGGCCGCGGACAGGCCGCCGATATAGACGTAGTCACCGACCTCGCAGTGGCCGCCCAGCGTCGCCGAATTGGCGAAGATGACATCGTTGCCGACCTGGCAGTCATGGCCGACATGGCTGTAGGCCATGAAGAAGCCGCGCGCGCCCACCTTGGTGAGGCCGCCGCCCTTCACGGTGCCGACATTCATGGTGACGGATTCGCGGATGGTGCAGCGCTCGCCGATATCGAGCCGCGTCGGCTCACCGCGATAGCCGATGTCCTGCGGCGCGCCGCCGAGCGCCGCGAACGGATGCACGACACTGCCGGCGCCGAGCGTGGTGTGCCCGGACACGGTGACGTGCGACAGCAGCTGGCACTCGGGGCCGATCGTCGCGTTGGCGCCGATCACGCAGTACGGCCCGATGGTCACGCCCTCGCCGATGACGGCGCCATCCTCGATGCGGGCGGTGGAATCGATCTTGGTCATCAATCAGCTATCCAGCAATCGCTTCGCCGCGGACGTCGTCTTGCGACGACGCCGCCACGACCTACGACGAAACCGGCGACGCGCGGAATCATCAATTGTTACGTCCGATGACAGCGGCCTCAGTCGGCCAGCATCGCCCCGATATCGGCCTGCGCGACGATGTTGCCGTTGACCTTGGCGTCGCCGTGAAACCACCACATCGCCTTTTTCCGGGTGATCAGGCGCATGTGATATTCGATGGTGTCGCCCGGCAGTGCCGGTTTGCGAAACTTGCACTTGTCGATCGTGAGGAAATAGACAGCCGTCGGCCGCTCGGTCTCGCCGGTCGACAGCATGCCGATGATCCCGGCAGTCTGCGCCATGCCCTCGATCATCAGCACGCCCGGAAAGATCGGACGGCCGGGGAAATGCCCGGTGAACTGCGGCTCGTTGATGGTGACGTTCTTGATGCCGACGCCGCTGAAGTCGCTGCGGATGTCGCGCACGCGGTCGATCAGCAGGAACGGGAAACGATGCGGCAGCGTCTTGAGGATCAGGGCGATATCCACGGCCTCAATGGTAATCGGCGCGTCCATCAACCCTGCCCTTCCTTGTCGTCGGCACCCGACGTCCTTGCCCGGGACATCTTTGCATTTGGCGATCCTTCACGTCCGAGGCGCTCGACCTCGAACAGCTCACGGAAAAACTGTTTGATCGGCTTGGCCGGCGAGCCGCCCCACTTCACGCCCGGCGGAACCTCGCCGACCACGCTGCTGCGGGCGGCGATCTGGGCACCGTCGCCGATCACCGCATGGTCGCTGACGCCGATCCGCGCCGCCAGCACCACCCCGTCGCCGAGGACCGAGCTGCCGGCGACGCCGCTCTGGCTGACCACGATACAATGACGCCCGATCACCACGTTGTGGCCGATCTGAACCAGATTGTCGATCTTGGTCCCCTCGCCGATCACCGTGTCGCTCATCGCGCCGCGATCGATCGTGGTTCCCGCCCCGATCTCGACCCCATTCTGAATCACAACCCGGCCGGTCTGGGGAATTTTCAGGTGGCCATCCGGTCCCGGAACGAAGCCGTAGCCGTCCTGGCCGATCCGGCACCCCGGATGAATGATCACCCCGTTGCCGATCAGGGCGCAGATGATCGAAGATCCGATCCCGATGCTGCAGTCGCGGCCAATTTTCACATTGGCCCCGATCACCGCGTTGGATCCGATCACCGTTCCCGCGCCGATCTCGACGTCCGGACCAATCACCGCCAGGGGATCGACGACGACACCTTCCTCGAGGTGGGCTGTCGGATGGATCACCGCCGACGGGGCGATCCCGTCGTTGCCGAACGACGACCGCGGCCGCAGGCTGTCGTCATAGAACTGGCGGGCGATGCGGACAAAGGCGCGATAGGGATCGGCGACCCGCAGCACCGCCACATGGGGCGGCACGGTCGCCTCCATGCGCTCGGAGACCAGGCAGGCCCCCGCATGGGTCGCAGCGAGCTGGCCCGCATACTTCTTGCTGTCACAGAACGTGAGGTGGCGAGGCCCCGCCCCCTCAAGCGGGCTGAGACCGCCGATGCGGTGCTCGGCGCGACCGGCGTCCACAAGCTGGGCGCCGGTCAGCGTAGCGATCTCGGCCAGGGTCGCCCCGGCCGGCTGCGCGAAGAATGTCAGATCCGTCATTCCACCTGCCGCAGCCCGGCTCGTGGTCACACTCAGAACGAGGTTCCACCACCAAAGCGGAACTGCTGGACGCGATCGTTCGGACCCTTGGTCGTCGGGATCGCATAGTCGAACCGCAGCGGACCGAACGGCGATGCCCAGATCAGGCCCACACCCACCGACGAACGGATGGTGTTGCTATCGGAGAAGGTCATCGTCTCCGCCGTCTGCGCCCACGACGTCGGCCCCTTATAGCTCCAGAGCGAACCGGCATCGGCGTACACGGCACCCTTCAGGCCCACTTCCTTGGGCAGGAACCAGAACGGCACCTGCAGTTCGGCCGAAGCGCCCCAGTACATGGTGCCGCCGATGGCGTCGTTGGTGGTGCCAGGCGTGATGTCACGCGGACCGATACCCTGCGGAGCGAAGCCGCGCACCAGCTGCGGACCCATCTGGAACTGGTCGAGCATGCGGATGCTCTTGTCGCCGAGCTGGTTCATGATGCCACCCTGCAGGTGGATCAGGCCGACGATGTCAGCCACCAGCGGCTGGTAGTACTTCACGTCGCCGGTCGACTTCAGATAGCTGACGTCGCCGCCCACGCCGGCGAAATCCTGCCGGAAGTCAACCAGAAGGCCCGAGGTCGGGTTCTTGTTGTTGTCGAGGGTGTTGAAGGTCAGCGTGTAGCCCAGCGCCGAGGTCAGCGTGCGGCCCTGCGCCAGCTCAATCTTGACCGGCAGCGACGCTTCGCCGTCCGAATAGCACAGGAGGTTACCAGCCGCGACCTGAGCCGCCGTCGGCGTGTTGAACACCGGCAGGAGCGTGTTGGCCGGGTTGTTGTTACAGTTGGCGAGCTGCGACGGCAGCGTGATCTCCTGCTGGAACAGCGAGTAGCGCAGCTGCAGCGTCAGGTCCTCGCGGAGCTGGAAGCCGAGGCGCGTGCTGAAGCCCGCGGTCTTGGTGTTGTAGGAGACGTAGCTGTTGGCGAGCTGCTGGCGCTGATAGACGTCGACGCCGAACGCGACGCGGTAGTCGAGCAGGTACGGCTCGACGAACGACAGCGAGTAGCCGCGGGCATACTGGCCGTACTGCACCGACGCCTTGGCATAGAGTCCGCGGCCCAGCAGGTTGCGCTCGGAGACGCTGACCTCGCCGAGGAAGCCGTCCGAGGTCGAGTAGCCGCCGGACACCGAGAATTCGCCGGTCGACTTCTCTTCCAGGTCGACGTTGACGATCACGCGATCGCTCGACGAACCCGGCTCGGTGGTGATCTTGACGGTCTTGAAGTAGTCGAGGTTCTTCAGGCGGCGCTCGGCGCGGTCGATCAGCGCGCGGTTGTAGGCGTCACCCTCGGAGATGTCGAACTCGCGGCGGATCACATAGTCACGGGTGCGGGTGTTGCCGCGAACGTTGATGCGCTCGATGTAGTTGCGCGGGCCCTCGTCGACCGTGAAGACGATCGACACGGTGTGCGCCTCGAAGTTGCGCTCACCGTTCGGACGCACCACCGCGAAGGCATAACCGCGGCGCGACGCCTCGATCGACATTTCCTCGACCGACTTCTCGATCGCCTCGGCATTGTAAACCGAGCCGACGCTGACGCGCGACAGGCTGGCGAGCGAATTCGCGTCCAGCGACTGGATGCTGGTGCGGAAGTTGACCGAACCGACGCGGTACTGCTGGCCTTCCTCGATCTTGAAGGTGACGATGAAGCCCTTGCCTTCCGGATCATACTCGGTAAGCGCGGCCACCACCTGCACGTCGGCATAGCCGTTCTTCAGGTAGAAGCGGCGAATCAGGTCGCGATCGGCCTCGACGCGATCCGGATCATAAATGTCGTTGTTGCCCAGGAAGCTGAGCAGGTTGGATTCGCGGGTCTTGATGATGTCCCGCAGGCGGTACGACGAGTACGCGCTGTTGCCGACGAAATTGATGCTCCTGACGCCAGTCTTGTTGCCCTCGGTGACCTCGAAGATCAGGTCGACGCGGTTATTGGGCTGCTCGATGACCTGGGGCACCACGCGGACGTCATAACGGCCCGAGCGGCGATAGATCTCGGCGATGCGCTGGGCATCAGACTGCACCATCGGGCGGGAGAAGGTGCCGCGCGGCTTGGACTGGATTTCCGCCGACAGCTGGTCGTCCTTGACCTTCTTGTTGCCTTCGAAGGCAACGCGACCGATCACCTGGTTTTCCACCACCGTGACGATGATCCGGCCACCGGCCTGATTGATCTTCACGTCCTGGAACAGGCCGGTCTCATAGAGCGCCTTGAGCGCGTCATCGACCCGCCCGCTGTCCAGCCGGCCGCCGGGGCCAGGCTTGAAGTAGGAGCGGATGGTGTCCGCCTCTACACGCCTGTTGCCCTCAACCACGATCGAGGAAACGGACTGGGCCATTGCCGGCGACGAAACGAGCACCCCCGTCACCGACCCGGTGACCGGCAGAGCGAACATGACCAGGGCGGCAAGGATGCCCCGCCTCAGCACTCGCAGACCAACTTTCATGCGCCAAGCGACCTTATCATTCCAAGTCCCGACCTGCTCCCCAGCTGGTCGGGAGATTCCCCAATTCGACGACGCTTGTAGCCAATTTTCACCGGCTGGCAAACGGCGTTTGATGCCGTATTTCCAATTTCTCACCAACACGTTGCCTAACGGCCACGCCGGCAAAAGATTCACATCAACCTGTCATGAACCTGGCAGGTGGACCAGGTCGTTGTAGAACGTAAAGATCATCAGCATCAGCACAATGGCGAGGCCAAAGCGGAATCCCATCTCCTGGGCCCGTTCCGACAGCGGCCGCCCCCGCACCGCCTCGACCAGATAGAACAAAAGGTGACCGCCATCGAGCAGCGGCACCGGGAACAGGTTCAAAAGGCCGATCGAGACGGACAGCACGCCCGCCAGGTGAATCAGTGCCGGCAGTCCAAGCGTCGCGACCTGTCCCGAAATCTGCGCGATTCGGATCGGACCACCGAGCTGGTCGGTCGCCTCTCGGCCGGTGAAGAGACGGCCGATGTAGAGCGCCGTCTGCTTGATCAGGAACCAGGTCTCCTTGACCCCGAGCCAGACAGCGTTCAGCGGGTCGACCGGCTTGGCGGCCACTTCCACCGGGCCGCCCCGTTTGATGCCGAGCAGCCCCTGACGATGGGAGCCGCCGAAGCCATCCTTGACCATTTGCAGTTGCGGCGTGGCCTTGAGTGTGATGGTCGCCCCGCTCCGCTGCACCGTGAACGTCAACATCTCGCCGGCGCTGGTCGCCACGATCCGCTGCATGTCGGAAAAGCTCTCGATCGTCGTGCCGTCGATGGCGGTCACGACGTCGCCGGGCAGGAACCCGGCCTCGGCAGCGGCACTGCCCGGCTCGACCGTCTCGACCTGGGCGGTGATCGAGGGCTTGCCGAAAGACATGAACAAAGCAGCGAAGATCACGATCGCCAGCACGAAATTGGCGATCGGGCCGGCCGCGACGATCGCAGCGCGGGAGCCGACCTTCTTATAGTGGAAGCTCTGGGCACGCTCATCGGCGGTCATTGCCGCCAGGGAGGTCGCGGACGGGGTGCTGGCTTCGCTCTCGTCGCCGAAGAATTTGACATAGCCGCCGAGCGGAATCGCGGAGATCTTCCAGCGGGTGCCGTGGCGGTCATTGAAGCCGACGATCTCCGGTCCGAAACCGAGGGAGAAGGTGAGCACCTTCACGCCGGTCCAGCGGGCCACCAGGAAGTGGCCGAGCTCGTGGAAGAAGACGACGATGGTCAGGACGAACAAGAACGGAATGCCATAGCCGACAATAATGTGGCTCAAGCTATTGAAATTGTGAATTAAAGTCTCGATCATCCGATCCTCGTCACGGAGTACCGAAACTCCGCCTGGAAACCTTTAGGATGCCTTTGCGGCAATTTGAGGCAAGAGGGTGGCAGCGATATATCGCGCACCATGGTCAACAGCGAGCGCGTCGTCGGCAGTGTGCGGCGCCTTGGCCGTCCCATCCTTGAGTGCCTTCTCCAGCGTGGCCTCGACCAGGCGCGCGATCATGCCGAATCGGATCTTGCGATCGACGAACGCGGCGACGGCCACTTCGTTGGCAGCATTGTAGACCGTGGGCGCCCCGCCCCCGGCGCGCAACGCGTCGTAAGCGAGCCGCAGACCGGGAAAGCGATTCAGATCCGGCACCTCGAAGGTGAGCTGGCCGATCGCGGCAAGGTCGAGACGCGCCGCCGGGCCCGGAATGCGGTCCGGCCAACCGAGGCAGTGAGCGATCGGCGTGCGCATGTCCGGCGCGCCGAGCTGCGCCACCACCGAGCGGTCGGCGAACTCGACCATGCCGTGGATGATCGACTGCGGATGGACCAGCACGTCGATCTCGTCGGGCGTCAGCGCGAACAGGTGCGCAGCCTCGATCACCTCGAGGCCCTTGTTCATCATCGAGGCGGAATCGATCGTGATCTTCTGGCCCATCGACCAGTTCGGATGCTTGAGCGCCTGCTCCAGCGTCGCCTGCTCGATCGCCTCGGCCGACCAGGTGCGGAACGGGCCGCCCGATGCGGTGATGATGACGCGGGTGAGCTCCTCGCGGTTACCGGAGCTCAGCGCCTGGAACAGCGCGTTGTGCTCGGAATCCGCCGGCAGCACCTGTGCGCCGGCCGACACCGCGCGTTGCATGAATATCTCGCCGGCACAGACCAGGCATTCCTTGTTGGCGAGCGCGACGGTGGCGCCGCGATCGACCGCCGCTAGCGCAGGCTTCAGCCCGGCCGCGCCGCTCACTGCCGCCATCACCCAGTCGGACGGCCGCGCCGCCGCCTCGACCACCGCCGCATCGCCCGCGCCGCAGGCGATGCCGGTCCCTGCGAGCGCCGACTTCAGCGCCTCGAATTTCGTCTCGTCCGCGATCGCCGCGTAGCCGACCTCGAATTCGCGGGCGAGCTTGGCCAGCGCATCGACATTGCTGTGGGCCGTGACGGCCTCGACGCGGAACCGATCGCGCCCGCGGCGCAGCAGGTCCATGGTGCTGTCGCCGATCGATCCGGTCGCGCCGAGAACCGTGACCACCCGCTCCTGCTGGGACCGCGTCTGGTCGAGAGTTTTCAAGGGTACTGCGCTCATCGTCCTCACCAAACCATAAGACCGCGGCCGACACCATCGATACCGCCGCGCAAGGCTCCGACCAGCACGGCAAAAACGATCGCCGCCACAAAGCCGTCGAGCCGGTCCAGCAGCCCGCCATGCCCGGGGATGATATGGCTGGAATCCTTCACCCCGAACGTGCGTTTCACCGCCGATTCAAACAGATCCCCCAATTGCGAGACGACCGACAGCACGGCCGCGAGACCCAGCAGCGGCCAGGTGCGGCCGAAGCCGAGAGCTGCGAACGCCAAGGCGATCAGGAGACTGCCCGCAAGACCGCCGATGGCGCCGGCCCATGTCTTCTTCGGGCTGACCCGCGGCCACAGCTTCGGCCCGCCGATGCCGCGCCCCGCGAAATAGCCACCGATGTCGGTGACCCAGACGATCAGCAGCACGAACATCAGCGCCAGGAACCCGGCGGACGCGTCGAACCGGACGAGATCGGAAGCCAGCAGCGCAAGGCCGGCATAAGCGAGCCCGCCGCAGACCCACAGCCGTTGGGCGCCGCCGAAAATGGCGACGACCGCGACCCCGACAAGGAGCGCCACGACCGCGATCATCAGCCAGCCCATGGTGCACAGGCCGGCGACGATCAGCGCGGCCAATCCCGCAATGAGGACCGCGACGTTGCCCGCGGCCCCGACGATCATCAGCCATTCGACATAGAGCCCGGCGGCGGCGATCAGCACGAGGGCGGCCCACAGCCAGCCACCGAGATAGGCCGCAGCGATGGTCAGAGGCGCCAGCACCACGGCGGCGGCGACACGCATCAAGAGATTGCGCGCGCCCTGCTCGGTCGCGGTGGCTGGCGCGGCGTTGTCCTGCGGCACGCCGATCACGATCCGGTCTTGGCGGCAAGGCCGCCGAAACGCCGCTCGCGCCGGGCGTATTCGGCGATCGCGCTCTCGAGCGCGGCGCGGTCGAAATCCGGCCAATGGATCGGCACGAACACCAGCTCGCTGTAGGCGGCCTGCCACATCAGGAAATTGGACAGACGCTGCTCGCCGCTGGTGCGGATGATCAGGTCGGGATCGGGCAGATCCGGAGCGTCGAGGTTCTGCGTGATCGCCTCTTCGGTGATGCTGTCGATGCTGCGGCGCCCGTCCGCCACCTCGCGCGCGAGGCGCTGGGCCGCGCGTGCGATCTCGTGCCGCGAGCCGTAGTTGAACGCAACGACCAGCGTCAGCGCGGTGTTGGCCTTGGTCAGCTCTTCAGCTTCGGCGAGCAGCGCGCGGATGTCCTGCTCGAGGCCCTCGCGCTCGCCGATCACGCGCACGCGCACGCCGTCGCGATGCAGCGTCGCGAGGTCGTTGCGGATGAAGCGGCGCAGCAGCCCGAACAGGTCGCCGATCTCGGTGGCCGGCCGTGACCAGTTCTCGGAACTGAACGAGAAGATGGTGAGGTAGGAAATGCCGAGCTCGCTGGCGGCGCGCACCACACGGCGCAGCGCCTCGACACCGCGGCGATGACCTTCGCCGCGCGGCAGGCCGCGAGCGGCCGCCCAGCGTCCGTTGCCGTCCATGATGATCGCCACGTGCCGCGGCGCCTCGTGCCGGGCCGGCTCATCGGAATGGGACGAAACGACGGTGGACATCGCGTGCGGCCTCAGACGGTGAGGATTTCCTTTTCCTTGGTCGCAAGCAGCTGATCGACCTCCGCGATGGTCGCGTCCGTCGCCTTCTGGATGTCGTTGGCGAAACGCTCCTGATCGTCCTCGGAAATCTCGTGATTCTTCTCGAGCTTCTTGACCACATCGAGACCATCACGGCGCACGTGACGCACCGCCACGCGGGCCGCCTCGGCATATTTGTGGGCGACCTTCACCAGCTCCTTGCGGCGCTCCTGGTTGAGCTCGGGAATGCGCAGGCGCAGCACCTGGCCCTCGGTCGCCGGCGACAGGCCGAGGTTGGAATTGACGATCGCCTTCTCGACCGCGTGCACCATCGACTTGTCCCACACCTGTACCGACAGCAGGCGCGGCTCGGGAACGCTGACAGTCGCAAGCTGGTTGAGCGGCATGTGACTGCCATAGGCCTCGACCTGGACCGGCTCCAGCATCGACGCCGAGGCTCGGCCGGTGCGCAAGCCACCGAGTTCGTGCTTCAGCGATTGGATCGCGCCCTGCATGCGGCGCTTCAACTCGTTGAGATCGAAAGTCCCGGTTGCCATGGTCTTTGTCCTTATTGATCGAAAGTTCGTCTGGCCGGCTGGCCATGCATGGCGTCGCCTAGCCTGCGACGATGGTCCCCCGGCCGCCGCCGCTCAGAATCGCGCCGATGGAGCCAGGCTCGGCGATCGAGAACACGATGATAGGCACCCCGGTCTCGCGGGCAAGAGCGAACGCCGTCGCATCCATGACCTTATACCCGCCTTCCAATGCCTGCGAATGCGTCAGCCGCTCGAAACGCTTGGCCGACGGATCGGTCTTGGGATCGGCACTGTAGACACCGTCCACATTGGTCGCCTTGAGCACGGCCTCGGCGCCGATCTCGCCGGCACGCAGCACCGCCGTGGTATCGGTGGTGAAGAACGGGTTGCCGGTGCCGCCGCCGAGCACGACGATGCGCCCTTCGGAAAGGGCATTGTGGGCGGCGGTGCGGGTGAAGAGTTCGCTGATCTGCGGCATCACGAAGGCCGAGAGCGCGCGGGCCGGCTGCCCTTTGCGCTCGAGGGCGGCCTCGAGGGCGAGGCAGTTCATCATGGTCGCCAGCATGCCCATGGTGTCGCCGGTGGGGCGCGACACCCCGCGGCCCGAGACTTCCACGCCACGGAAAATGTTACCGCCACCGATGACGACGGCAATCTCGACCCCGAGCTCGCGGGCGGCGATCAGGTCGCCAGCGACGCGATCGATGGTGGGCTGGTCGATACCGAAGGGCTGCGGTCCGGCCAGATACTCGCCGGAGAGCTTGACCACGACACGACGATAAACCGGCTCACCCATGGTGCGCTCCCCTTCGGGGGCCCTCCGGCCGCAACCGGAAAAAGATCCTACCCGAACAAACTGATAAAGCGACGAGTCCGATTCAAGGCCGTTGCATTACATACCAGAACAATGGCGGCCCTCGCGGGCCGCCATTGCCTTGGGATCACCCCTGTCCGGCGGCTGCGGCAACCTCGGCGGCGAAATCGGATTCCTGCTTCTCGATTCCCTCGCCCAGAGCATAGCGCACGAAGCCGGTGATTTTCACCGGTCCACCGACCTTGCCTTCCGCTTCCTTCACGGCCTGAGCGACCGACTTGCCGGAGTCGTGGATGAAGGCCTGTTCCAGCAGGCAGACTTCCTTGTAGTAAGTCTTCAGGCCCGACTCGACGATCTTCTCGATCACGTTGTCCGGCTTGCCCTGCTGGCGGTACTTGTCGGCGAGCACGTCCTTCTCGCGGCGCACCACCTCCGGATCGAGGCCGGCGGCATCGAGCGCAGCCGGGTTGGTGGCAGCGATATGCATCGCGATCTGGCGGCCGAGCGCGGTCAGCTCGTCGGCCTGGCCGGTCGATTCCAGCGCGACGATGACGCCGAGCTTGCCGAGGCCGTCGGTAACGGCATTGTGCAGGTAGCTTGCCACCACGCCCTGCCCGACGGACAGCGCGGCCGCACGGCGCAGCGTCATGTTCTCGCCGATGGTCGCAATCGCCTCGGAAATCGCGGTCTCCACGGTGGCACTGCCGACCTTGGCGGCCTTGATCGCCTCGACGTCGGTGGTGCCGGAATGCAGCGCCACCTGGCCGATCATCTTGACGAGGCCCTGGAACTGGTCGTTGCGGGCGACGAAGTCGGTCTCGGAGTTGACCTCGACCAGCACGCCCTTGGCGCCCTCGACGATCGCGCCGATGAGACCCTCGGCCGCGACACGGCCGGCCTTCTTGGCGGCCTTCGACAGGCCCTTCTTGCGCAGCCAGTCGACCGCGGCCTCCATGTCGCCGGCGGTCTCATTGAGCGCCTGCTTGCAGTCCATCATGCCCGCGCCGGTCTTGTCGCGCAGCTCCTTGACCAGTGCAGCTGTAATCGTTGCCATCTTGAATATCCTTTGCCTGCGAACGCCGCCCGCCCGACGGCGACCATCAACGACGTCACGTCCCGAATCGGAAATGCAGCGAACTCGCGAAGCGGGACACTAGCCGGCCAGTGTGTACCGGCCGCGAAACCTGTCTCGACAGCCGACATCGGGATGGCCGCTGGCGACCATCCCGAAACAATCGACCGTCAGATTGTTACTCCGCTTCCGCGGTGAGTTCCTTGGCCTTGGCCACCCAGCTGTCGGCACGGCCGGGCAGACCGACCTGTTCGCCGATGTGGTGAGCGGTGTCGTGGTCGAGCTCGGCGAGCTGCCAGTAGTGGAAGATGCCGAGATCGTTGAGCTTCTTCTCGATCGCGCCGGACACGCCGGTGAGCTTCTTGAGGTCGTCGGCGACGCCGCGCGGACCCGGCAGGCCCTGGAAGCCACCACCCTCGGCGCCCGACAGGTCTTCCTGAGCCGGGTTGGCCAGCGCACCGATGTCGATGCCCGCCTCGCCCTGCGCACGGGAGATGCCGTCGATCGCCGCACGCGCGATCAGGTCGCAATACAGGCTGATGGCGCGGCCGGCGTCGTCATTGCCCGGCACGACATAGGTGATGCCCTTCGGATCGCAGTTGGTGTCGACGATCGCCGCCACCGGAATGTTGAGGCGCTGGGCCTCCTGGATCGCGATGTCTTCCTTGTTGGTGTCGATCACGAAGATCAGGTCGGGCAGACCGCCCATGTCCTTGATGCCGCCGAGCGAGCGATCGAGCTTGTCGCGCTCGCGCTGCAGGTCGAGGCGCTCCTTCTTCGTGTAGGCCTGGCCTTCCGCCGACGACAGAATCTCTTCGAGGTGGCGCAGGCGCTTGATCGAACCGGAAATGGTCTTCCAGTTGGTCAGCGTGCCGCCGAGCCAGCGCGAGTTTACGAAGTACTGCGCCGAGCGCTTGGCAGCATCGGCCACACCATCCTGCGCCGAACGCTTGGTGCCGACGAACAGGATGCGGCCGCCGCGCGCGACGGTGTCGCTCACCGCCTGCAGCGCACGGTGCAGCATCGGCACGGTCTGCGCGAGGTCGATGATGTGGATGTTGTTGCGGGTGCCGAAAATAAAATCGGCCATCTTCGGATTCCAGCGGTGAGCCTGGTGGCCGAAGTGAACGCCAGCCTCGAGCAGCTGACGCATCGAAAAATCAGGAATCGACATTTTGTATTCTCCGGTTGGTTCCTCCGGAAACGTGTGAGCATAACGAGCCTCGCGGCCCGGATGCCACCGGACGGCCTTTCAAGCCATGTTTCCGTGTGAGATGGCGCGCTGTATAGCGGCGCGTCGGCCGCAAAGCAAGGATTTCCCGTCACAATCGGGGCCGGCCCCGCCCCTGAACAGGACCGGCCGGATCCCACAATGGAACCCGGCCGGATGACGGCATTGGCACGTGGAGCGGTCAGCACCTCGGCTGGTTGGGCGGGCACCGTTTCGGCGGTGCCGGCCGTGGCGGCGGTGCCGGACGCGCCGCCTGGGGGGCTGGACGCGGCGGAGCAGCGACCCGCGGGGGCGGCGCCGGCCGCGGCGGTGGTGCGGGCCGTGCGACCGGTGCCGGCCGCGGCGGAGGCGCCGCGCGCTGAGGCGCCGGTCGCGGTGGCGGGGCCGCACGCTGGACAGGAGGCCTGTTCTGCACCTGCGGCCGGGCCGGCGGCTGGGGCCGCGGCGAAGTCACCTGAGGCTTAGACCCCCGTGCGGCGGCCGAGCCCCCACCCGCCGGCCTGCCCGGAGCGACCTGCGGTTTCGGCCCCGCCGCAGGCGGTGCACCGGCGCCTCCCGTGGCATGGGGCGGCGCTGCGCCGGCTGGCGGGGTCGGCCCCGGATGTGCCTGTTGGGCCGGCAGAGTCGCATTCGGATGAGGGACTTGCTGAGGTGCGATGGCCCCGCCAGTACCCGCGGGCGGCGGCGGCGTGCCTTTGGTTCCCGGAACCGGCAGGGCGTTGGCCTTGGGCAGGGTATTGGGCAGGGTATTGGCCGGCGCCGCCGTGCTGGCTCCACCGGGCGCACTCACCGGCTGCTGGGTCGCCTGCCCCGGCCCACCGGGCGTGCCCGGCTTGAACGCCGGGCTCATCATGGTCTGGCTGCGGGGAACCGGCAGCTTGCCCTGCTGGATCAGCGAGGCCCGTTGCGCGGCTGCGCCCGGCAGGGCCGGCCCCACCGCGGACGTTGCGGCTGCAGCCTGACCGGGCCCGCCCGGCGTGACCGGCGGTGCTCCGGGCGCCCCTGGCGCAGCACCCGGGGCACCGGGCGCCGGCGCAGCAGGCCGGTTGTTGATCACCGTGTTGATGATCGTGGTGTTGTGAATGTTGTTGAAGATGATGTTGTTCGGCGGCGGCGCCACATACACCGGCGGCTGGACATAGACCGGGATCGGCACAAAGAACGGCTGCGGCAGCACGAACAGACCGATCGGCGGCGGCGGCGGCGGCAGCACGATGAAATCCGGCGGCGGCGGCGGCAGGAAGAACACCGGCGGCGGCGGTGGCGGCACGAAGTCGAACACCGGATCGCTAAACACCAGCACGGGCCGATCGACATAGACGATCTCGTCCGGCGGCGGCGGCGGCACATCGTACTCGATCGCGGCAAAGGTCGGCGGCGGCTCGACCGGTGCGGTGAGAATGGCGAGACGACGACGCGCGTCAGCCGCATGCGGCCCGCGCGGATAGCGGCGCAGGTACGACCAGTAGGCTTCCGGCGTGTCGGCCCGATAGGTCCGCCGCCAGGTGATGGCTTCACGCCGCGCGGCGACGATCGCCCTCACCCGCTTGGCGAGCGGATCGGTCGGGTACGCCGCAAGGAAATCCTCATAGCCCGGCAGTGTATCGCGCTCGAGCGCTGCGGCGTAGGCATCCTGGACGCCGAGGTCGCGCATCGGCCGGCTGCGCATCGCCGCGACCTGATCCGGCGGCGGCGCAGCCGGGGCATCCGGCCCGCGATCGAAGAACGTGAACTGCAGATCGGCCTTCTGCGCGTTCCACGGCACCTGGGCGCCCTTGCTGGCTTCGTTGACGCGCAGCCGCAGACGGTTGAACAGCTCGGTCAGCGGCAGGCCGCCGGTGCGGATCATTTCCGCCAGCGACTGCGCATAGATGCCGTACGCTCCCTGCTCCGGCGGCGCGACGGTGCCCGGCGCGGCGTTGAAGGCAATCAGGGTGTTGGCGTCCGGCTCGACCAGGGCAAGGCCGCTGGCGATCGGCTGACCGCCCTCGACGAATGGCTGCTGCCGCGCGAGGTCGAGCACGACGATATTGGCCTTGAGCGGCAGGGCGGCGAGCTGGCGGACATAGTCGCTGATCCGCAGCCCCTCGGTCGGAATGTCGGTGTCGCGCGTGACATTGGAGTCGACTGGAATGAAGTAGTTCTCGCCGGCAAGCTGCACGCCATAGCCGGAGAGATAGATCATCGCCACGGTGCCGGGACCGGAGCTTTCCGCCTTCTGCACGAAATCGCGAAAACTCTTGCGCAGCGTATCGCCGTCGAGGTCGCGGGCACCGGTCACGTCGAACCCTGCGGCCTGCAGGGTCTGGGCGATCAGGCCGGCATCGTTGGCGGCGGTGGCGAGCGGCGACCTGGCATAGGCGCCGTCACCGACCACCAGCGCGATGCGCTTCTCCTGTTGCTGGGCGGATGCGGTCCGTGGCAGGCCGGCCGAGGCCAGCGTGACGAGGCAGGCGAGCACGACGGACAGAACGCGGGCGAGCGGCATGGCTTTTCTTCCCGGTGACGAGGCGGACAATCCGCATATAGAGCGGATCGCTGGCTGAACACCAGTTGAACAGAAACGTTGCCGATTGCGCAATCCCGCGTGCCCGCGCCGCAGCCACCGGCGGCAAGCCGTCGCGTCAGAGGGTCTGGACGTCCACCACCCCCGGCACCGCCTTGAGGGCGCCTGCGATCTGCGGCGACACCTTGAAGCGCCCCGGCAGCTTCATGTCGACCTCGGTTTCGAGATCGAGCATCATCACCACCGTCACCTCGCCATCGCCGCCGGTCCGCGCGGCCGGCCGCGGCGCCGGCGCCCGGGGGACTGCCGACGGCGGCGCCTCGGACATCGCCAGCCGCTTGGCGATGGAGTCGAGCGGCTTGGTATCGCGCACGAATATCTTCAGCGCCATCGAGGTCTTGGCGGCGGCCTGGTCGAGCAGCTCGACATTGTTAATGCGGGCGCGAACGTCCTCGCCCTGCAGCTCGGCGGCGAGCTGCAGCAGCACCGCAAGGCCCGGCTCGAGCATGTCGCGGAATTGCCCGAGCGCCTCCGAGAACAGCACCGCCTCGAAATGGCCGCTGGGATCGGACAGGCCGATGATGCCCATCTTGTTGCCGGTCTTGGTGCGGCGCTCCATGCGCGACACCACAGTGGCGGCGACCTTGCCCGCGGTGCGGCCGTTCTTCACCGCCTGGGAGAATTCCGCCCAGGACTGCACGTTGAGTCGCTTCAGCACGGTGCGGTAGTCGTCGAGCGGATGTCCCGACAGGAAGAAGCCGATGGCGTCGTACTCGCGCTGCAGCCGCTCGGCCGGCAGCCAGGGCTCGACCGCAGGCAGGATCACCGAAGGCGCGTCGGCAAGGCCGCCGAACATGTCGTTCTGCCCGCTCGTCACCGCCTCATGGCTGCGCTGGCATGCCGCGAGAATGGCGTCGGCGCCGGCGAACACGCTGGCGCGGTTGGGCTCCAGGTCATCGAACGCGCCGGCCGCCGCCAGGCTCTCCAGCACCCGCTTGTTGATGGCGCGCGGATTGACGCGCGAGGCGAAGTCCGCGACCGAGGTGAACGGCTTGTCGCCGCGCGCCTCGACGACCTGCTGCACCGCCTGTGCGCCGACCCCCTTGAGCGCGGCAAGCGCGTAGTGGATCTTGCCGTCCCGGACATCGAAATTGACGCCGGAGCGGTTGACCGACGGCGGCTCGACCTTGATGCCGAGCCGCTGCGCCTCGGCGCGGAATTCCGACAGCTTGTCGGTGTTGCTCATTTCGAGCGTCATCGACGCGGCCAGGAATTCGACCGGATAATGCGCCTTCATGTAGGCGGTCTGGAACGACACCAGCGCATAGGCCGCCGCGTGGCTCTTGTTGAAGCCGTAGTCGGCGAACTTCGCGAGCAGATCGAAGATGGTGTCGGCCTGCTCCTTCGGCACGCCGTTCTCGACGGCGCCGGAGACGAAGCGCACCCGCTGCTTGTCCATCTCGGCGCGGATCTTCTTGCCCATGGCGCGGCGCAGCAGGTCGGCTTCGCCGAGCGAGTAGCCCGACATCGCCTGCGCGATCTGCATCACCTGCTCCTGGTAGATGATGACGCCGAAGGTTTCCTTGAGGATCGGCTCGAGGATCGGATGCAGGTATTCCGGCTGCTCGTCGCCGTGCTTGCGCGCGCAGTAGGTCGGGATGTTGGCCATCGGGCCCGGGCGGTACAGCGCGACCAGCGCGACGATGTCCTCGAAACGGTCGGGGCGCATGTCGATCAGCGCGCGCCGCATGCCCTGGCTTTCAACCTGGAACACGCCGACCACCTCGCCGCGCGCCAGCATCGCATAACTCTCGGAGTCATCGATCTTGAGCTGGCTGAGATTGACGATCTCACCGCGCTGGCGCAGCAGCTTCACCGCGACGTCGAGCGTGGTCAGCGTCTTGAGGCCGAGGAAGTCGAACTTGACGAGGCCCGCGGGCTCGACCCATTTCATGTTGAACTGGGTGACCGGCATGTCCGATTTCGGATCGCGGTACATCGGGACCAGCTCGCTCAGCGGGCGGTCGCCGATCACGATGCCGGCGGCATGCGTCGAGGCGTGGCGGTTGAGGCCCTCGAGCTTCTGGGCGATGTCGAAGGCGCGCGCCACCACCGGATCCTCGTCGCGCACCGCCTGCAGCTTGGGCTCGCTCTCGATCGCGGCTGCGAGCGTCACCGGCGCAGCCGGGTTCTGCGGCACCAGCTTGGTCAGCTTGTCGACCTGGCCGTAGGGCATCTGCAGCACGCGGCCGACGTCGCGCAGCACGCCGCGTGCCTGCAGCGTTCCGAAGGTGATGATCTGCGCCACCTGGTCGCGGCCGTAGCGCTCCTGCACATAGCGGATCACCTCGTCGCGGCGGTCCTGGCAGAAGTCGATGTCGAAGTCCGGCATCGACACGCGCTCGGGATTGAGGAAGCGCTCGAACAGCAGCGCGAAGCGCATCGGGTCGAGGTCGGTGATGGTCAGCGCGTAGGCGACCAGCGAGCCGGCGCCCGAACCTCGGCCCGGCCCCACCGGAATGCCCTGCGACTTCGCCCACTTGATGAAGTCCGACACGATCAGGAAGTAGCCGGAGTAGTTCATGCGGGTGATGACATCGAGCTCGAAATTGAGCCGCTTGGTATACTCTTCCTCGGCCAGCCCCGGCGCCATGCCATGCGCCGCAAGGCGCGCCGCGAGGCCCTCCTCCGCCTGGCGCCGCACCTCGGCGTTCTCTTCCGCCGCCGCATCACCGCCGCTGCTGGCGCCGACGGTGAAGCGCGGCAGAATGGGCTTGCGGGTCAGCGGCCGGTAGGCGCAGCGCTCGGCGATCTCGACCGTGGACGCCAGCGCCTCGGGCATGTCGGCGAACAGCACCGACATCTCGGCGCGCGTCTTGAAGCGGTGATCCGTCGTGAGCTGGTCGCGGTCGGCCTCGGCGATCAGCCGGCCGCCGGCGATGCACAACAGCGCGTCATGGGCCTCATAGTCGTCGGCGCTGGCGAAATACGGCTCGTTGGTGGCGACCAGCGGCAGCCCCTGATCATAGGCGATGTCGATCAGGACCGGCTCAGCGCGGCGCTCCTTGTCGAGACCGTGACGCTGCAGCTCGACATAGAGGCGGTCACCGAACAGCTCGCGCAGGCGCTCGCAGCGCGTGGCGGCGAGACCTGCCTGATCGGCGGCGATCGCCTGGGAGATCGGGCCGTCCGGCCCGCCGGTGAGCACGATCAGGCCCTCGGTCTCCCCGTGCAGCCACTCGTACTTGATGTGCGGCGCCTGGTTGACCGGCGTCTCCAGGAACGCGCGCGAATTCAGCCGCATCAGGCTGCGGTAGCCGGCCTCACGCGCCGCCAGCAGCACCAGGCGACCGTGGGAATTGGCAAGGATGCTGCGCGAGCCCTGCTCGACGTCGCCGAAGTCGATCGCAAGGGCACAGCCGACGATCGGCTGGATGCCCGACCCCGCCATCTTGTCGGAGAACTCCAGCGCTCCGAACATGTTGTCGGTGTCGGTCAGTGCCAGCGCCGGCTGGTGATCGGCCTTCGCCAGTTCCGCAAGCTTGGCGATCTTCATCGCGCCGCGCAGCAGCGAATAGGCAGAATTGACGTGGAGATGGACGAAACCGGCAGAGGCCATGGCAACAGTGATCAGCTGGAGAACGTCCCCGCGGGGACCGGCCGTGCGGCGAACGCCCGGCCCGCGATCGATCGCGAACCGTGTTGTGCCGACTCGGCCACCGATCGTGAAGTGCGGACGTCGGGCTGTCCACGACGGATCGCGCAGGTGGCCCTGCGATCCCCCTTATCCTCTGCCCCTTTGCCCAAAGCTCAGAGCCCCGAGCTCAGAGCTGCGGCAGCACCTGGGCCCAGATCGCGACCATTCCGACGAACAGAACGATCGACGTCAGCGCGGCGGCTTCCTCGACAAATGTTCTCAACATGGCGGACCCCTTGATCTGACCTGGTGACGGATCGCCCCTGGCCTGGAGAGCTCAGGAACATATGAAGAACATTGTTCTCTTTTTGTTCAAAGAGTCAAGCAGCCTCCGACGCTGCGGCGGACAGTCGGCGCGGTTGGTTAACGGTGACCGGGTTGGATGGTGGCCGTGGTGGACTGGATTACCGGCGCCTGGGCAGCAGCACACCACATAACAGCGCAAGACTGACGAAGGTTGCCCCCTCCAGCGCGTCCCGCCGGATCACCTGATCGGAGAAGCCGAGCCCGTCGTGAGCGAGAAAACCGAGAACCACCGCACAGCAGAGCGCGGTGGCAGCGAACATCGTCAGGTGCAAGGCACGTCCCATCGCCCCAATATGTTGCCGCGCCCCGACATCGCAAGTCCGAAATCCGAGCCTGCCGCACAGAGCTTTCATCTTCATTTGAACGGAACGGCCGCTCCGGGCGCCTAAGACGGAAGGTGGCTGCATTGCGACGATGGCACGCGCAAACGTGTCTTGACGAAAATCGGCGGGAGCGGCTTGGTGCAGAGGACAGTTCGAAGCGCCGCGAGTCGGCAGGAGGTTGAAATGCGTAGCATTGTGTTGGGCGCGATGTCCGCCCTCGCCATCGGGATCGGTGCGACAGCGATGAGCACGGCCCCCGCTTCCGCCGGCAACTATCCCGTCTGCCAATTCGGTCCGTACGACCGGATGGACTGTCGCTACAGCACGTTCGGCCAGTGCGCTGCGTCTGCCTCGGGGCTCGGCGCGACCTGCCTCGCCAACCCCGCCTACGCCGGCCGCGCCGCCTATGTCGACGAGCCCGCGCCGCGCCCCCGCGGCAAGCGCAAGCACTGGTACCGGGAATATTACTGAGCATCGCGGCGTGGAGCCCGCGAGGCGGACGATGATGCGTGCGGTGCTGGCAGCGGCGGCCTTCGGCCTTGCCTTCGCCGCGATGCCGGCATCGGCCCAGTCGCAGATCTTTCCGATCTGCCTGCACTGGCGGGACGATCTCGTCAGCTGCCGCTTTGTCTCGCTGGCACAGTGCAATGCCAGCGCTTCCGGGATCGGCGCGACCTGCCTGTACAATCCCGCCTATCCATTCGGCGCACATGGCGTCGCGGATCCGGCTGCCGATGCCCGCGACGACGGCGCCCCGCCGCCGCGGCGGCGCCATCGCGCGCGTCACCGCGACTGACCGAATCCTGCCACGCACATCCTGACGGCATTTTTCGAAGCGGCCCGGCGGCGGACGCCCCGCCGTCACTGCCTGGCGTTGCCCGCCCGCTAATCCAGCTCGACGACGTGGCCGTCCTGCAGCGACACGCGCCGATCCATGCGGCCCGCGAGCTCCATGTTGTGGGTGGCGATCAGCATCGACACCCGCGTCGCCTTCACCAGTTGCATGAGCGCCTGGAAGACGTGATCGGCAGTGTGCGGATCGAGATTGCCGGTCGGCTCGTCGGCGAACAGCACCCGCGGTGCATTGGCGACCGCCCGCGCGATCGCGACGCGCTGCTGTTCACCGCCGGACAACTCCGCCGGCCTGTGGGTGATGCGCTCACCAAGCCCGAGATAAGCCAGGATCTCCTTGGCACGCTGGATGGTCTCGCCGCGCTTCAGGCCGCGGATCATCTGCGGCAGCATGACATTCTCGAGCGCGGTGAATTCCGGCAGCAGCCGGTGCGACTGGTAGACGAACCCGATGTCGGTGCGGCGCAGCTGGGTGCGGTCCGCGTCCGACAGCGTCGAGGTGGCAGTGCCGCCGACATAGACCTCGCCTTCATCGGGGCTTTCCAGCAGCCCGGCGATATGCAGCAGCGTCGACTTGCCCGAGCCCGATGGCGCCACCAGCGCCACCGACTGCCCCGGCCACAGCGCGAGCTTGGCGCCATCGAGAATGGTGAGCACCGCTTCACCCTGCCGGTATTGCCGGCGGATGTCGTGCAGGTAGATCACCGGTACGTCGTCCTTGTCCCCCTGAGCCATCGCAGCCGCCCTATTCGTACCGAAGCGCTTCGACGGGATCGAGCCGCGACGCCCGCCATGACGGATAGAGCGTCGCCAGGAACGACAGCGTCAGCGCCATGATCACAACCGCCGCCGTCTCGGCGACATCGACCTGGGCGGGCAGCCTGGACAGGAAATACAGTTCAGGCGGGAACAGCTGAGTGTTGGTCAGCCACGACAGGAACTGGCGGATCGCCTCGATGTTCAGGCAGATCACGAGCCCGACCAGAAATCCAACCAGGGTGCCGACCACGCCGATCGCCGCGCCGGTGATCAGGAACACCCGCATCACCGCGCCCTGCGACGCGCCCATGGTGCGCAGGATCGCGATGTCGCTGCCCTTGTCCTTCACCAGCATGATCAGGCCGGACACGATATTGAGCGCCGCGACCAGCACGATCAGGGTCAGGATCAGGAACATGACGTTGCGCTCGACCTGCAGTGCATTGAAGAAGGTGGCGTTGCGGCTGCGCCAGTCGATCAGGTAGATCGGCCGCCCGGCCGCCTCGATCACCGCCTTGCGGTAGGTTTCGACCTTGTCGGGATTGTCGGTATAGATCTCGATCGCGGTCACGTCGTTGCTGCGGTTGAAATAGGCCTGCGCCTCGGCGAGCGGCATGAACACGAAAGTCGCGTCGTATTCCGACATGCCGATCTCGAACACCGCCGCGACCTTGTAGGGCTTGATCCGCGGCGTCGTCCCCATCGGCGTCACGGCACCGCGCGGCGCCACCAGCGTCACGCTGTCACCCGCATGGACGGAAAGCTGGTCGGCAAGCCGACGGCCGATCGCGATCCCCTGCCCCTCGTCGAATCCCTCCAGCGTGCCCTGCTTGATGTTCTTGGCGACGGAGGTGACGTTGTCGAGGTCCTTGGCGCGGATGCCGCGCACGAACACGCCGGCGGCGCCATAGGGCGAGGATCCCAGCGCCTGCCCGTCGACCACGGGGGCGGCAAAACGGATGCCGTTCACGGTGTTGATCCGCTCGGCGACGTCCTTCCAGTCGGTCAACGGCGATTCCTGCGGCTGCACCGCGATATGGCCGTTGAGGCCGAGAATCTTGTCGAGCAGCTCCGTGCGGAAGCCGTTCATCACCGCCATGACGATGATCAAGGTCGCCACACCCAGCATGATGCCGAGGAACGAGAAGCCGGCGATGACCGAGATGAATCCCTCCTTGCGACGCGCCCGCAGGTAGCGCATCGACAACATCCACTCGAAGGCGGCGAAGGGGGCGGTTCGGACTGGCTCACTCATCGGCGTATCCATCGCACGGATTTCACACGATTGGGGCTAATTCTGGTCGCACACCCTCGGCACCGCGCCTCACGCGGTGAGAAACTCATGCGGTCAGCCGGGCAATGACGTCGTCCGGCGTCAGCAGTTCGCGCTCGCCGTCGCTGCGGCGCTTGAGCTCGACCTTGCCCTCGGCGAGGCCCTTCGGGCCGACCATCACCTGCCAGGGGATGCCGATCAGGTCGGCGGTCGCAAACTTGGCGCCCGGCCGCTCCTCACGGTCGTCATAGAGCACGTCGACGCCCTTGGCGGTCAGCGCCGCGTAGAGCCTGTCGCAGGCAACGTCGGTGTCGCCGCCACCCTGTTTGAGGTTGAGCAGCGCGACGCGGAACGGGGCCACGGTCTCCGGCCACTTGATGCCCGCCTCGTCATGGAAGGCCTCGATGATCGCGCCGAGCAGGCGCGACACACCGACGCCATAGGAGCCGCCATGGATCGGCCGCTCGGTGCCGTCCGGGCCCATCACCAGCGCCTTCATGGTCTCGGAGTACTTGGTGCCGAAATAGAAGATCTGGCCGACCTCGATGCCGCGGGTGTGCAGCCGCTTGGCCTCGGGAACCTCGCTGTCGAACCGCGCGGCGTCGTGGACGTCCTCCGTCGCCGCATAGAGCTCGGTCCACTGCCGGATGATCGGAGTCAGATCGCCGCCGTAGTCGACGTCCTCGCCCGGCACCGGCAGCTTGAGCACATCGCTGTTGCAGTAGACGCCGGACTCGCCGGTGTCGGCCAGCACGATGAACTCGTGCGACAGGTCGCCGCCGATCGGACCGGTCTCGGCCCGCATCGGAATCGCCTGCAGCCCCATCCGCGCGAACGTGCGCAGATAGGCGACGAACATCTTGTTGTAGGACAGCCGCGCCGCATCCTGGTCGATGTCGAAGGAATAGGCGTCCTTCATCAGGAATTCGCGGCCGCGCATCACGCCGAAGCGCGGGCGCTGCTCGTCGCGGAATTTCCACTGGATGTGGTAGAGGTTGAGCGGCAGGCTCTTGTAGGAGCGGACATAGCTGCGGAAGATCTCGGTGATCATCTCCTCGTTGGTCGGACCGTAGAGAAGTTCGCGCTTGTGGCGGTCCTGGATGCGCAGCATCTCCGGACCGTAGGCGTCATAGCGACCGCTCTCGCGCCAGAGATCGGCGAGCTGCAGTGTCGGCATCAAGAGCTCGATGGCGCCGGCCCGGTTCTGCTCCTCACGGACGATCTGCTCGATCTTGGCCAGCACCCGCAGGCCGAGCGGCAGCCAGGAGTAAATGCCCGCGGCCTGCTGGCGCAGCATACCCGCGCGCAGCATCAGGCGGTGCGACGCAATCTCCGCCTCCTTCGGCGTCTCCTTGAGGATGGGCAGAAAGAAACGCGACAATCGCATGGGAACACTCAAGAATCGTTTGGGACAGGGATACAGGCAGTGAAACCGGATCGGGGCTCAAAACACAAGCGTTTGCGGCCGGAAAACCGCGTTTTGGCAGGGATCGCCAGCGCCGCGGCCAGCCTGGTGGGCGCTCCGGCTGCATCGTGCAGCTGTGATTCTCCTGATGGGATCGAGCGGGCGCCGGGCCGGCGGCGCAGCCGTTCAAGGCCCTGGGATCACCGGACCACCCCTCGCGCTCCAGTGGAATTTTCGCCTTCCGGTTGTATTTTGGCGCGATCCATCAGCCGTTTGAAACGAAGATTTACGTCCAGCCGATGTTTTAGACATTTGTTGCCGAAAAGAGTGACAAATCAAAAATGATCAGCTAGCGTGATGCTTCAAGCTGGCCGTGAGGCTGAAGCTTGGTGGTCCAAGTCTCGGGAGGAGCCCTGACGCGCCGAAGCAGCGTCGCCCCGTCCAACAGCACCAAACCTCAACGCTTTCGGGGACAATAGGGTCGACACAATTTTTGAAGCAGGGCATGGGCCCTGCTTTTTTTTGTCTTGTCGACAGTAACCCTGACAGGGCGGGAGTTACGACGTCAACGTGTCAAGGATGTGACGTGCCTGCCGCGGCAGGCACCACCCTACAGCGGTATCCCCATCATCTTTGTCAGGCGCTCGACGTTCAGGTAGCCGGCCTTGTAGGCCCACAGACCGGCGGTGAACAGCGCCAACGAAATCAGCGTGGTCCACAGCAGCTTCCTGGCCATGCGCGGCAACACCGGCGCGCCGGGATCGGAGCCCGGTGCCGCGGAGGTGCCCTCCTCGACCTGGCTGCGCACGCCGAACGGCAGCACCGCGAACAGCACCACCCACCACAGCACGAAATAGATCGCAATCGCGGACGAGATCGACACGGAACGTCAGGCCTGCTCGATTTCGACAAGAGCACCCGAAAAGTCCTTCGGGTGGAGGAACAGCACCGGCTTGCCATGGGCGCCGATCTTGGGCTCGCCGTCGCCCAGCACCCGCGCGCCCTCGCGCAGCAGCGTGTCGCGCGCGGCGATGATGTCAGGCACCTCGTAGCAGACGTGGTGGATGCCGCCGTCGGCATTGCGCTCGAGGAATTTGGCGATCGGCGAGGCATCGCCATAGGGCTGGATGAACTCGATCTTGGTGTTCGGCAGCGTCGCGAACACGGTGATCACGCCATGCTCCGGCAGCGGCACCGCCTCGGAGATCTCGGCGCCGAATGCGATGCCATAGATCTTCGCGGCCTTCTGCGCATTGCGCACCGCGATGGCGACATGGTTGAGACGGCCGAGCATGACATCCTCCCTGTTGCTTGCTGACGAGCACCGGCCACCAACGCGCCGGAGCCGCGTCGCAGCCTAGACCATCAAGACATGCACGACGCAGAGGGGCTTCTTGCCCCACTGCTCGGCGATCGAGGCGCGCACGGCGCGGCGAATCGATTCCGACACGGCATCCGCGTCCCGCCGGCGGGCCCGCGGCAGGTTTTCGACCGTCGACACCACGAGATCGAACACCTCGTCGGCGATCACCTCACCCTCGGCATTGTTTTCCGGAATACCCATCAGATCAACTTCGGGATCGTCCGCGAGCTCACCCTTCTCGGTCAGCGCGAGCGCGACGAACGCGCAGCCGGCAAACGACATCCGCCGCCGCTCGACCACGGCGCGGGCCTTCTGGTCCTCGAGCAGTTTGCCGTCCTTGTAGATGCGCCCCGACGGCACATCGTCGATCACGGCCGGATCGCCGGGTCCGAGACGCAGCAGATTGCCATTCTTGCAGGTGATCACCTTGGGCACGCCGGCGGCGCGGGCGAGCTTGGCATGCTCCGACAGGTGCAGCGCCTCGCCATGCACGGGGATAAGCACCTGCGGACGCACCCAGGAAATCATGTCGCGCAGCTCGTCGCGGCGCGGATGGCCGGAGACGTGGACGAGATGGGTGCGGTCGGTGATGATCTCGACGCCCTGCTCGACGAACGAGTTGATGATGGCGCCGACCGCCTTCTCGTTGCCCGGAATGGTGCGCGAGGAAAAGATCACGCAGTCGCCCCTGTTGAGGGTGACCAGCGGGTGGTCGTCGTTGGCGATGCGGGCGAGCGCTGCGCGCGGCTCGCCCTGGCTGCCGGTGCACAGCGCCAGCACCTTGTCCGGGGGGAAATGGCCGTAGTACTCGGCGCTGCGGAACTCCGCGACGCCGTCGAGGTAGCCGGTCTCGCGCGCCACCTGCACCACACGCTCCATGGCGCGGCCGACCACCACGACCTCGCGGTCGGCGGCCCGCGCCGCGTCGGCCACGGCGCGGATACGGGCGACGTTGGACGCAAAGGTCGTCACGGCGACGCGCCCCCTGGCCTGCTTGACGATCGCAGTGATCGCCGCGGCCACCTCGGTTTCCGACGGCGAACGGCCGTCGCGCACCGCGTTGGTGGAATCGCCGACCAGCGCCAGCACGCCCTCGTCGCCGAGTTCGCGCAGCCGCTTCTCGTCGGTCGGCTTGCCGATGATCGGGGTCGGATCGATCTTCCAGTCACCGGTGTGCAACACGGTGCCGGCCGAGGTGCGGATGGCGAGCGCATGGGATTCCGGGATCGAATGCGCCACCGGAATGAACTCGACGTTGAACGGACCCAAGTCAATGCGCCCGCCCGACGGCACGACCGTGACAGGAATCTCCGGCGCGTTGCGCTCCGCGGCGCATTTCGCCTCGAACAGGCCCGCACTGAACGCGGTGGCATAGATCGGCACCCGCAGCCGCGGCCACAGGTCGATGATGGCGCCGAAATGGTCCTCGTGGGCGTGGGTCAGCACGATGCCGACGAGGTTCTTGCGCTCCTGCTCCAGGAAGCGGATGTCGGGCATCACGAGGTCGATGCCCGGCAGGTGCTCCTCGTCGCCGAACGACACGCCGAGGTCGACGGCGAGCCAGCTGCGCTGATGACGGTTGCCGATGCCGTAGATCGACAGGTTCATGCCGATCTCGCCGACACCCCCGAGCGGCGCGAAAGTCAGTTCGTCGGGTCGCGCCATCATGTAGCTCCTGACGAGGCGGCCGCCCCGAAATAGACATCGCCGGCGGTCACCGGCACCTTGGCCCCATCGTCCGTGACCACGATCAGGCAGCCGGTGTCGTCGATGGTCTCGAAACGGCCGGTCAGCGGCGCGCCCCCGGTCCTCACCGACACCGGCTGGCCGAGCCCGGAAGCCCGTTCCAGCCACTGCCGGCGGATCTCGCCGAAGCCGCGGCCGTTGTCCCAGACCGCGCGCAACCGCGCCCAGGCCTCCGACAGCGCGCCGAACAGCTCCTCCGCCCCGACATGAATGCCGAGCGCATGCAGCGCCGCCGCAGGGTATGGCGTGCCTTCGGGCGCCGCCACCACATTCACGCCAATCCCGACGACGACAGCGAGCTGCCGCGACGCAACAAGCTCGGCCTCGAGCAGAATGCCGGACAGCTTGCGGCCGCCGGCCAGCACGTCATTGGGCCATTTCAGCGTGAACACGGTGTCGGTCGAGTCCGGCGAGCGCAGCCGTGCCTCGACGCTGACCGCCTGCAGGGCCTGCTCGAGCGCGAGCCCGGCGGCGAACCCCAACGTCGCGGCAACCGGCGGCGCAACGTCGATCACCTCGACGACGCTGGCGGCGAGGTTACCGCGCGGCGAGATCCAGGCCCGGTCGCGCCGGCCGCGGCCGGCGGTCTGCTGCGGCGTCACCAGCCAAAGCGGCCCGCGCTCACCGGCGCGGGCCCGTGCCAGTGCTTCCGCATTGGTCGATCCGATGCTCTCGAACGCCTCTAGCCGGTAACCTGCCGAACGGGCTGCGGGACCGAGCGCGAACACCATCTCAGAACAAGGACTTCGCCGCGGCCGTCGCCACGCTCACCAGCGGCGCCGGATAGGCGAAGAACAGGATGTTGAAGGTGCCGGCGATCGCCAGCACGGTGCGCAGCTCGCCGCGGACCGGATCGACCGCGCCGACCGGTTCGTCGAAGTACATCGTCTTGATGATGCTGAGATAGTAGAACGCGCCGACGACACTGGTCAGCACGCCGATCACCGCCAGCGTGAACAGGCCGGCCTTGATCGCCGCCAGGAACACATAGAACTTGGCGAAGAAGCCGGCCAGCGGCGGAATGCCGGCGAGCGAGAACAGCAGCATGGCGAAGAAGAACGCCAGCAGCGGGTTGGTGCGCGCGAGCCCGGCGAAATCCGAAATGTTCTCAACGACTTGGCCGTTGCGCTTCATGGCGAGGATGACCGAGAACGATGCCAGCGTCATCGCCACGTAGATGGCGATGTAGATCAGCACGCCCTGTGCCCCTTCCGGCGTGCCGGACGCAAGGCCGACCAGTGCGAAGCCCATGTGGCCGATCGAGGAATACGCCATCAGGCGCTTGATGTTCTTCTGACCGATCGCCGCGAACGAACCCAGCGCCATCGACGCGATGGCGACGAACACCACGATCTGCTGCCACTGGTGGGTCACGCCCGGGAACGCGGTCAGCGTCACGCGGGTGAACACCGCGAGCGCGGCGACCTTCGGCGCCGAGGCAAAGAACGCCGTCACCGGGGTCGGTGCGCCCTCGTAGACGTCCGGCGTCCACATGTGGAACGGCACCGCGGAGATCTTGAAGCACAGGCCCGCGAGCAGGAATACGATGCCGAACACCACGCCGGTGCTGCCGCCCTTGGCGGCGGCCGCGATGCCGGCAAAGCTGACCGTGCCGCTGAAGCCGTAGATCAGCGAGGCGCCGTACAGCAGCATGCCGGACGACAGCGCGCCGAGCACGAAGTACTTGAGGCCCGCCTCGGTGGACTTGGCATCGTCACGATGGCTCGCCGCCACCACATAGAGCGCCAGCGACATCAGCTCGAGGCCGAGATAGAGCATGATCAGGTCGGCGGCCGAGATCAGGATCAGCATGCCGACGGTCGACAGCAGGATCAGGATCGCGAACTCGAACATCCGCCGCGACGGCACCGACAGGAACTCACGCGACAACAGCAGCGTCGTGCCCGAGCCGATCAGTGCCAGGATCTTCAGGAAGCGTGCGAAGTCGTCGACGACGAAGCTGCCATTGAACGTCACGAGCTTGCCGGACGGCAGCCACAGCACCAGCGCACCGGTCAGGACCAGCAGAAGCAGCGCAAGCCAGCCGATCGCGCCCGTGGTCTGCGGGCCGCGATAGGCACCGATCATCAGAAGCAGCATCGCCCCAAGCGCCAGCACGATCTCCGGCACGACGGGAAGCAGGGAATATCCGGCGAAAGTCATGAGGTTCAATCCCGATCCGTCGACACGGTCATGGCAGCGCGGCGGCCTTCACGGCCGTGATCGCCTGGCTGTAATTGGTCACGAGTTGCTGGACCGACGCCGACGACATGTCGAGCACCGGCTTGGGATAGACGCCGAACAGGATGGTCAGCGCCACCAGCGGCATCAGGATCACGCCCTCGCGCAGGGTGAGGTCCTTGATCGAGGCCAGCGACGGCTTGGTCAGCGCGCCGAACACCACCTTGCGGTAGAGCCACAGCGCATAGGCCGCCGACAGGATCACCCCCAGCGTGGCGAAGAACGCGGTCGCGGTGCTGACCTTGAACGTCCCCAGCAGCGTCAGGAATTCGCCGACGAAGCCCGACGTGCCCGGCAGGCCGACATTGGCCATGGTGAACACCATAAAGGCGAAGGCATAGAGCGGCATGCGGTTGACGAGGCCGCCATAGGCCGCGATCTCGCGGGTATGCAGGCGGTCGTAGACGACGCCGACGCACAGGAACAGCGCGCCCGACACGATGCCGTGCGACACCATCTGGAACACGCCGCCGGCGACGCCCTGCGTCGTGCCCGCGAAGATGCCCATGGTGACGAAGCCCATATGCGCGACCGACGAGTACGCGATCAGCTTCTTGATGTCCTCCTGCATGAGGGCGACCAGCGAGGTGTAGACGATCGCGATCACCGACAGCGTGTAGACCAGCGGCGCGAAGTCATGCGACGCCAGCGGGAACATCGGCAGCGAGAAGCGCAGGAAGCCGTAGCCGCCCATCTTCAGCAGGATGGCGGCGAGGATCACCGACCCCGCGGTCGGCGCCTCGACGTGGGCGTCCGGCAGCCAGGTATGCACCGGCCACATCGGCATCTTCACCGCGAACGAGGCGAAGAACGCCAGCCATGCCCAGGTCTGCAGGCTGCGCGGCACCGCGGTGTGCATCAGCGTCGGGATGTCGGTGGTGCCGGCATTCCAGTACAGCGCCATGATGGCGAGCAGCATCAGCACCGAGCCGAGCAGCGTGTAGAGGAAGAACTTGAAGCTGGCGTAGACCCGGCGCGGACCGCCCCAGACACCGATGATCAGGAACATCGGGATCAGGCCGCCCTCGAAGAACAGGTAGAACAGCACGAGGTCGAGCGCCGAGAAGGTGCCGACCATGAGCGTTTCCAGCACCAGGAACGCCATCATGTATTCGCGCACCCGCACCGTCACCGACTTCCAGCTGGCGACGATGCAGAACGGCATCAGGGCGGTGGTCAGGATGACGAACGGCAGCGAAATGCCGTCGACGCCCATGTGGTAGTTGATCGCCTGGGCGAGCCAGGGACCCTTCTCCTCGAACTGGAAGCCGGCTTGCGTGGCATCGAAGCGCCAGACCAGCACCAGCGACACCGCGAAGGTGACCAGCGTGGTCCAGAGCGCGATCCAGCGCGCATTGCCCTTGGCGGCCTCGTCGTCGCCGCGGCTGAGATAGACCAGGATCGCGCCGAGGAGCGGCAGGAAGGTGACGACCGATAGAACGGGCCAGGTTGTCATTATTGGCCCCCGAGACCGAAAATGAACCAGGTGATAAGACCCGCGACGCCGATCAGCATCGCGAAGGCGTAATGATAGAGGTAGCCGGTCTGCAGGCGGACCGCGCCACGGGTGATGTCGAGCACCCGCGCGGCGACGCCATCCGGGCCGAGCCCGTCGATGATCGCGCCATCGCCCTTCTTCCAGAGGAAAGTGCCGAGCCGCTTCGCCGGGCGCACGAACAGGAAGTCGTAGAGCTCGTCGAAGTACCACTTGTTGAGCAGGAAGCGGTACAGCAGCGGATGGTCGTTGGCGAGCTCGACCGGCAGGTACGGCTTGCTGATGTAGAACACCAGCGCCACCACAAAGCCGATCGCCATCATCGCCGTCGGCAGATAGGCGACAGCCTCGGGGATGTGGTGCATCTCATCGAGGATGTGGGGCTTCATCTTCAGCGACTCGCGGAAGAACTCCTCGACGCCATGCCCCGCAAACAGCTCCACGAACGGATAGCCTGCGAGGATCGAGCCGGCCGCCAGCACCGCCAGCGGGATCAGCATCACCAGCGGGCTCTCGTGCGCCGCGTCGTAGTGCTTACGATCGTGCGGTTCGCCGTGGAACGTCTTGAAGATCAGACGCCAGGAGTAGAACGACGTCAGGCCGGCGGCGATCACGGTCGCGAGGAAGGCATAAAGCGCGAACGGGTTGTGGGCCACGAATGCCGACTCGATGATCTTGTCCTTCGAGAAGTAGCCGGCCGTGAGCGGGAAGCCGGTCAGCGCCAGCGTGCCGATCACCATCACGCTGTAGGTGAAGGGAATGCGGTTCTTCAGGCCACCCATGTTGCGGATGTCCTGCTCGTGGTGCATCGCGTGGATCACCGAGCCCGAGCCCAGGAACAGCAGCGCCTTGAAGAAGGCATGGGTGAACAGGTGGAAGATGCCGACCGAGTAGGCCCCTGCCCCGAGCGCGACGAACATGTAGCCGAGCTGCGAGCAGGTCGAGTACGCGACGATGCGCTTGATGTCGTTCTGCACGAGGCCGATGGTCGCCGCGAACAGCGCCGTGGTGCCGCCGATCAGCATGACGAAGGCCTGAGCCGTCGGCGCCAGCTCGAACAGCGGCGACAGCCGCGCCACCATGAACACGCCCGCGGTTACCATGGTCGCGGCATGAATGAGGGCCGAGACCGGGGTCGGGCCTTCCATCGCGTCCGGCAGCCAGGTGTGCAGCAGGAACTGGGCCGACTTGCCCATCGCGCCCATGAACAGCAGCAGGCAGGTCAGCGTCAGCGCGTCGAAGTCGTGGCCAAAGAGATGAATGGTCTTGCCGACGAGGCCCGGCGCGGCGCCGAAGATGGTGTCGAAATCGGTCGACCCGACCAGCGCGAAGATCGCGAAGATGCCGAGCGAGAAGCCGAAGTCGCCGACGCGGTTGACCACGAACGCCTTGATGGCGGCGGCGTTGGCCGTCGGCTTCTGGAACCAGAAGCCGATCAGCAGGTAGCTGGCGAGACCGACGCCTTCCCAGCCGAAGAACATCTGCACCAGGTTGTCGGAGGTCACCAGCATCAGCATGGCGAAGGTGAACAGCGACAGGTAGGCCATGAACCGCGGCCGGTTCGGGTCCTCGTGCATGTACCCGATCGAATACAGGTGCACGAGCGCCGACACGGTGTTCACCACCACCAGCATGACGGCGGTGAGCGTATCGACGCGCAGCGTCCAGAAGACGTTGAGTTCGCCGGAGTTGATCCAGGGCAGCAGCACGACGCGGGCGTCGTGGTGCCCGAAGCCGACGTCGACGAAGGTCACCCAGGACAGCGCCGCCGAGATCAGCAGCAGCGCGGTGGTGATCACTTCGGCCGCGCGCGAGCCCGCCGCCGGCGGCTCGACCGGGCCATGGTCGTCATGACCATGGTCGTCGTGGCCGTGATCGTCATGCGCCGCATGGGCATGAGCGCCGTGGGCGTCGCCGTGATCCATGTCGTCACCGCTCGGGTTGCGCGCATGCGCCCCGAACAGCGCGATCAGACCGGCAAGGATCGCGCCCAGCAGTGGCAGGAAAACAATGGCCTGAATCATCCGCCGTCAGCCCTTCATCAGATTGATGTCTTCGACCGCGATCGAACCGCGGTTGCGATAGAACACCACCAGCACGGCCAGGCCGATCGCCGCTTCCGCCGCCGCAACGGTCAGAACCAGCAGCGCGTACACCTGCCCGACAATGTCGTTGAGGAACGTCGAGAACGCCACCAGGTTGATGTTGACGGCGAGCAGGATCAGCTCGATCGACATCAGGATGACGATGACGTTCTTGCGGTTGAGGAAGATGCCGAGAATGCCCAGCGTGAACAGGATCGCGGCGACCGCGAGATAGTGTCCGAGCCCGATCGTCATCGCACCCACCCTTCCGCATCGGCGTCCTGCAGGCCCTGCCCCGGCGCCACCTTGCGCACCTCCATGGCGAGCGCCTTGGTGCGGGCGTTCTGCACCGGGATGCTCTGCCGCTTGACGTTCGCCTTGTGGCGCAGCGTCAGCACGATGGCGCCGATCATGGCGACCAGCAGCACCGCACCGGCCAGCTGGAAGTAATGCACATACTTCGTATAGAGCACGAGGCCGAGCGCCTCGGCATTGGACACGTTCGCCGGGATCGGCGCCGCCACGGTCTTGGTCAGCGTCGGGCTGATCACCCAGCCGCCGGCCACCAGCAGCAGTTCGGCGAGGAAGATCGCACCGACCAGCAGGCCGACCGGCAGGTACTCGATGAAGCCCTGCTTGAGCTCGGCGAAGTCGACGTCGAGCATCATGATCACGAACAGGAACAGCACCGCGACCGCGCCGACATAGACCACAATCAGGATCATGGCCAGGAACTCGGCGCCCATCAGCATGAACAGCCCCGCGGCGTTGACGAACGCCAGGATCAGGAACAGCACCGAATGGACGGGATTGCGCGCGGCGATCACCATCACGGCGGAGGCGACGCAGACCCCCGCGAACAGGTAGAAGAAAAGTGCCGGAAGGATCATTCTGTCACCTCACCGGTACGGCGCATCGAGCGCGATGCTCTTGGCGATTTCACGTTCCCAGCGATCGCCGTTCGCGAGCAGCTTGGCCTTGTCATAGAAAAGCTCTTCACGGGTCTCGGTGGCGAACTCGAAGTTCGGCCCCTCGACGATGGCGTCGACCGGGCACGCTTCCTGGCACAGGCCGCAATAGATGCACTTCACCATGTCGATGTCGTAGCGCACGGTGCGGCGGGTGCCGTCGTTGCGCCGCGGGCCGGCCTCGATGGTGATGGCCTGCGCCGGACACACCGCCTCGCACAGCTTGCAGGCGATGCAGCGCTCTTCCCCGTTGGGGTAGCGGCGCAGCGCATGCTCGCCACGGAAGCGCGGCGAGATCGGGCCCTTCTCGAACGGATAATTCAGCGTCGGCTTCGGCTTGAAGAAATAGCGCATGGCGAGAAAGAACGCCGAAACGAATTCCTTGAGCAGCAGCGAACGGGTTGCGGTTGCGACACTCATCACAGCCTCACTAGCGGCGCGACGAACTGCAGGAACGCCGCGACAATAACCACCATGGCCAGCGAAATCGGCAGGAATACCTTCCAGCCCAGCCGCATCAGCTGGTCGTAGCGATAGCGGGGCACGATCGCCTTCGCCATCGCGAACAGGAAAAACATGAACAGCAGCTTGAGCACGAACCAGATCACGCCCGGCACCCAGGTGAACGGAGCGACCGGGAACGGCGGCAGCCAGCCGCCCATGAACAGGATCGCCCCCATCGCACACATGGTGGCGATGGCGACGTACTCGCCGAGCATGAACATCATGTACGGCGTCGAGCCGTATTCGACCATGAAGCCGGCAACGAGCTCGGACTCCGCCTCGACGAGGTCGAACGGCGGCCGGTTGGTCTCGGCCAGCGCCGAGACGTAGAAGATCACGAACAGCGGCAGCAGCGGCAGCCAGTACCAGCCGAACAGGCCGAACCGGGTGTTCTGCGCCTCGACGATCGCGGTCAGGTTCAGCGAGCCGACGCACAGCAGCACACAGATGATGACGAAGCCGATCGAGACCTCATAAGACACCATCTGCGCTGCCGAGCGCAGCGCGGCGAGGAACGGATACTTCGAGTTCGACGCCCAGCCGGCCATGATGATGCCGTAGATCGACAGCGACGAGATCGCGAAGATGTAGAGCACGCCGACATTGATGTCGGCGATCACCCAGCCGAGATCGACCGGGATCACCGCCCAGGCGGCAAGCGCCAGCACGCAGGACACCAGCGGCGCGAGCAGGAACACACCCTTGTTCGCGCCGGCCGGGATCACCGGCTCCTTGAGGACGAACTTGAGGAGGTCGGCGAACGACTGCAGCAGGCCCCATGGGCCGACCACGTTCGGGCCGCGGCGGATCTGCACCGCCGCCCAGATCTTGCGGTCGGCGAGCAGGATGTAGGCGATCCCGACCAGCAGGACGACCAGCAGCAGGACGCTCTCAGCCACCATGATGATCAGCGGCCACAACGTGCTGGTCCAGAATTCGGCGAAGGTCATCGACTTACTCCGCTGCGGTCAGAACGCGGCCCGCGGCGAGGCGCGAACACTCGGCCATCACGGCGGACGCCCGGGCGATGGGATTGGTCATGTAGAAATCCTCGACCGGCGAGTGGAAACCGGCCTTGTCGATGCTGCCGCCACGCGACGCCAGCGTGCGAACCCCGGCGGCATCCGCCGGCTCGATCTGGCCGACCCGCATCAGGTGCGGCACGGCCTTGAAGATGGCCTGGCGCAGCGCGCCGAGGGAGTCGTAGGGCAGCCGCGCGCCGAGCACATCGGACAGCGCGCGCAGGATCGCCCAGTCCTCGCGGGCATCGCCCGGCGGGAACGCGGCGCGGGCCGCCATCTGCACCCGGCCCTCGGTATTGACGAACAGGCCGCTCTTCTCGGTGTAGGCCGCGCCCGGCAGGATGACGTCGGCGCGGTGTGCGCCGCGGTCACCATGGGTGCCGATGTAGACCACGAAGGCGCCGTCGGCGACCTTGACCTCGTCGGCGCCGAGCAGGAACAGCACGTCGAGCGCGCCGGCAGCGGTCATCCGTGCCGCGTCGAGACCGCCCTCGCCCGGCATAAAGCCGATGTCGAGCGCGCCGACGCTGGACGCCGCCGACTGCAGCACGGCAAAGCCGTTCCAGCCGTCCTTGAGCGCGCCGATGTCGACGGCGAGCTTGGCCGCCTGCGCCACGACGGCCGCACCGTCGGCCCGGTCGATCGCGCCCGCGCCGACCAGCACGATCGGTGCCTTGGCATTCCTGAGCACCTCGGCGAAAGCGAGCTTGCCCGCAGCGAGCTCGGCCAGGGTATCGGCGCCGGCGCCAAGATAGTCATAGTTGTAAGTCAGGTCGGCCTTGTCGCCGATCACCGCGACCTTGAGCTGACCGGTACGCCAGCGCTTGCGGATGCGGGCGTTGAGCACGGCCGCTTCCTTGCGCGGGTTGCTGCCGACGATCAGCAGCGCGTCGGCCTGATCGAGGCCGGCGATGGTCGGGTTGAAGATGTAGGACGCCCGCCCCGCCTTGCCGTCGAACGCGCCATGCTGGGTGGCGAGGTTGGCCGAGCCGAGCTTGCCGAGCAGCTCCTTCAGCGCGAACATCTCCTCCACCGCGGCGAGGTCGCCCGCGATGGCGCCGATGCGCTTGCCGTCGCGGCCCTTCGTCTTGGCGGCGATGGCGGCGAACGCCTCCTGCCAGGTGGCCGGGCGCAGCTTGCCATTGTCACGCAGGTACGGCCGGTCGAGGCGCTGGGTGCGCAGGCCATCGACGACATGACGGGTTTTGTCGGAGATCCACTCCTCGTTCACCGCCTCGTTGACGCGCGGCAGGATGCGCATCACCTCGCGGCCACGGGTATCGATCCGGATCGCCGCGCCGACCGCATCCATCACGTCGACCGACTGGGTCTTGCCGAGCTCCCAGGGCCGCGCGGCGAACGCGTAGGGCTTGGAGGTCAGCGCGCCCACCGGGCAGATGTCGACGAGGTTGCCCTGCAGCTCGGAGGTCAGAGCGCTCTCGAGGTAGGAGGTGATCTCCACGTCCTCGCCGCGGCCAGTCGCACCCATCTCGGGCACGCCGCACACCTCGGTGGTGAAGCGCACGCAACGCGTGCACTGGATGCAGCGGGTCATCGACGTCTTGACCAGCGCGCCGAGATACTTGTCCTCGACGGCGCGCTTGTTCTCGGCGAAGCGGCTGGTGTCGACACCGTAGCCCATCGCCTGGTCCTGCAGGTCACACTCGCCGCCCTGGTCGCAGATCGGGCAGTCAAGCGGATGGTTGATCAGCAGGAACTCCATCACGCCCTCGCGGGCCTTCTTGACCATCGGCGAGCGGGTTGAGACCTCCGGCGGCTCGCCGTTCGGACCAGGCCGGCAGTCGCGCACGCCCCAGGCGCAGCTCGCCACCGGCTTCGGCGAGCCCTTCACCTCGACGAGGCACATGCGGCAGTTGCCGGCGATGGACAGCCGTTCGTGGTAGCAGAACCGCGGAATTTCCGCGCCGGCGGCCTCACAGGCCTGCAGCAGCGTGTACTCCGCCGGAACCTCGATTTCCTTGCCGTCGATGAGAAGCTTCGTCATTGCCTCACGACTTCCTCAACTTGCCGACCGGCGCGCTCGCGCCGGCCTGTTGCAACCGTGTGCTTGATCATGATCGCCGTTCACTCCGCCGCGATCATGTGCGCGGGATCGAGAACGCCGGCATCGTCGATGCTCGCCTTGCTGGAGTACTCGTCGATGCGCCGTTCGATCTCCGGCCGGAAATGCCGGATCAGTCCCTGGATCGGCCAGGCCGCGGCGTCGCCGAGCGCGCAGATGGTGTGGCCTTCGACCTGGGTGGTGACTTCGAGCAGCATGCCGATCTCGCGCTTGTGGGCGCGGCCCTCGGCCATGCGCGACAGCACGCGCCACATCCAGCCGGTGCCCTCGCGGCACGGCGTGCACTGGCCGCAGCTCTCATGCTTGAAGAAGTAGCTGATGCGGGCAATGGCGCGGATGATGTCGGTGGACTTGTCCATCACGATCACGCCGGCGGTGCCGAAGCTCGACTTCACGGCGCGGGTGCCGTCGAAGTCCATGATCAGTTCCTGGCAGTCCGCCGCCGGGATCAGCGGACACGACGCCCCGCCGGGAATGATGGCGAGCAGGTTGTCCCAGCCGCCGCGGATGCCGCCACCGTGCTTCTCGATCAGCTCGCGGAACGGGATGCCCATGGCTTCCTCGACCACGCACGGCATGTTGACGTGGCCGGAAATGCCGAACAGCTTGGTGCCGACATTGTTGGCGCGGCCGATCGAGGCGAACCAGCCGGCGCCGCGGCGCAGGATGTCCGGCGCCACCGCGATCGACTCGACGTTGTTTACCGTGGTCGGGCAGCCATAGAGGCCCATGTTGGCCGGGAATGGCGGCTTGAGGCGCGGCTGGCCCTTCTTGCCTTCCAGACTCTCCAGCAGCGCGGTCTCTTCGCCACAGATGTAAGCGCCGGCACCGTGATGAACGTAGAGGTCGAACGGATAGCCGTGGACGTTGTCCTTGCCGATCAGCTTGGCGTCATAGGCCTGATCGACCGCCGCCTGCAGGTGCTCGCGCTCCCTGATGAACTCGCCGCGCACATAGATGTAACAGGCATGGGCGCCCATCGCCGCGCTGGCGATCAGGCAGCCTTCGATCAAGAGGTGCGGATCGTGGCGCAGGATCTCGCGGTCCTTGCAGGTGCCGGGCTCGGACTCGTCGGCATTGACGACGAGATAGTGCGGCCGCCCGTCGGACTGCTTGGGCATGAACGACCACTTCAGGCCGGTCGGAAAGCCTGCGCCGCCGCGGCCGCGCAGGCCGGACGCCTTCATCTCGTTGATGATCCAGTCACGGCCCTTGTCGAGGATGGCCTTGGTGCCGTCCCAGGCGCCACGGGCGCGTGCGCCTTCCAGGCCCCAGTCATGCAGGCCGTAGAGATTGCGGAAGATGCGGTCCTTGTCGTCCAGCATCACACTTTATCCTTCAACGAGGTCAGTCCGCTGATCGGGGCGGACGACGGACGGGTGCTCTGCGGACCGGGCTTCGGCGGGTTGCCGGCGGCGAAGCCGTCGAGCACCTTGTTGAAGCTCTCGACCGTCAGGTCTTCGTAGGTGTCCTTGCCGACCATCATCATCGGTGCGTTGACGCAGGCCCCGAGGCACTCGACCTCTTCCCAGCTGAAATCGCCATCGGCGGACAGGTGGAAGGGATCGTGATGGATGCGGTGCTGGCATTCCTTGATCAGGTCGCCGGCGCCGCGCAGCTGGCACGGCGTGGTGCCGCAGACCTGGACGTGGGCCTTCTTGCCCACCGGCTGCAGCTGGAACATGGTGTAGAAGGTCGCGACCTCGAGCACGCGGATGTAGGGCATGTCGAGCAGGTCGGCGACGGCGCGGATCGCCGGCTCCGACACCCAGCCGTCGTGCTGCTCCTGCACCTTCCACAGGATCGGGATCACCGCCGAGGCCTGGCGGCCTTCGGGATATTTCGCGATCTGCGCCTTCGCCCAGGCGAGATTTTCCGCGGTGAACTCGAAGCTCGCGGGCTGCAGCTCTTTCGGTGCCAGACGGCGGACGGACATGGGACTCAGTCTCTCAACGAGCGCCGTGCGGCGCGCAGGTTGCAGTCGAAGGCAGGAAACGTGGACGCGATCACCGGTCCACCTCGCCGAACACGATGTCGAGCGAGCCGAGGATCGCCGACACGTCCGCCAGCAGATGCCCCCTGCAGATGAAGTCCATCGCCTGCAGATGCGCAAACCCAGGCGCGCGAATCTTGCACTTGTAGGGCTTGTTGCTGCCGTCGGCGACGAGGTAGACGCCGAACTCGCCCTTCGGCGCCTCGACCGCGGCGTAGACCTCGCCGGCCGGCACGTGGAAGCCTTCGGTGTAGAGCTTGAAGTGATGGATCAGCGCTTCCATCGAGCGCTTCATGTCACCGCGGCGCGGTGGGAAGATCTTGTGATCCTCGACGGCGACGGGACCCTGCCCGTCCGGCGCGCGCAGCTTCTCGATGCACTGCTTCATGATGCGCACCGACTGGCGCATCTCCTCGACGCGGATGCAGTAGCGGTCGTAGCAGTCGCCGTTCTTGCCGATCGGGATATCGAAATCCATCTCGGCGTAACACTCGTAGGGCTGCGACTTGCGCAGGTCCCAGGCCGCGCCCGAGCCGCGCACCATGACGCCGGAGAAGCCCCACTCCCACGCCTGCTCCAGCGTCACCACGCCAATGTCGACGTTGCGCTGCTTGAAGATGCGGTTGTCGGTGAGCAGCGTCTCGAGGTCGTCGACGACCTTGATGAACGGATCGCACCAGTTCCAGATGTCGTCGATCAACGCCGGCGGCAGGTCCTGATGGACGCCGCCGATGCGGAAGAACGCGGCGTGCATGCGGCTGCCCGAGGCGCGCTCGTAGAACACCATCAGCTTCTCGCGCTCTTCAAAGCCCCACAACGGCGGGGTGAGCGCGCCGACGTCCATCGCCTGCGTCGTGACGTTGAGCAGATGCGACAAGATGCGGCCGATCTCGCTGTACAGCACGCGGATCAGCTGGCCGCGCCGCGGCACGGTGATGCCGAGCAGCTTTTCCGCCGCGAGGCAGAACGCATGCTCCTGATTCATCGGCGCGACGTAGTCGAGACGATCGAAATACGGAATCGCCTGCAGGTAGGTCTTCTGCTCGATCAGCTTCTCGGTGCCGCGATGCAAAAGGCCGATATGCGGATCGACGCGCTCGACCACCTCGCCATCGAGCTCGAGCACGAGGCGCAGCACGCCGTGGGCCGCCGGATGCTGCGGCCCGAAGTTGATCGTGAAATTGCGGAGCGATGCCTCAGCCATCAGTTGCCTGCCTTTCCGCCGGCGGCCTTCTCGTCGCCCGGCAGCGGATAGTCCGCGCCTTCCCACGGCGACATGAAATCGAACTTGCGGAATTCCTGGTTGAGCCGCACCGGCTCGTACACCACGCGCTTCTCCTGGTCGTCGTAACGCACCTCGACGAAGCCGGTCAGCGGGAAGTCCTTGCGCAGCGGGTGACCGTCGAAGCCGTAGTCGGTCAGCAGGCGGCGCATGTCGGGATGACCGGTGAAGATCACGCCATAGAGGTCGTAGGTCTCGCGCTCGAACCAGTCGGCGCCCGGAAACACGTCGATGATCGACGGCACCTGCGTCGTCTCGCCGGCATGGGCGCGCAGCCGCACCCGCTCGTTCCGCGACGGCGACAGCAGGTGGTAGACGACGTCGAAACGCAGCTCGCGTCCCGGATAGTCCACCGCCGTGACGTCGATGATGTTGACGAAGCGGAAACGCGGATCGTCGCGCAGCAGCCGCACGACCTCCACAATTTTGCCGGTCTCCACCGTTACGTTGACCTGGTCGAACGCGATGTCATACGCGAGCGCGGCGCCAGGCAGCGCTGCGACAATCGCCTGCCCCAAAGCATCGAGCTTGGAGGCATCAAGCTTGGAGGCATCAAGCTTGGAGGCATCGCGTTGGGAGGCGTCGAGCTTCGCGTCGTCCATTCCTGCAGGCCTTAAACCGTTTGAAACCTAGCGTTCGATCGTGCCGGTGCGCCGGATCTTCTTCTGCAGCAGCATGACGCCGTACAGCAGCGCTTCCGCGGTGGGCGGGCAGCCGGGCACATAGATGTCGACGGGCACGATGCGATCGCAGCCGCGCACCACCGAGTAGGAGTAGTGATAGTAACCGCCGCCGTTGGCGCACGATCCCATCGAGATGACGTAGCGTGGCTCCGGCATCTGGTCGTAGACCTTGCGCAGCGCCGGGGCCATCTTGTTGGTCAGCGTGCCTGCGACGATCATGACGTCGGACTGACGCGGCGACGCACGCGGCGCGAAACCGAAGCGCTCGGCATCGTAGCGCGGCATCGACATCTGCATCATCTCGACGGCGCAGCAAGCGAGCCCGAAGGTCATCCACATCAGCGAGCCGGTGCGCGCCCAGGTGATGAGGTCCTCGGTCGCGGTGACGAAGAAGCCCTTGTCGGCAAGCTCGTTGTTCACTTCCAGGAAGAAGTGGTCGTCCGCCCCCACCGGCTTCCCGGTGCGCGGATCAAGAATACCGGTGGCGGCCGGCGCAACTGCGGGCTGGATCAATCCCATTCCAGCGCCCCTTTCTTCCATTCATAGGCGAAACCGACGGTCAGCACGCCCAGGAACACCATCATCGACCAGAAGCCGGCGGCGCCGAGCTTGCCGAAGGCCACCGCCCACGGGAACAGGAACGCGACCTCGAGGTCGAAGATGATGAACAGGATGGCGACCAGGTAGAAGCGCACGTCGAACTTCATGCGCGCGTCGTCGAAGGCGTTGAAGCCGCACTCATAGGCGGACAGCTTTTCCGCGTCCGGCTGCTGATAGGCAACGATGAAGGGGGCGATCAGCAACGCCAGCCCGATCACCACCGCGACGCCGATGAATACAACAAGGGGTAGATAGCTCTGCAAGATGCCGCCCATCGGCAACCTCGATTTCAGCGGAAAACCGTTCCGCGGATTCGCGAAACTTTGGAATGGTTCTGGATTAGCGCAGTGCAACAGGGGTGGCAAGACAAGGTATTTTGAGGGTTTCCATCATGAAGTGCAGATGGGGACAAGCCTTTTCCCTCCCCGCCAAGCCCCTGTGTCACAATTATTTATTCTCGACCTGGCGCTCCGCCTCCAGCATTGCCGCGGCCTTTTCGGTCAGAACGTCGATCGCCGCCAGAAGGGGCTGCGCCAGCGCGGGGTCGATTCCCGCGAGCAGGTCGCGCTGGCGCTCCATCGCGCCCTCGACAATCCTGTCATGCGCTGAGAGCCCGGCTTTGGTCAGCGACACCAGCACCTCGCGGGTATCCCGGGGATTGATCTCCTTGGCGACCAGCTTGCGCGCCACGAGACCGGCCAGCGCCCGGCTGATCTCCCGAGCCGGGCGGTAAAACTTTTCCGCGATTTCTCAACATGATCGGGCAGACTTGAACTTGACTTGCGCGACCGGCCCCTTTAAGTCCCACATCCATCGCGGCGGGGCGCTGTTCCCCCGATGCGGGAGTAGCTCAGTTGGTTAGAGCGCCGGCCTGTCACGCCGGAGGTCGCGGGTTCGAGCCCCGTCTCTCGCGCCAGCGAAATCAAGCACTTAGCTGAAATTTCGATTTGTGCGGTTCAGTCTGGCCGAATTGGCCGGGTTATTCTCGTTCTGCCCCTCCCATTCCGATCTCCATTCAAGGGTCTTGAACCTGCGGCCGTCGCTCGTCGTCAGCGTGCGTTTGGCCCGGTTTTGACAGGCGTTCCTGAGCCGCGGGCGCAAAATCGGCCGTTTTACGGGCCGAGCGGCGTAGTCAGGCCGCTGTCGAATCATTTAAGCCGCGATTCAACTGCCTTTTTTTGACGTGCCACCAACCCAGGAGGGCCAGATATGGCGAAGAAAGCAGCGACCCCCGCCACTGTCACGCTCAAGCATCTCGCGGCCGCCCTCGCGGAGGACCACGAGCTCTCCAAGAAGCAGACCGAGGCGATTCTCTCCGACATGGTCAGCAAGATCACCAAGCACCTGAAGAAGGGCGAGCGCATCCGCATCGTCGGCCTCGGCATCCTCCAGGTCCGCAAGCGTGCCGCCCGCACCGGTCGCAACCCGGCCACCGGCGAGCAGATCCAGATCAAGGCCAGCAAGAAGGTCGCGTTCCGCGCCTCCAAGGAATTGAAGGAAGCGGTCTGAGAAAAGGCCACTTCTGCGCTAACATCGTTTCGGGGCCGGTCGCAGCGACGGTCCCGGAATGACCCTCAGCCGCTGCGGCGGTTGCCCTCTCGTGACTCCTCCCTTCATTCTTCCCTTTGCCTTCGCCCCGTCGATCACCGAGCGCTTCCTGCGCTACGTCGCCATCGACACGCAGTCCGATCCGGACTCCCCCACCTGTCCTTCCACCGACAAGCAGAAGAACCTCGGGCGCCTGCTCGCGCAGGAGCTGAGGGAGATGGGCCTGTCTGACACCCATCTCGACGATCACGGCTACGTCTACGCCACCATTCCGCCGACCTCGGCCAAGCAGGTGCCGGTGATCTRCTTCTGCTCGCACATGGACACCTCGCCCGACTGCACGGGCAAGGACGTCAAGCCGCAGATCGTGCGCAACTACCAGGGCGGCGACATCGTGCTGCCGGCCGACCCGTCGCAGGTGATCCGCGCCGCCGCCCATCCGGCGCTCGCCACCCAGATCGGCAACGATATCATCACCACCGACGGCACGACCCTGCTCGGCGCCGACAACAAGGCCGGCGTCGCCGAGATCATGGAGGCGGCGCGCTTCCTGATCGCCAACCCGCAGGTCCCGCACGGCGTCATCAAGATCCTGTTCACGCCGGACGAGGAGATCGGCCGCGGCGTCGACAAGGTGGACCTGAAGAAGCTCGGCGCCGAATTCGCCTACACCATCGACGGCGAAAGCGCCGGCCACCTCGAGGACGAAACGTTCTCGGCGGACTCCGCCACGGTGTTCATCCAGGGCCTCAGCGCCCATCCAGGCTTCGCCAAGGGCCAGATGGAGCACGCCATCAAGATCGCGGCACGCATCGTCGAGGGCCTGCCGAAGGACACCTGCTCGCCGGAGACCACCGAGGGGCGCGACGGCTTCCTGCATGTCACGCGCCTGTCCGGCGGCCTCGACAGCGCCGAACTCAGCCTGATCGTGCGCGACTTCTCCACGGCAGGGCTGCACGACAAGGAAGCGCTGCTGGAGCGCATCGTGAAGGACGTGATGCGCGACTTCCCGCGCTCGTCCTACCGGATCGAGATCAGGGAGCAGTACCGCAACATGAAGGAGGTGCTGGACCGTCATCCGCAGATCACCGCCCATGCCGTCGAGGCGATCCGCCGGGCCGGCCTGACGCCGGTGCGGACCAGCATCCGCGGCGGCACCGACGGCTCGCGGCTGTCGTTCATGGGGCTGCCCTGCCCCAACATCTTCGCCGGCGAACACGCGTTCCACTCGCGGCTGGAGTGGGTGAGCGTGCAGGACATGGAGAAGGCGGCGCAGACCATCGTGCACCTTGCGATGATCTGGGAAGAGAACGCCTGACGGCAGCGGGCGGGTTCCCCCGGGCATTGCGACGTCAACGCCGCCGGCGCGCGGGCGGCGCTTGCGTGCTTTCGCCGCAGGCTGGTGCAATCGTTCGGACTCAATGCCGCCATCGATCATGGCTTGATTGAGCGCACGCGACCTGTGACTCGCGTCAGTGATGGAGATTTCCGTGAAAGCATTCACCCTCGCCGCAACCTTGCTCGGGCTGACCGTGGTCGCGCTGCCCGCGCATGCCTTCCAGGCGCAAATCGGGAGCGCGGTCGCGGCTGTCCCGGCCGGTGCGATCGCGGTCGGCTGGTACGATCGCGACGGCGACTACCATTCCGACCGCGAATACTTCGGCCGCCGCTACTATCGTCACGACGAGCGCCGAGACTGGGATCGGCGTGGCGATTGGGGACGCCGTGGTGACTGGGACCGGCGCGGCGACTGGGATCGTCGCGGAGACTGGAATCGGCGCGGTGATTGGGGCCGCGGTCCAGGCCCTGGTGCGGGACGCGGTGGTCCCCGTCCCGATGCGGTCATCGTCACGCCGAGCCGCCCCGGCGTCTACTATCAAGGTGGCGTCCGCATCGAGCAGCGCTGAGACCGACCATCCCCGGCGGCCGCTGCCAAATCGGGCAGCGGCCATGATCCGAGGTTCTCAAGCTTTCCTGCACACGAAGAAGATCTGCGAGTTCGCCCACCACGGCAGCGGCAGCGGTGACAGGATCTGTTCCTCCACGACGAAGCGCTGCCGCAGCCGCTCGCGCAGCCAGCGGAAGTCGAACCCCTTGTGGGTCGGTCCGCGGTCGGCCGGGCGCGGCACCGTGCGCCCGAGAGTCCCGGCGACCAGTTCCGACGGCGAGTAATCCGAGCCACGCCGGAACAAGATGGCGCGGTTGAGCTCCTTCAGCAGCAAGGCGCCACCGACCATGATCGGGACTGAAACGATCAGCCGGCCGTCGCTATTCAGAGCCTCCCACGCCTCCCACAGGAACCGCGAGATCTCCACATCGCTGAGATGCTCGCAGACCTCGAAGGCGGAGATGACGTCCGGCCTGGCCGGCAGAGCGGCGAACTCCCGGACATAGTGCAGCCGCGCATCGCCGGCCGGCGGCATATAGGGCTCGATGGCGAACAGCCCCGCGTCCGGACGCCGGTCGCCGAGGGAACTCAGCAGCAGCCCCGTCCCGGCGCCGAAGTCGACCACGGTGCCGTGCAGTGGCAGATGCTGCTCCACCAGCGCGACCGATCGCACCAGGCGGCTGCGATGGGCAAAGCGCGCCAGCGGGTTCGGGGAATTGATGGTCTGCCGATCATAGGATACCGCCGCCATGGTTCCGACCTCGCGTCGATGCATCCCCTCCGACGCGGCACTATAGGCAGCGACACTGGGCCCGGTATCAGGGTTTACGCGTAAGCGGCAAACAGGGTTTACGGCGGCGATCCCCTACGTCTTGCGCGCGACGATGTAGGGGCGGTTGTCATCGCCCTTGGTCGCGTGGTTCTCGGTCACGACGACTTCGAAGCCCGCGGCACTGATATGCCGCCTCAGCTCCGCCGCGCCGAAAATACCGGCATGGGGCGCCTTGCCGACAGCGCGCATCATGGGCAGCACCAGGCGGATCAGCCGGTTCATGTCGCCGACGCACGGCGTCTTGGTGATGAACAGACCGTTCGGCGCAAGCAGCGCATGAATGCATCGCAACGTGTCGGGCAGATCGCGGACGAGGTGAAGATAGTTGAAGCCCAGCACAGCATCGAACGGCGCCGCGTCGCGCGCGAGCGCTTGCGCGGTCGCGACGCGAAACACCAGACCCGGTGTCGGATGCGCCAAAAGCTTGTCGTCGGCGATCGCGATCATCGCGGCGGAAATATCGGTCGCAAGGTACGCCTGCACATGAACAGCCAGCAGAAGCGCCGTCGTTCCGGTACCGCAGCCGAGCTCCAGGATGTTGTCGCCGCGTCGCAGCAAGGTGCAGGTGCGATCCAGCGTGCGCTGGTATCCGGCCTGATCGGCCACCGGGCCGCTCGCATACTTCCGTGAAGCCCGGTCCCAGAAGCGGGCATCGCTAGCAATGGTCATGACGAAAGCAGGTCCCCGGATCGGCATCGGCCGACCTGCCGTGCGCCGCAGAGCCTGGGCTGTCAATGCGACACGCGCGCCGGTTCGGATCGCCCGGGATCTTCAACCGCACGGCGCTCGCGCGCGCATCCTGCTCAAACGTGACGACCGGGCTTGCGGCGTGCAGCCTGCCTCATCGCTGCGTTCTCCAGATACACGACCCCGCCGGGCGCCGCGCTGTCGGCCAACTCAGCGGCAAACGCGCGCCCGATATCGTCCTGCTCGATCGTGCCGAACGGTCCCGGCAGCAGGCGCCCCAGCCGCGCCAAATAGCCCGGAGTGTGAACATTGCCTGCGATAACACCCGGCCGAAAGATCGCGAGACGCTGGAAGCCGATGTCCCGGACGGCTTCTTCCTTCAACCCCATGATGCGCGCAAAGCGAAACCAGCTCGTCGCGGAGCTTCCCGCCGCAGAGAGCAGCGCGAATCGCGAGATCCCGCCGGCGCGACAGCCGCGGGCAAAGCCGCCGACAACACCGATTTCGAGGGATTTCAGTGCTTCCTCGCTCCATGTCGCACTGCCCTTGCCGACACCGACGCAGCTTGCGCCATAGACGGGATCGCCTTGCGCGACCAGCGCTTGTGCAAGCCCGGCGACATCGTCCGGAAAACGCGATGCCGCTGTGTCGAGCTCCACCTGACGCACACGAGGCGCCAGTGTCGAAGCAACCGTCCTGCGCGTGACCATCACGACCTCGACGCAGGACGGTTCGGCAGCGAGCGCGCGCACCACGGCAGATCCGACCTGACCTGTGCCGCCGATCATCAAGACACGAAACGCCATCGCGATCTCCATGCTGGCCTGGAGATCGACTTCATCACGCGCCAGCGGCGAAGTCACTGTCGACGTGATCGATCTTCTGGCGCTCAAGTCGAGAGCACGCGATCCCGGCCGGATCGCCGCGCAGGTCGAGAATACAGACTTGTCCGGAAGTTTGATGGTGGGCGGTCACGGATTCGAACCGCGGACCCTCTCGGTGTAAACGAGATGCTCTAACCAGCTGAGCTAACCGCCCATGGGCGGTGTTTTGCCCTGCCCGGCCGGCAAACGCAAGCCGGAGCGTCCCGTTTGCACCGGGAGGGTCTGCTGAAACCGCCTGCCGCAACCGCCGCATCGAGCCCGAAAAAAAGAAACGGCGCCCGAAGGCGCCGTTTCGTTCATGACTTCGGATCACGCGATCAGTGTGCCGTCAGGCCCGGCGCCTCGTCCGAGTCCGCGGCCGGGGGGCGGGAGGTGTCCTCCTCCCACTCGATCGGCTGCGGCTGGCGGACCAGCGCGTTCTTGATCACCTCGTCCATGCGCGACACCGGGATGATCTCCAGGCCGCTCTTGATGGAGTCCGGGATCTCGGTGAGATCCTTGGCGTTCTCGTCCGGGATCAGCACCGTCTTGATGCCGCCCCGCGCCGCCGCCAGGAGCTTCTCCTTGAGGCCGCCGATCGGCAGCACCCGGCCCCGCAGCGTGATCTCGCCGGTCATGGCGATGTCATGGCGGATCGGGATGCCGGTCAGCACCGACACGATGGTGGTGGCCATCGCCACGCCGGCCGACGGGCCATCCTTCGGCGTCGCGCCTTCCGGCACGTGCACGTGGATGTCGCGGCGGTCGAACAGCGGCGGCTCGATGCCGAAGGTGATCGCGCGCGAGCGGACATAAGAGGCCGCCGCCGAGATCGATTCCTTCATCACGTCGCGCAGGTTGCCGGTGACCGTCATGCGGCCCTTGCCGGGCATCATGACGCTTTCGATGGTGAGCAGCTCGCCGCCCACATCGGTCCATGCAAGACCGGTGACCACACCGACCTGGTCGTCGCTCTCGATCTCGCCGAAGCGGAACTTCGGCACACCGAGGAATTCCTCGATGTTCTTCTCGGTGACGACCACCGACTTCTTGCTCGTGAGCGTCAGCTCCTTCACCGCCTTGCGGGCCAGCGTCGACAGCTCGCGCTCGAGATTACGCACGCCCGCCTCGCGGGTGTAGCGCCGGATCAGCAGCAGCAGCGCCGCGTCGTCGATCGAGAACTCCTTGGAGTCCAGACCGTGCTTGGCGACCGCGCTCGGGATCAGATGCTTGCGCGCGATCTCGACCTTCTCGGTCTCGGTGTAACCCGCGATGCGGATGATCTCCATGCGGTCCATCAGCGGCCCGGGAATATTCAGCGTATTCGCGGTCGTGATGAACATCACGTTGGAGAGATCGTAGTCGACCTCGAGATAGTGGTCGTTGAAGGTCGAGTTCTGCTCGGGGTCGAGCACCTCGAGCAGCGCCGACGACGGATCGCCGCGGAAGTCGGCGCCCATCTTGTCGATCTCGTCGAGCAGGAACAGCGGGTTCGAGCTCTTGGCCTTGCGCATCGACTGGATGATCTTGCCGGGCATCGAACCGATATAGGTCCGGCGATGACCGCGGATCTCCGCCTCGTCACGCACGCCGCCGAGCGACACGCGCACGAACTCGCGGCCGGTCGCCTTGGCGATCGACTTGCCGAGCGAGGTCTTGCCGACGCCCGGAGGGCCGACGAGGCACAGGATCGGACCGGTCAGCTTGTTGGCGCGCGACTGCACCGCGAGATACTCGACGATGCGGTCCTTGACCTTCTCCAGGCCATAGTGATCGGCATCGAGCACTTCCTGCGCGGCATTGAGGTCCTTCTTGACCTTGGACTTCTTGCCCCACGGGATCGACAGCAGCCAGTCGAGATAGTTGCGCACGACCGTCGCTTCCGCGGACATCGGCGACATCTGGCGCAGCTTCTTGAGCTCGTGCTGGGCCTTGTCGCGCGCTTCCTTGGAGAGCTTGGTCTTCTTGATCTTGTCTTCCAGGTCGGCCAGCTCGTCGCGACCTTCGTCGTCGCCGAGCTCCTTCTGGATCGCCTTCATCTGCTCGTTGAGATAGTACTCGCGCTGGGTCTTCTCCATCTGGCGCTTGACGCGCGAACGGATCTTCTTCTCGACCTGCAGCACCGAGATCTCGCTCTCCATCAGCCCGAGCACCTTCTCCAGGCGCTGGGACACGGACAGCGTCTCGAGGATGTTCTGGCGGTCGGAGATCTTGACCGCGAGATGCGAGGCGACGGTGTCGGCGAGCTTGGCGAAGTCGGTGATCTGCTGCACCACCCCCACCACCTCGGCGGAGATCTTCTTGTTGAGCTTCACGTAGCTCTCGAAGTCGGACACCACCGAGCGTGCCAGCGCCACCGCCTCGACGCTCTTGGCGTCGGTGTCGGCCAGCGCTTCCGCAGTCGCCTCATAATATTCGGAGCGATCGGTGTACTTGGAGACGCGCGCACGCTCGAGGCCCTCGACCAGCACCTTCACGGTGCCGTCGGGCAACTTCAAGAGCTGCAGCACGCTCGCCAGCGTTCCGATCTCGTAGATCGAGTCCGGGCTCGGATCATCGTCCGACGCGTTCTTCTGCGTCGCCAGCATGATCAGGGCATCGTTCTTCATCACCTCTTCGAGCGCGCGGATCGACTTCTCGCGGCCGACGAACAGCGGCACGATCATGTGGGGGAAAACCACGATGTCACGAAGCGGCAGCACCGGATAGGAATGCGCTTCGCCGTAAGCAATTGTTGGCCGAGACTTTGAGGCAGTCATGCCCGTCATCCTTATGTTTCGCCCCCCTGCACGCAGCCCGCCAAGCCGGCGCAGCCACCACAGGGTGCCAGTGTTCCGGACAGAACAAGGGCTCTCTTGAGCCATCGATCGCGGCGCGATCCCCTGCCTGTCCGGGGTCGTCGATACGGCGAATCTGAACCCGTTTTCACGCCGCAACTGCCATTAGGTGGCTACGGGTGACCGGGGTGTCAAGTGAACGTCGCACAGCGACAGCAGAGCAAAAAGTCGTGCCGGATGCGACAAAAAAAGACGGCCCGCATGGTTAGCGGACCGTCATACTAAGGGACCTTGCAGCGCATGAGACGCGGCACAGGCCGCGCCCGGGTCGCGCTCAGGCGCTGGCGCTCGTCTCCACCGCCCGGTCGGAGCGGTCGGCGTAGATGTAGAGCGGCCGCGCGGTCGCTTCCACGACGTCGCGGGAAATCACCACCTCCTCGACACCCTCGAGGCCCGGCAGCTCGAACATGGTCTCGAGCAGGATGCCTTCCATGATCGAACGCAACCCGCGCGCGCCGGTCTTGCGTTCGATCGCCTTGCGCGCGATCGCGCCCAGCGCCTCGTCGGCGAAGGTGAGCTCGATATTCTCCATTTCGAACAGCCGCTGGTACTGTTTGACCAGTGCGTTCTTTGGCTCCTGCAGGATCTTCTTCAGCGAGGCCTCGTCGAGATCCTCCAGCGTCGCGACCACCGGCAGACGGCCGACGAACTCCGGAATGAGGCCGTACTTCAGCAGGTCCTCAGGTTCGACCTCGCGGAAGATTTCGCCGGTGCGGCGATCTTCCGGCGCCATCACCTGGGCGGCGAAGCCGATCGAGGTGGAACGGCCGCGCGCGGAGATGATCTTCTCCAGGCCGGAGAACGCACCACCGCAGATGAACAGGATGTTGGTGGTGTCGACCTGCAGGAACTCCTGCTGCGGATGCTTGCGGCCGCCCTGCGGCGGCACGGAGGCAACCGTGCCTTCCATGATCTTGAGCAGCGCCTGCTGCACGCCCTCGCCCGACACATCGCGGGTGATCGAGGGGTTGTCGGACTTGCGCGAGATCTTGTCGATTTCGTCGATGTAGACGATGCCGCGCTGCGCGCGCTCGACATTATAGTCGGCCGCCTGCAGCAGCTTGAGGATGATGTTCTCGACGTCCTCGCCGACATAGCCGGCTTCGGTCAGCGTCGTCGCGTCCGCCATGGTGAAGGGCACGTCGAGAATACGCGCCAGCGTCTGCGCCAGCAGCGTCTTACCCGAGCCGGTCGGACCGATCAGCAGGATGTTCGACTTCGCCAGTTCGACATCGGTGTGCTTGGTCTGGTGGTTCAGCCGCTTGTAGTGATTGTGCACTGCGACCGAGAGCACCTTCTTGGCATGCTGCTGGCCGATGACATAGTCATCCAGAACCTTGCAGATTTCCTTCGGCGTCGGGATGCCGTCGCGCGACTTCACCAGCGAGGACTTGTTCTCCTCACGGATGATATCCATGCAGAGTTCAACGCACTCATCGCAGATGAAGACGGTCGGACCGGCGATCAGCTTGCGGACTTCGTGCTGGCTCTTTCCGCAGAACGAGCAATACAGGGTGTTCTTGGAATCGCTCGTACCGACCTTGCTCATTCCTGTCTCCGTCTATCGATCTTTTCTGGACCGCCCCGCCCTGGCACACCTTCAAGTCTACCTAGATAGGAGCAAAAACCGTACCAGAAAAGGCCCTTCAATCCAGATGTCGCACGAATCGGGAATATCTCGCCCTCATGGGGATACTACCTGATATGCGCCATCGAGCCATGGTGCCAGCCGACTATCAAGAATTCGCTAATCGGATGGAAGCCCTGACGACGTGAAACTACCGTGATTTGGGACATTTGCACGGCAGCCGTGGTCTTATTCCCCGGCAAATTCCACGTCGCGTTGCGCGAATGCCACTGACGCACCAGCGGAACTCGCGCCAAGTAATGAATCGCATGCGCCCGGCGCCACGCCGGAACGCTGCGCGCGCCCGCCCCGACGCCGAACAACACCCGACCGGCGGCCAGGCCGCCAGCCGGACGTCCTACCCCACCTCTCAGCCGGCAGGCTTCGCCGGGGTCGGCTCGTCGGTGCGCTTCTCGACCACCTTGTCGATCAGGCCGAACTCCTTGGCCATGTCGGAGGTCAGGAACTTGTCGCGCTCGAGCGCTTCCTCAATCGCCTTGTAGGGCTGGCCGGTGTGCTTGACGTAAATCTCGTTGAGCCGCTTCTTGAGGCTCAGGATCTCCTGGGCATGCAGCATGATGTCGGTCGCCTGGCCCTGGAAGCCGCCGGACGGCTGGTGGACCATGATGCGCGCGTTCGGCAGCGCGAAACGCATGTCCTTCTCGCCCGCGGTCAGCAGCAGCGAGCCCATCGACGCGGCCTGGCCGGTGCACAGCGTCGACACCGGCGGGCGGATGAACTGCATGGTGTCGTAGATCGCCAGACCCGACGTCACCACGCCGCCCGGCGAGTTGATGTACATCGAGATCTCCTTCTTCGGATTCTCGGCTTCGAGGAACAGCAGCTGCGCGACGATCAGCGACGCCATGCCATCCTCGACCGGTCCGGTGAGGAAAATGATGCGCTCTTTCAGGAGGCGCGAGAAGATATCGTACGCCCGTTCACCGCGGTTGGTCTGCTCGACCACCATCGGAACGAGGTTCATGTAGGTTTCTACCGGATCGCGCATGAATCACCTGGAGGTTGGCCGAGGCACCCGCGGCGTCGCCGGCCGGCATGGCCTTGCGTCGCGCGAACGCCCCGTGATGCAGGGGGTACAGATATGAGCCGGTTGTCCGGCGGCAAGATCGGCGCGGACGCGCGCCGGGAAACGGTTGCGCCGCGCCGGGCTCCGGCCAGGCCGGCCCCCGCGGGCAGGCCTACTTGAAGCCGATTCGGCGGTACGCAGCAAAGCGGCGCGCGGGGTCCGCGCGCCGTTTCTCAGGTTAAGCTTAATGGAGCCCGACCGCATGATCGGGCCCGAAATCACGCCGCGCTCTTCTCGTCGTCGTCCTTGTAGAGCTCCTCGCGCGACACCTTCTTGTCGGTGACGTTGGCGAGCTCGAGGATGAAGTCGACGACCTTGTCCTCGTAGATCGGCGCGCGGAGCTGGGCGAGCGCGTTGGGGTTCTTGCGATAGAAGTCCCACACTTCCTTCTCGCGGCCCGGCATCTGGCGGGCGCGATCGACCACCGCACGGCTGACTTCGTCGTCGGTCACGGTGATCTTGTTCTTGTCGCCGATCTCGGAGAGCACGAGGCCGAGGCGCACGCGGCGGTCGGCGATCTTGCGGTACTCTTCCTTGGCCGCGTCCTCGGTGGTGTTCTCGTCGGCGAAGGTCTTGCCGCCCGACTCCATCTCCGCCTTGATCGAGTTCCACATCAGGTTGAACTCTTCGTCGACCAGCGACGGCGGCGGATCGAAGCGGTGAGCCTCGTCGAGGCGATCCAGCAGGATGCGCTTGACGCGCTGGCGCGTCGCACCGGCGAACTCCTGGGTCAGGCGCTCGCGCATGATTTCCTTGAGCTTGTCGAGCGATTCGAGGCCGAGCGTCTTGGCGAACTCGTCGTCGATCACCGCGTCCTTGGCGGCCTCGATCTTGGTCGCGGTGGTCTCGAACTCAGCTGCCTTGCCGGCGAGATTCGCCGCGGCATAGTTGGTCGGGAACGACACCTTGAGCGTGCGGGTCTCGCCCTCGCCGATGCCCACGAGCTGCTCCTCGAAGCCCGGAATGAAGCTGCCCGAGCCGATCACCACCTGGATGTCCTCGGCGGTGCCGCCGTCGAACGCCGTTCCGTCGATGGTGCCCTTGAACGACACGGTGACGCGGTCACCAGTCTCGACCTTGGCGCCGTCGCCCTTGGCCTCATACGGGCGGTTCTGGTCGGCGATGCGCTTGATCGCCTCGTCGACGTCGGCGTCGCTGACGTCGGCGACCGGCTTCTCGATGTTGAAGGTCTTGAAGTCGGCGAGCTGGATCGCGGGCACGACCTCGATCGCGACCGAATAGTTGAGATCGGATGCGCCGGCGAGGATCGCCTCGATTTCCTTCTCCTCGGTCGGCATCGTCACCTTCGGCTCGGTAGCGAGACGGAAGCCGCGCTCGCTGAAGATCTGCGCGTTGGTGTCGCGGATCATCTGCTCAAGCGTCTCGGCCGCGACCGAACGACCATAGACCTTCTTGAGATGCGCGACCGGCACCTTGCCCGGGCGGAAGCCGTTGATACGGACCTTGTCCTTCATGTCGGCAAGGCGGGCATCGACCTTGGCATCGATTTCGGCGGCCGGAAGGCTCACCTGGAATTCGTGCTTCAGGCCGTCGGCGACAGTCTCTTTCACCTGCATGAGCGTCAATCTTCTTCCTTACGCCGGTCGACGACCGGTTCGTTGCAATCAAATATCGATACGCGGCATCGGCCTGTATCGGCGTTCCTTCGGACGGATGTCCGGGATACCCAAGTCTCGTCCGCCAAACATCTCGACCGCAAAACGTGGCGCTGATGGTGCGGGCGGAGGGACTCGAACCCCCACAACTTTCGTCACTGGAACCTAAATCCAGCGCGTCTACCAATTCCGCCACGCCCGCGAGGCGCATCACGTCCAGCGGCGATGCCGCGAGCGGCGGGCTTATAACATGGGCGCATCCCTTCGCAGCAAAAAAATGGCCGTTTCGGCCCCTCGCCGCGAGAACACCCCGGAGGGCGGCACGCGGCTGGACAGCGCCCGCGGAACATGGTCCGCATGGCCCCATGATGGTCCGCAGCCTCCCCCTCTCCCGCCGCACCCTGATTGCCGGCCTTGCCGGCACGGCGCTGGCCGCCGGCTTCGGATTCCCCGCCACGCGGACTCAGACCCGGACGGTGGCACTGCGCCTGCAGCCTGGAACACGGCCGCTACGCGACAATCAGCCGCCGTCCCCGACGTGGGCGTTCGTGGACGGCATCGAGCCACTGATTCTCCCCCAGGGCGAGTTCGAGCTCGCGCTGACCAACGACCTGCCGATTCCAGTCGCCGCCGATATTCGCGGCCTGCTCGGCGCGGCAGCCCATGAACCCCTGCTCGCCCGTCCGCCGACGGCCCCCGGCGCCACCACCAAGCTGAACCTGTCGCTCCGGCAGGCCGGCACCCTGCTGCTCGACACCCGCCTGCTGGGTGATGCAGGGGCCCGGGCGCTGCCGGTCCGGCCACTCATCGCCCGGGAAGCGGTGCCCGTCGCTGCCGACCGCGACCAGGTGCTGCTGATCGAGGATTGGCGCCTGGCCGCCGACGGCACCGCCACCGCGCCGGGCCGCGACCCGGCCGCAACGCCCGTGTTGTTCACGATCAACGGCAGGCCCAGCCTCGACCTTGCCGTCGCACAAAACGAACGGCTCCGGTTTCGCATCATCAATGGCTGCCAGCGCGCTGTAATCGCACTCAAAATTGACAACCACGACGTCCGGGTGATGGCGATCGACGGCCAGCCGGCCGAACCGTTCATCGCCCGCAACAGCCAGGTCGTGCTGGCGCCGGGGACGCGGATCGATGCCGTTGTGGACATGACCGGCGCACCCTCCGGAATCTTTGCCATCCAGCTGCACGATGGCACGGCGCCCCGGCCGCTCGCCCGGCTGGTCTACGGCGACAAGCCACGGCCTCTCACAGCCCCCTTGCTGGCCACGGAACCATTCCCTTCCAATGGGTTACCTGAGAAGCTTGATCTGCGGAATGCGCTACGGGTCGACCTGCCGCTCGACGTCAGGACAAGCACGGAAGCGGCCGGCTGGGCATCGCCGGCGAGCTTCTCGGCGACCCGCGCCCCCGTATTCCGGACAAAACGTGGCCGGGTGGTGGTGCTGGCCCTGATCAACCGCACCTCAAGCGCGGTGATGTTCCGCCTCCACGGAGGCCCATTCCGCCTGCTCGACCGGCTCGACGACGGCTGGAAGCCGTTTTGGCTCGACACCCTCATCCTGGACGCGCAGCAGACCCATCGCATCGCCTTCGCGGCAACGCCCGGCGCCTGGCTGCTCGAGACCGCCGGCACGGACTGGTCCGCACCGCGGCTCGTGCAGTGGTACGCGGTGGACTGAGGCGGCCCTCAGGTCGCGCCGAGAACCGCGTAGATCCGTCGCAGCACCGCCGGGAGCGCCTCCGGCAGGTCCTCCGCGATCAGGCCGGGCCCGGCCTCCCGTCCCGCCTCGCCATGCAACCAGACCGCCATGCACGCCGCTGCAAAGGCAGGAACCCGCTGCGCCAACAGGCCCGCGATGATGCCGGCCAGGACATCGCCGGACCCGGCGGTTGCAAGCCAGGGTGGCGCGTTGGCCGTGATCGCCGCGCAGCCATCCGGGCCGGCGACCACCGTGTCCGGTCCCTTCAACACCACCACGGCTCCGGACATGGCGGCCGCCGCCCGCGCATCATCAAGCTTCGAATTAACTTTTTGATTTGACTTTATACCATTGAATAATTTTGAAAATTCACCGTCATGCGGGGTGAGGACAACCTGTGGATCACGTTGCTTCTGAATTGCCTCGAACAGCACTTCAGGAGCCTCGGCGAAGCTCGTCAGCGCATCGGCATCGAGCACGACGCCGCGTCCGGGGCCGATGGCCGCGAGGGCCAGAGCGCGGGTCGGCGCCCCTAGTCCAGCTCCCGGCCCGACGACACAGGCATTGAGCCGTTGATCGATCAGCAGGCCGGCTAGATCGGTGGCCGTATCGCTGGGGCGGACCATGATCGCCGTCAGCGCCGCCGCGTGGACCGGCAGCGCCTCGCGGGGGGACGCCACCGTCACCAGACCGGCCCCGCCCCGCAGCGCCCCGCGGGCGGCGAGACGGGCGGCGCCCGTGGCGGCCAGTCCGCCGGACACCACCACCGCATGCCCGCGCCCATACTTGTGGCCGTCGATCCGGGGCACCGGGAACATGGCCTGCCAGAGCGCCGGCACATTCTCGAAGGTCACTGGGCGGATCGCATCGATTACCGACGGCGAGATCCCGATGTCGACGAGGCCGACCGGCCCACAGTGCAGCCGCCCCGGCAGCAGCAGATGGCCGGGCTTCCGGCGGAAGAACGTCACGGTCGCGGTTGCACGCACCGCCGCCCCCATCACCGCTCCGGTCGCGCCATGGATGCCGCTCGGCAGGTCCACCGCAAGGATGGGCGCACCGCTGCTGTTCATCGCGCCGATCATGGCAAGCGGGTCGCCCTTCACCGGTCGGTCGAGCCCTGCCCCGAACAGCGCATCGATGATCAGGGCGGGCCGGCCGATGGCCATCGGATCACAGGACTCCACCGCCCCCGGCCAGGCCGCCGCGGCGCGCGCAGCATCACCTGCCAGGCTCTCGCGGCGACACAGCAGGATCACCCGGACATCGCGCCCGCGCGCGGCAAGCTCGGTCGCCGCGACAAAACCGTCGCCGCCATTGTTGCCGCGCCCGGCCACCACCACGACCGACCCCTCCGGCGCAATCCGCATCGCCGCCTCCGCCACCGCGTGACCGGCGGCCTGCATCAGAGTGAAGCCGTCGGTTCCGGCAGCAATGGTCAGTGCATCGGCGCGCGCCATCTCGGTCGGCGTCAGCAATTCCATGATCTCTCCTTTCCCGAACCGCCTCATCCTCAGGCAATCCGCTGAAACTTAATCCAGCCGGCCGTTAAAAATGGCCGCGACTGAATAATAAATAGGCAATAAGCACTCTTTTTGTGCAAACCATCCCATCAGCGCCTCAACCAAGGCTCGCCCGTTCGCCTTAATACACTGATACTATTCTCGTTTTTCAGCGCTTTCCAACTTGGCACAGACCCTGCTTACAGGAGGGCTCCATTGGCGCGTTGTCGTGCACGCGCGCCTCAGACGACAGCGAGAGCACAGGCCCGCTCTGCAGCTTCGGAGTGCCGGGGAGACGTTCAGTGAAGAAAATCGAGGCGATCATCAAACCCTTCAAGCTCGACGAGGTGAAAGAGGCGCTTCAGGAGGTCGGACTTCAGGGCATCACGGTCACCGAGGCCAAGGGCTTCGGCCGCCAGAAAGGGCATGCGGAGCTGTACCGGGGCGCAGAATACATCGTCGATTTCCTGCCCAAGGTGAAAATTGAAATTGTCATCTCCGACGAGTTGGTCGAGAAGGCAATTGATGCTATCCGCCGTGCCGCACAGACTGGCCGGATCGGCGACGGCAAGATTTTCGTTTCCAACATCGAAGAAGCCATTCGCATCAGAACTGGAGAATCCGGCCTGGACGCCATCTAACCCGACAATTTCGACTTCCCTCCCACCACACGGCCGCCCGCTGCGGCCGTCTCATCACGACCAAGGCCCGTACAGACAAGGGGTACTCATGAAGACCGCCAAAGACGTCCTGAAGACGATCAAGGACAACGACGTCAAGTACGTCGACTTCCGTTTCACCGATCCGCGCGGCAAGTGGCAGCACGTCACCTTCGACGTCAGCATGATCGAGGAAGAGACCTTCGCTGAAGGCATCATGTTCGACGGCTCGTCGATTGCGGGCTGGAAGGCGATCAACGAGTCCGACATGTGCCTGATGCCGGATCCGGTGACCGCGTCGATCGACCCCTTCTTCGCCGAAACCACCCTGGTGCTGACCTGCGACGTGCTCGAGCCGACCACCGGCGAGCCCTACAACCGCGACCCGCGCGGCATCGCCAAGAAGGCGGAAGCCCAGGTCAAGGCACTCGGCATCGGCGACACCGTGTTCGTCGGCCCGGAAGCCGAGTTCTTCGTGTTCGACGACGTGCGCTACGCGGCGAACCCCTACAACACCGGCTTCAAGCTCGACCAGGTCGAACTGCCGACCAACTCGGACACCGAGTATGAGGGCGGCAACCTCGGCCACCGCATCCGCACCAAGGCCGGCTACTTCCCGGTGCCGCCGCAGGACAGCGTGCAGGACATGCGCTCGGAAATGCTCGGCGCCATGGCCAAGATGGGCGTCAAGGTCGAGAAGCACCACCACGAGGTGGCGTCGGCCCAGCACGAGCTCGGCATGAAGTTCGATACCCTGACGCTGATGGCCGACCAGATGCAGATCTACAAGTACTGCATCCATCAGGTCGCGCACATCTACGGCAAGACCGCCACCTTCATGCCGAAGCCGGTCTACGGCGACAACGGCTCGGGCATGCACGTGCACCAGTCGATCTGGAAGGAAGGCAAGCCGATGTTCGCCGGCAACAAGTATGCCGACCTCTCGGAGACCTGCCTGCACTACATCGGCGGCATCATCAAGCACGCCAAGTCGCTGAACGCCTTCACCAACCCGTCGACCAACTCCTACAAGCGTCTGGTCCCGGGCTATGAGGCGCCGGTGCTGCTCGCCTACTCGGCGCGCAACCGCTCCGCGTCCTGCCGCATCCCCTACACCACCTCGCCGAAGGCCAAGCGCGTCGAGGTCCGCTTCCCGGATCCGATGGCGAACCCCTATCTCGCCTTCGCCGCGATGCTGATGGCCGGCCTCGACGGCATCAAGAACAAGATCGATCCGGGCGCTGCCATGGACAAGGATCTGTACGACCTGCCGAAGGAAGAGCTCAAGGAGATCCCGACGGTTTGCGGCAGCCTGCGCGAAGCGCTGGAGAGCCTCGACAAGGATCGCGCCTACCTCAAGGCCGGCGGCGTGTTCGATGACGACTTCATCGACAGCTACATCGAGCTCAAGATGACCGAGGTCGCTCGCTTCGAGATGACCCCGCATCCGGTCGAGTTCGAGATGTACTACTCGAACTAAGCGTCGTCGGGCTCCGTCCCGGACGTGCGAAAGGCGCCCTCGCGGGCGCCTTTCTTTTTTTGGCAGCCCTGCAGGCGGGCCGTGCCGGTTCCGGCAAGGGCGCTTGATCCCTGCCGCGCGTTCGGCGAAGAATGGCCGCCCGCTTCACGAGGTGACGAATGACCCCCGCATCCGCCGATCCCGCGCCGCAGCCCCCCTCCCTGGCGCGGTCGATCGCCCTCGGTGGCTGCGTCATCGTCGCCTTCGCCGCGTTCCTCGCGCTGGTATGGTACGCCGCCGCGACACTGTTCCTGATCTTTGCCGGCATCCTGTTTGGCGTGTTCCTGAATGCGCTCAGCCACCTGCTGGGGCGCCTGATCGGCGGCCCCTACCTGCTGCGGCTGGCCCTCGTCTGCGCGCTGCTGACCGGCATCATCTCCAGCGTCGTCGTGCTCGGCGGCGCCACCATCGCCCAGCAGGCGAGCGCCCTCACCACGACGATCCGTTCCCAGGTCGGCACGGTGAAGTCGTTCCTCGATCAGCACGGCATCGACACCAGCTTCCTCGATCCGGCGACGGCCCTCGGGCCGTCGACCACGCCGGCCACGGACAGCACGCCGCGCACCAAGCCCGAACTGCCGAGCGCCGGCACCATCGCTTCGGGCACCACCGCCGTGCTCGGCCAGACCGCAAAGCTGCTGCTCGGCGTGTTCGGCACCGTCGGCAACATCTTCGTCGTGGTCCTGCTGGGCGTGATGCTGGCGCTGCAGCCGGACGTCTACCGCAACGGCATGCTCAGCTTCGTCCCCAGACGGCACAAGGCCTATGCGGCGCGGCTCGTCGACGACGTCGCCGAAACCCTGCGGCGCTGGCTGCTCGGCCAGATCACCACCATGAGTGTCATTTTCCTGATCGCATGGACCGGGCTGACCATCATCGGCATTCCCGGGGCGCTGGTGCTCGGCTTCCAGGCCGGCCTGCTGACCTTCATCCCGACGGTCGGCTCGTTCATTGCCGGCATCATCATCGTGCTGGCGAGCCTGGGCTCGGGCTGGACGGCCGTGATCAGCGCATTCGGCCTCTATGCGTCGCTGCAGTTCCTGGAGGGTAACATCCTTACCCCGCTGATCCAGCGGCATGCCATCAACATCCCGCCGGCAACGCTGTTCGCGTCACAGATTTTCCTCGGCGTGCTGTTCGGGCTGTGGGGCCTCGCGCTGGCACTCCCCCTGATCGCGGTGACCAAGGTGGTGCTCAAGCACGTCTATGGCGAAGCCGACGGCAAACCCGCAGCCGACACCGGCGCGAGGGCTGCGGCAGCCTGAGCCGCCGGCGTCAGGCGGTGGTGACGACCGTCTGCGTGTGCTCGACCTCCGGGGGCGACGCGAAGAACGGCCCGACCAGTGCGCGCCATTCGGCGAAATTCTCGGAGCCACGGAAGTCGACGGTGTGAGCTTCCAGCGTCTCCCACTTCACGACGAGGCGATAACGCTGCGGCTTCTCGATCGAGCGATGCAGCTCGAAGCCATGAAAGCCCCTGGCGCGGCCGAACGCAGCCTTGGCCTTGACCACGGCCGCCTCGAAATCCGCCTCGCTACCCGGCTTGACCTCGATCTGAGCGATTTCGGTGATCATCTGGATGCCCCTCCGCGGCGCGTCGATTGCTGTCGGACGACGTCCATAGCGGCTCGGGCCCGCAGCGACAAACAAATTCGGAAGCACGCAGGGTCGAAACGGCCCGGGCGGCAGGGACCCCGGGTCAGACCATCAGCAGCGCCAGACCCGCCACCATCAGCGCGAGCCCGACGAACAACACCACCGGCCAGCGGCTCGACGGCGGCGCATGGCGCCCATAGCGTCCCGCGGCGCGACGCTCGTCGATCAGGGCGCGCTCATACTCGTCGGACGACGAAAACAGGCAGGCGAAACCTGCCCGTGCGGACGTGATGCTGGCTTCCAGCGCGTTCAGGGCGGCGTGGCGTTGTGGATCGATGCGCGTCAACATGCGCTGATGCTAGGGGCGACATGGTAAACGCCCCGTTAGCTTTTCGCGGAGGAGGCGAATTACTGTGCGGCGCCGACCACGCTGCCGGTCTGACGCACCACACTCGCCTTGCGCGGCGCAGTCTGCGCGGCCTGCTGGCGGCGGCTCTCCTCCAGCGACAGCGGCTCTTCGGTCGCGACCTCGACTCGGTTACGGCCGCCGCGCTTGGCCCGGTAGAGCGCGGTGTCGGCGCTCGCCAGCAGCACGTCGAGCTCGGTGTCCGGCGGGCCGCCCGCCACGCCGATGCTGACCGTGGTCTCGACCGGCGCGTCGTCGACCTCGATGCCGCAGCCCTGGAACGCGTGACGCACGCGTTCGGCAGCGAGCAGCGTCTCGTCGATCGCACAGGGCAGCATCGCCGCGAACTCCTCGCCGCCGATGCGGCCGATCAGGTCGGTGATGCGCAGGTTGGCGGTGATCACCGCCGCGAACAGCTTCAACACCTCGTCGCCTGCGGGATGGCCGAAACGGTCGTTGATCGACTTGAAGTGGTCGATGTCGAAGATCATCACCGTGACCGGCCGGCCGGCCTTGGCCTCGCGCTCGATCATGCGCCCGGTTGCCTCGCTGAAGCCGCGGCGATTGAGCAGCCCGGTGAGCGGATCGATCGACGCGGCGGCCTTGTGCGCCCGCACGGTGCGATCGCTGACCATCATGAAGATGATGAACACCGTGCCCACGGCATACAGCACGAGCTCGATGGCGAAGATGATGACCCAAACGCTATTGGCCCGGAACGCATCGTCACGGGACGACAGCAGCCCACCGAGCGCGATCGGCAGCATCAGCACCATGCCGTGCAGCACCGGAATCGCCAGCGCCGGCCAGCGCGACCGCATCGAGCTGCGCCGCTCCGACCACAGTTCGCTGGCCGTGACCGCGGCGTACGCGGCAACGATCGCGGCGCTCACCACTGTCTCGAGAAACTGCTCGTCGCCGAACACCAGGACGGTCGCGGTCCAGACCGCGGCGCCGCCGCACAGGCCGAACCAGTTCGGCCGGCGGCCGTGGAACACGCGCGCGGCCGTCCAGACCATGCCGCAGGCCACGAAGCCGATGACGTTGACCGCCAGCAGCACCGCTCCGCCAAGTCTGGCACCGGCGAGGACCCAGACCCCGATCGACACCGACCCGAGAAGATAGGCCGCTCCCCACCAGCCGAGCGCCGGAATTCGTTCCTGACGCCAGAAGAACAGAAGCAACGCGCCGAGCATTGCCGCGACCAGAGCCGCAACGAGATAGAGTGTCGAGATATCCAACGACATACTTGCCCACCAGCCAGAGACGAAAGGCTTTCCAAAGCGGATGGAGCTGCATAGGCCCCTTCTTCTGCAGCCGATTTTACCGGCGTGGTGTTCGGAAATGGTTTTCCGGCGCCCCGCAGTTTTCGCAAAAACCGCGCGGTTTTCAGCAATCAATTTGAAACCAAGAACAGTCCTTCGAAGGCAAAACCCGCTCCGCGCGGCCGCGCAAGGCCACCCCAAACGCAAAAAAGGGCAGCCGAGGCTGCCCTTTTCCGGTTTGCCGCGCCGAACGGCGCAACAACAAAATATCAGCGCTTCGAGAACTGGAAGCTGCGGCGGGCCTTGGCGCGGCCGTACTTCTTGCGCTCGACGACGCGCGAGTCGCGGGTGAGGAAGCCGCCCTTCTTGAGGACGCCGCGGAGCTCCGGCTCCATGTTGGTCAGCGCCTTGGACAGGCCGTGGCGCACGGCGCCCGCCTGGCCCGACAGGCCGCCGCCGGACACGGTGCAGATCACGTCATACTGACCGGCGCGGGCCGCGATGCTGAGCGGCTGCTCGATCATCATGCGCAGCACCGGGCGAGCGAAGTAGACTTCGAACTCGCGGGTGTTGACGACGATCTTGCCGGAACCCGGCTTGATCCAGACACGGGCGACCGCGTCCTTGCGCTTGCCGGTGGCATAGGCGCGACCGAACTTGTCGACCTTCTTGACGTACTTCGGAGCCTCGGCGGTCGTCGTCACCTTCAGCGACGACAGCTGGTCGAGCGATTGAATGGACTCGGCCATGATTACGCGACCCTCGTGTTCTTGCGATTCAGTGATGCGATGTCGATGACTTCCGGCTGCTGCGCCTCGTGCGGGTGCTCCGCACCGGCGTAAACGCGCAGGTTGCCGAGCTGCTTGCGGCCCAGCGGACCACGCGGCAGCATGCGCTCAACGGCCTTCTCCAGGACGCGCTCCGGGAAGCGGCCTTCGAGGATCGAGCGCGCGGTGCGCTCCTTGATGCCGCCGATGAAGCCGGTGTGATGGTAGTACACCTTCTTCTCGCGCTTGCGGCCGGTCAGCACGACCTTGTCCGCGTTGATGATGATGACGTTGTCGCCATCATCGACATGGGGGGTGTAGGTGGGCCGATGCTTGCCGCGCAGGCGCATCGAGACGAGGGTCGCGAGGCGGCCGACGACCAGACCCTTGGCGTCGATCAGCACCCACTTCTTCTCGACCTCGGCCGGCTTCGCCGAAAACGTTGTCATGTGAGATGTCCAATTGAAAAACAGGTTGCGGCGGCATGCGCCGCGCTGGCCCGGTTTCTAGAGAAAGAGCCCGTCAGCGTCAACGCCCCAACGTCAAAAATACACCTGTAAATTCAATGAATTAAAAATATGGTGCGATATTACCGCTGCGAAACAGCTGCAGACGGAATAGAGTAAGTGGATGTGACGTGGGCGATCGGGTCCGGCGACGTGCCAGACAGCAGGTTCACCTCCCCGACCGCGAGGCGCTTGCCGAGCTTGAGCAGACGGGCGGCCGCCATCACGTCCTGGCCGGGCTGGCCCTTCCGCAGGAAATTGATGTTGAGATTGGTGGTGACGGCAAGGCCCACGGGCCCGATGGCCGACAGCAGCACGACGTACATGGCGAAATCGGCGAGCGCCATCAGCGTCGGTCCGGACACCGTCCCGCCCGGGCGCAACATGCGCTCGCTGTAGGTCTGGCGCAGCAGGCAGGTCTCGCCATCGGCACTTTCGATCACGATGTCCCCGTTGCTGAAGGCCTGGGGAAACTCCCGTTGCAGAAACTGCTCCAGCTCGGCGACAGTCATCTTCGCTGCGACCATAATTCTTCAATCCTGCCCTTCTCGCGTGGCTTTCGCCTCGCCTTGCCTCCCGGTCTACATTAGGGTGCCGGCGATGAATAGCCTTGTGACACGCCGATGACCGCTTCGCGACCAGCCATGCAAGTCCCACAATCCGACATCCTCACCCGCGAAACGATTGATTCTGTCACCATTCTGACCCTGAATCGCCCGTCCGCGCGCAACTGCCTGTCGGAAGGGCTGATCGCTGCGCTCCACGGCGCGCTGAACGACGCGCGGGACGACCGCACCGTACGGGCCGTGGTGATCGCGGCCAACGGCCCGGTGTTCTCGTCGGGGCACGACCTCAAGGAACTGACCGCGCGGCGCGGCGATCCCGATCGCGGCCGTGCCTACTTCGCGACCATCATGAACGCCTGCAGCGCGATGATGCAGGCGGTGGTGCGGCTGCCGAAGCCCGTGGTGGCCTCGGTCCAGGGCCTTGCGACCGCGGCCGGCTGCCAGCTGGTGGCGAGCTGCGACCTTGCGGTCGCCTCCGAGCGCGCTGGCTTCGCGACCCCCGGCGTCGATATCGGCCTGTTCTGCTCCACCCCGATGGTGGCGCTGTCGCGCAACGTGCCGCGCAAGCACGCCATGCACATGCTGCTCACCGGCGAGGCGGTGCCGGCGGCACGTGCGCAGGAGCTTGGCCTTGTCAATGACGTCGTGCCGGCGGGCACCGAGCGCGACGCGGCGATCGCCCTCGCCCGGCGCGTCGCGGCGAAGTCCGCCCACACCGTGAAGATCGGCAAGGAGGCCTTCTACCGCCAGATCGAGATGCCACTGGCGGACGCCTACCGCTACGCCGCGGAGGTGATGACCGAAAACATGCTGGCACGCGACGCCGAGGAAGGCATCAATGCCTTCATCGAGAAACGCGCGCCGACCTGGGAGGACCGGTGAACACCGGCCGATGCAAGCAAGAATGAATCACGACACCTACGACGACAACTACATCCGCGGCATCCTCAATGCGGTGAAGACCATCGCGATGATCGGCGCCTCGCCGGTCAACGTGCGTCCGAGCTACTTTGCGTTCAAATATCTCGCCGAGCGCGGCTACGACATGATCCCGATCAATCCGGGGCAGGTCGGCAAGAGCCTCGTCGGCAGGCCGTTCGTGGCCTCGCTGCGCGACATCGACCGCCCCATCGACATGATCGACATCTTCCGCGCCTCGGCGCATGTCGCCCCCATCATCGAGGAGGCGCTGACGCTGTCGCCTTTGCCGAAAGTGATCTGGATGCAGCTCGGCGTGCGCGATGATGCCGCCGCGGCGAGGGCCGAGGCGCACGGCATCAAGGTGGTGATGAACCGCTGCCCGAAGATCGAATACGGCCGTCTCAGCGCCGAGATCCAGTGGATGGGCGTCAACTCGCGCACCCTCAGCGCGCGGCGTGCGCCGGCGCCGACACAGGGCATGCGGCTGTCGCTCAACCGCCAGAGCGTCACGGGAGCAGCCACCACCGCCGCCGACCGCGCCAGCCAGACCACCAAGGACCAGTAGCGACAGTCTCGCAGCGGCAGCGCCGCGCATCCGCCACCGGCTGCGGGCAGCACGGCCCGCCTGCCGCCGCGGCGATCCGCACGCGATTTGTTTTGCGGTCAACACGCCACGCAGCAAAGCCTTGCGATTTTTGCTATAGCTGCGGCGCCGGCTTGACGGGGCCCCACCCGCCCCCGCAGCATGGCGGACGTGCGGCTTCGCCGCGCGTCATTGCACCGACGATCTGCCGATTTCGCGTCAACCAAGGATTCATGATGACCGAACGCCCTCCCGGATTTTCCACGCTCTCGATTCACGCCGGCGCCCAGCCGGATCCGACGACGGGGGCCCGTGCGACGCCGATCTATCAGACCACGTCGTTCGTCTTCAATGACGCCGACCACGCCGCCTCGCTGTTCGGCCTGCAGGCGTTCGGCAACATCTACACCCGCATCGGCAATCCGACGACCGCGGTGCTGGAAGAGCGCGTCGCCGCGCTCGAGGGCGGCACGGCCGGCCTTGCCACCGCATCGGGCCACGCCGCCCAGTTCCTCGCGTTCCACACCCTGCTGCAGCCGGGCGACGAGTTCGTCGCCGCGCGCAAGCTCTATGGCGGCTCGATCAACCAGTTCAACCACGCGTTCAAGAAATTCGGCTGGAACGTGGTGTGGGCCGACCCGGATAACATCGAGAGCTTCGAGAAGGCGGTGACGCCGAAGACCAAGGCGATCTTCATTGAATCGATCGCCAATCCCGGCGGCGGCATCACCGACATCGAGGCGATCGCCACCATCGCCCGCCGCGCCGGCGTGCCGCTGATCGTCGACAACACCCTCGCGACGCCCTACCTGATCCGGCCGATCGACCACGGCGCCGATATCGTGGTGCATTCGCTCACCAAGTTCCTCGGCGGCCATGGCAACTCGATCGGCGGCATTCTCGTCGACGCCGGCACCTTCGACTGGTCGCGCGACGGCCGCTATCCGACGCTCAGCGAGCCGCGCCCCGAGTATCACGGCATCCGGCTGCAGGAGACGTTCGGCAACTTCGCCTTCGCCATCGCCGCACGCGTCCTCGGCCTGCGCGACCTCGGCCCGGCGATCTCGCCGTTCAATGCCTTCCTGATCCTCAACGGCATCGAGACGCTGGCGCTGCGGGTGCAGAAGCACTCCGACAACGCCAAGGCCGTCGCCGAATGGCTGTCGACCCACCCGGCCATCGCCTGGGTCAACTACGCCGGCCTGCCTGGCGACCGCTACCACAACCTCGCCCGCAAATACGCGCCCAAGGGCGCCGGCGCGGTGTTCACGTTCGGCCTCAAGGGCGGCTATGACGCCGGCGTCAAGCTGGTGTCGAACGTCAAGCTGTTCTCGCACCTCGCCAACGTCGGCGACACCCGTTCGCTGGTCATCCACCCGGCCTCGACCACCCACAGCCAGCTCGACGATGCCCAGAAGACGCTGGCCGGCGCCGGCCCGGATGTCGTCCGCCTGTCGGTCGGCATCGAGGACAAGGAAGATCTCATCGCCGATCTCGATCAGGCGCTGAACGCCTGATCGCGCTGCGCGCGACCATCCGGACAGACGAAACGCGGCGCCGGTATCCGGCGCCGCGTTTGCGTTTCAGCGAATGACCAAGGACGGCGTCAGCCGCGCTGCCCGATCGCCGCGCCGATTGGCGTCGACTGCGCCACCGGCTGCCCGGCGGCAAGGCGCTCAGATTGCAGCAGCGCCAGCGTCAGCACGACGATGGCGACGCCCTGGTGCGCGAGCGCAAGGCCGATCGGCACCATGTGCAGCAGCGTCAGAATGCCCAGCGCCGCCTGCAGCGTCACCGCGATCACCAGCCACAGCGCGCCGTTGACAGCGGTGCCGGCCCGGCTGCGGATCGCATCGATCACATGCAGGATGGCGACGATCCAGATCGTGTAGGCCAGCATGCGGTGGCAGAACTGCACCGTCAGGGTGTTGTCGAAGAAGTTGCGCCACCACGGCTGCTCGAAGAACAGCCGCGCGGCGTCGGGAATGAACGCGCCGTCGATCAGCGGCCAGGTGTTGAACGCCCGGCCCGCGCGCAGGCCGGCAACCAGCGCGCCGAAATAGAGCTGCAGATAGACCAGGCCAAGCAGCACGATCGCAGTGACGCGCAGCCGCGGCGGCGCCACCACCGGCGTGCCCGGCCGCAACCGCCGCAACGTCCAGACGATCGCCGAATAGATCACCAGCGCCAGCATCAGATGCGCCGCAAGGCGATACTGCGACACCTCGACCCGCTCCGTCAGCCCGGACGCCACCATCCACCAGCCGACCGCGCCCTGCAGGCCGCCGAGCGCGAAGATGACCCACAGCCGCCGCTTGAGCTCGCCACTGAGCGTGGCGCGCCACAGGAACCAGAGGAACGGCAGCAGGTAGGCCGCGCCGATCACCCGGCCGAGCAGGCGATGGCTCCATTCCCACCAGAAGATCTCCTTGAATTCCGCAAGGCTCATGCCGTGGTTGAGCTCGCGGTACTGCGGGATCTTCTTGTAGGCCTCGAAGGCCGCATTCCAGCCGTCTGCGGTCAGCGGCGGCAACGTGCCGGTGACCGGCTTCCACTCGACGATCGAGAGGCCGGATTCGGTGAGCCGGGTGGCGCCGCCGACCAGCACCATGGCGAGGATCAGCGCGGCGACCGCCGCCAGCCAGATCCGCATGGGCGCAAGATATCGGGGGGAAACGGCGCTGTCGGACATGTGGACATCATCACCTTGATCGGGTACGTGCGGCCCTTATAGTCGCGCCGCCCGGGCCCGAAAAGCGGTCAAATCCGCCCTCACCAGTGCAGGAACGCACATTTCCGTCATGAAAATTCGCCTCCGAAAGCTGCTGGGAACGATCATTCTGCTGGTTCTGGTGATCGTCTGGTCGCTGCTCGCGATGGCATTTGCGCAGGCCCCGTTCATCGCACAATCGCGGCTGGTCCAGCTCGTCTACTACGTCGTCGCCGGACTTGGCTGGGTGCTGCCGGCGATGCCGATCGTGAGCTGGATGTCGCGTCCGGACAGGACCACCTGATCCGCCCTTCCCCGCGCCGGGGCCGCTAGCTGCCGAGGCCTGCCAGCCGTGCGCGCAGGGCGCGCAGTGACGGGCGCCGCCCGTCCCATCCGATGCGGGGCAACGCCAGAGGGCTGGACCCGCCATCCGGCCGGATCAGGCCGCCTTGCAAGGTGACGGCACTGGCAAAGCCCGCCTGCGCCGCAAGCGCGACCTCGCGCGCGCCGATCGAACCGGATGGATAGGCGAAGTGCGGCAACGACCGGTCGAGCGCGGCCTCCGCGACCTCGCGCCCCATCCGCATCTCGCGCAGCGCCTGCGCATCGTCGAGGCGGTCCAGCGCGGCACCATGGACGGTCGCGCTGCCGATGGTCACCAGCGGATCGGCCGCAAGCGCCCGCACCTCATTCCAGTCCATCACCGCCGCACGCGACAGCGCGGCAAGATCGACCATGTAGCGCGTGCAGAGATCGCGGATCGCCAGGGAGCGCTCCGCCGGCGCCAATCCCTGCAACCAGCCGGCCAACAGATCGTAGAGCGCGCACTTCTGCTCCACCAGCCCGGCATCGAAGTGACGCTCGCGCTCGTCGAGCATCAGGCTGATGCGCTCGTTCCTGGCGATCACCCGCTCGAGCGGCAGCCACCATAGCTCGGCGATGCCGTCGACGAACGCGGTCGGGACATAGACGGCGAACGGTACCCGGTGCCGCGCGAGCACCGGCGCTGCATGGTGCAGGACATCGCGATAGGCGCCGTCGAATGTCAGACAGACGAACCGCCGCGACGCAGCCGGAGCAGCAATCCGCCGCACCGCCTCGTCGACCGTCACAAGCTCGACGCCCCGCCGCCGCAGCCGACCGAGCAACCGCTCGAGCCGCTCGGGCGCAATGATGATGGCGCGAGACGGCTGGAAACCGCCGCGCGTCAGCGGCTGAACGCGCTGAAACCGGAGCATGGCGCCGGTGCCGCGGCGGCGCATCTCCAGCAACCGCACCGCCCCGCTGCAGCAGGCAAACTCGAGCGCCAGCGCTTTCGGCGCCTGCGACGACAGCACCACGATCGATCCCCTCGCTTCGAGCGGTGCTCCAGAACCGCTCCCCGTTGCATTGTCCTTACCGTTTGTTGACAATTATTTGCAAAGGTCTGGACGATCCGGAAATTATGGAATTCTGACAGGGTCCAGCGATGCCCGTGGCTGCAGTGATGGACAACGACACGGGGCATGGTGAGACAATGTCCACCACCGCGCGAGTGGCAGGGATCGACGTGTTCCGATCCATGGCGGAGGCCGAGGCGACCTGGCGCGCCATGGAGACCCACGGCCACCGCTTCACGCCATTCCAGCGCTTCGACTTCTTGTCCGCATGGCATGCCCATGTGGGTAGCCGCGAGGGCGTCACCCCTTTCATCGTCGTCGCCTACGACAGTGCTTCGCGCCCGCTGCTGCTGCTGCCGCTCGGACTGCACAACGAGGGCGGCATCCGCATCGCCAGCTTCCTCGGCGGCAAGCATGCGACCTTCAACATGCCGCTGCTGGCGCACGATTTCGCGGCGTCCGCCGATCGGAGCGAGCTCGCCCGCGTGCTCGAACTGCTCCGCACGCACACGGCGAAGGCCGACCTGCTGGCGCTCGCGCGGCAGCCCATGCGCTGGCTCGACATCACCAATCCGCTGGCCCTGCTCGCGTCGCAGCCCTCCGTCAACAGCTGTCCGCTGCTGACGATGGTGCCGGGCTCCCAGCCAGCCGATCGGATCAGCAACTCGTTCCGGCGCCGCCTCAAGGGCAAGGAACGCAAGCTGCAGGGGCTCCCGGGGTACCGCTACCTGATCGCGCGAACCGACGACGAKGTCCGCCGCACCATCGAGGCGTTCTTCACGATCAAGCCGCAGCGGATGGCGATCCAGAAGCTGCCCAACGTCTTCGCCGAACCCGGCGTCCGGGACTTCATCGTCGCGGCCTGCAACGCCCGCTGGGGCGATGGCCGCACCATCGAGATCCACGCGCTGCTATGCGACGAGGAGGTCATTGCGATCTTCGCCGGCGTCGCCGACGGCGCCCGCTTCTCGATGATGTTCAACACCTACACCATCTCGGCCAGCGCCAAGTTCAGCCCGGGCCTGATCCTGCTGCGCAACATCATCGACCACTACGCCGGCCAGGACTACACCTCGATCGATCTCGGGATCGGCTCGGACGACTACAAGCTGTTGTTCTGCAAGGACGACGAACCGATCTTCGACAGCTTCCTGCCGCTGTCGACCAAGGGCCGCGCCGCTGCCTTCGCCCTCTCCGCCGTGGCGCGCGCCAAGCGCGCGGTCAAGCAGACCCCGGCGCTCGCCCAGCTTGCCCAGCGCGTGCGCAGCACCCTGCGCCACTGAATCGGCGATGTGAAAACCGGGCCGCTCCAGCGGCGTCCGGTCGCGCCGAACACCGGATTTTCACCGTGGTGTCGTGGCAGGTCTCAGGCGGCCGCCACCGCCGGCCGGCCGTCATCGAGCGGATCGGCTGGCCCGCTCAGCATGGTGACGCCGAGGAAGCCGGTCGCCCGCAGCTGTTCGGCCATGAACGCCCGCGCCGGTGCGTCCATCGCCGGATCGGGGATCACCACCGCCTGAGCATTGCTGGACAGCAGCGCCGCCGGCAGGTCGGCCGCGGTGCCGGCGTCGAGCAGCACATGATCGTAGACCCGCAACAACGCATCGACGGCGAGCGCGAGGCGCGGCGACTGCAGCAGCGTGCGGTCTCTGGAGGCGCGGCCGGCGCCGACCAGATGCACTTGCGACAGGCGGTCCCGGGAGATGATCTGGCCGAAATTCGCCGAGCCGAGCATCAGATCGGACAGGCCAGGCGCCATCGGATCGCTGGACACCGCCCCCACCGTCGGCGACGACAGTGACAGCTCGACCAGCACCACCTTGCCCTTGCGTGACAGCAGTCGCGCCAGCGTCAGCGCGGTGAGGGTGACGTTCTCGTTCTGGCCGACGCCGATCATGGTGATCTTGCGGGCCGACACGCCGGCGACCTGCAGGTCGCGCGCCACGCGCTCGATCTCGGGGACGGGTGCCGCCAGGCCCGGATGCGAGACCGGGGGCAGCGGCGGCGCCACCGGCTGCAGCTGCGCGGCCAGGGACGCCCCTTCGGCAAGGTGGATATGGTGCATGGCCTGGGGTGGCAGCGCCTGCGATGGCGGTGCCGCGAAGCGCGGCTCGGCGACGGTGCGGGCGAGAGCCTCGGATCCGGACACCGCGACCACCGTGCGCGGCGCCGTCATCCGCAGCAGCTCACCGGACGCGATCGAGCCTGCCGACAGCATCAGCGTCGCCAGCGTCGCGATCAGCACGATCGGCATCTTCTTCGGATAGGCCGGCACATTGGTGACAATCGCCCGGGAGATGATGCGGCCGTCGCTCGGCCCGGTGTCGATGCTTTCGCGCGCGGTCGCCTCGCGATACTTGGCGAGGTAGGACTCCAGCAGGTCGCGCTGCGCCTTGGCTTCGCGCTCCAGCGCGCGCAGTTGCACGTCCTGACCGTTGGTCGACGACGCCTGACGCTTCATCTGGTCGAGGCTGGCCGTCAGACTGTCGACCCGCGCGCCGGCGATGCGCGCATCGTTTTCCAGCGAGCGCGAGATCTTGCTGGCTTCGTCACGCAACTGGCGGTCGAGGTCGCCAATCTGCGCCTTCAGCTCCTTGATGCGCGGGTGGCCGTCGAGCAGCGTCGAAGACTGCTCGGCGAGCTGGCCCTGCAAGGTGATGCGCTGCTCGGTCAGACGACGCACCAGCTCGGAATTGAGGACTTCCGACGCCTCGATGGGACGGCCGCTCTGCAGCATCTCGCGGATCAGCCGCGCCTTGGATTCGGCGTCCGACTTCTGCGCCCGCGCGCTCGTCAGCTGGCTGTTGATCTCGCCGAGCTGCTGGTTGGACAGCGTGGTGTTGTTGGTGCCGACAAACAGACTCGACCTGGAGCGGAAGTCCTCGACGCGGGCTTCGGCCTCGGCCACCTTCTGGCGCAGGCTGTCGATCTCGCCGGACAGCCACTGCCCGGCGGAGCGCGCCTGGTTCTGCTTCGCCGCCTGCTGCAGCACGAGATAGCCATTGGCGATGGAATTGGCGACGCGCGCTGCGAGATCAGGATCCTGCGACTGGAATTCGACCGCGATCACCCGCGACTTGTCGACCGCGAAAGCGGCCAGGCGCTCATAATAGGCATCGAGCACCCGCTCCTCCGGCGTCATCTTGAATGGATCGCGGATGATGCCGAACAGCGCGAGCAGCGACTTCAGCGGCGAGACGCCCTTCAGCACCGGATCGAACTCCGGCCGCTCGGCGAGCTTGTTCTCCTTGATCACGTCGCGCGCAAGATCGCGCGACAACACGAGCTGCACCTGGCTGGTCACGGCCTCGGGATCGAGCGCCGTGCGCTCTTCGGCGCGCTCGCCGTTCGGGCGCAGGAAGACGTTTTCCCGGCCGTCGATCAGGATCCGGGCTTCCGACTTGTAGCGCGGCGTCACCAGGTTGACAGCTACGATCGACAGGCCCGCCGCCAGCAGCGTCGGCCCGAGAATCCAGAATTTGCGCCGCATCAGGGCCTGGCCGATCACGCGCAGGTCAAGACCGTCCGGCTCCGCGGCGGCGGGCAGCTCACGTCCCGGCGTGAAGCCCAACTGAGACAGCCCCGGTCCGGATGCGGTTGCGGCCTCGATGGGCGCAGCACCGATCTCACGACGACGCCAGAACGCCAAACGCATTGCAGACTCCCACTCGCGCAGCACTGTCAGACTCACCCCGACGGCGGCGATTACAGTCCATTAAGGTTGCTGGCGCGTTAATTTGCGTCGTGCGGCATCGCGCCGGGCGCCGTTGGGCCGCAAGCGGACGGAAGCTGCGCGGTGCGGCCGATTTTGGTGCAAGGACACCGCAAGGTCATGCTTTGTTAACCATGGAAGCCCTTAATCGGCGCGTATTTTTCGCAATGGATTCTCCGATGCGCGCCGCCCGCGCTTTCATCCTCAGTTGGCTTGTCGCGATCACGCTGTCGGGGTGCATGACTGTGCCGCCGCCGGTCGCCGGCTTCGACCAGCCCGCCTATGGCGCGCCGAATGTCGCCGTGACGCCGATCGCCTTTGCCCCCGGCGCCGACTACCGCCTCGATGCCGGTGATCGCCTGCGCATTGTGGTCTACGGCCAGGACGGCCTCACCAATTCCTATGCGGTCGATGCCGGCGGCGCCATCACCATGCCGCTGATCGGCACGGTGCATGCCCGCGGCCTCACGCCCGCCGAGCTCGCCCGCGCCGTCACCGGCAAGCTGCGCGCCGGCTACATCCGCGAACCCTATGTCGCCGTCGAGGTCGAGGCCTACCGTCCGTTCTTCATTCTCGGCGAGGTCACCGCGCCGGGACA